>JAGUZU010000147.1 GCA_020060625.1 Anaerolineales bacterium | reverse complement strand
CTTGACCAACGACGATCTGGGCACGGAACCGACCACGATCACGTCCAACACACAGGGGACGAACGGCACGGTGGTCTGCACGGCGACGGACTGCACCTATACCCCGGATGCCGGGTTCAGCGGCGTGGACAGCTACACCTACACCATCACGGACGCCAACGGCAACAGCGACACCGCCACGGTCACGATCACGGTGAATCCACTTACTGACCTTGCCATAACCAAAACCGTGGACAACCCATCCCCGATATTCGGCGAGAACGTTGTCTTCACCATCACTGTGACGAACAACGGTCCTTCGGACGCCACCGGGGTGGTTGTGGACGATCTGCTGCCCGCCGGGCTGGATTACGTTTCGGATAACGGCGGCGGGGCGTACGACAGCAACACGGGCATTTGGACCATCGGCAGCCTGAACTCCGGCGATTCGGTGAGTTTGGAAATCACGGCAACCGTGACGCAGGTTGGAAGCATCACAAACACCGCCAGCGTCGCGGGTAATGAGGTGGATCCCGACCCGGGCAACAATGAGAGCAGCGCCGAGGTTGGAGGTATTTTCGACCCGCCAACCGCCATCAAGACCTTCAATGAAGCCGGTTTACCGGAACTGGAATTCCGCATGGTCTGGATCAACAGCGGCAACACAACCGCCATTGACGTTCAGGTAACGGACAACATTCCCACCGGCACGACGTACGTGGCGGGCAGCGTTACCTGCGAACCGCGCGGTTCTTCCTCCAATGCGGCTGCGGTTTCCCCGCCGTTGAGCCCCACCGCGGTTCCCAATTTCTTCTGCGGCTACGATGCGGGGAATAACCGTATTCAATGGCAGGGAACGATCGGTCCCGACGACGGCAATCTTACGGAGGAAGCCGCCGATAACGAAGTCGTGATCACCTTCCGTGTTACGGTGGATGATAATGTGAACCAGGTACAAAACCAGGGCTTTGCCCGCGTGGATGTGGATAACGACGGCGATTTTGAAGAAGAGACCGTCTTGGGAACCTCCATCATTGGTTCGAATCAGGTTGTTTGGACTCGCGAACCCGGCGGCGGAGGAGGAGGAGGAGGAGGAAGCGGTGGTGGCAACGAACCGGTTGAGCCGCTTGAACTGCCCTACCTGATCCCCGTCACGGGTTTTGCTCCCGGCATGGTTACGCTTCTTCCGGAGCAGCCACAGGAAAAGAATTACCTGGCGACCGATGTCTGGGTGGAAGTGCCGCGGCTTGGTCTCTCGCTTCCAATCACGGGCGTGCCGCTGGTGGACGGCGAGTGGGATGTATCCTGGCTGGGCGCGCAGGCTGGATGGTTGGAAGGAACCGCCTTCCCGTCCTGGAGAGGCAACAGCGCCCTGACGGCTCATGTCACGCTCTCTGACGGCAAAGCGGGACCGTTTGCAAACCTTGGGTCTCTGAAATGGGGCGACAAGATCATCGTCCACGCCTACGGGTACATGTATGTGTATGAAGTGCGCGTGAACAAAGTGATTGTCCCCAGCGACACCTCCGTGTTGAAACATGAGGAGAAGCCCTGGCTGACGCTGCTGACATGCAAGAATTACAATGAAACCACCGGCGTGTATGCCAATCGTATCGCTGTGAGGGCGATATTGACCGGCGTGCAGATGGAGTCGTCGAGGGCTATTCCCAAGGGCGTAAGATAATCATCAAATGTAAGAATGCAAGCAATCAAAAACGGACGCGGTCAGCGTCCGTTTTTGATTGAAAAGGTTTTCCTGTGAATGGGTGTTTGCCCGAATTTTTTGATCGCGCTGCGGTGCAGCAGCGTGCCATAGCCCTTGTGTCGCGACAGCCCATATTCGGGGTATGTTTCGTCCATCGCGGACATGATTTCGTCCCGCGCGGTTTTTGCAAGGATGGATGCGCTGGCAATGCTCAGGGAGCGCCGGTCGCCTTTGACGAGCGAGGCTTGGGGGATGTCCAGTTCAGGGAGTTCGAGGCGGAAATCGGTCAGGAGAAAATCCGGTATGACGGGAAGCGCTTCCAGCGCCCGGCTCGCGGCGAGACGTGTGGCAGGCGCGATGCCCATCAGGTCTATTTCCTCCGCCGATGCAAATCCGACTCCCCATGCAAATGCGGTTTGTTTGATTTGCCCGGCAATTTGGAAACGCTTTCGGGGAGTCAACTGCTTGGAATCACGTACCCCGCTCAAGGCGTGGTGGAGAAGCGGGGGGGCGTTTGGCAGGATGACCGCGCCCACGCAGACCGGTCCGGCGAGCGCGCCGCGTCCCGCTTCGTCCAATCCTGCAATATGTTTGCAGGCTGTCCAGAGTTGTCGTTCATGCGTCAGGTCGGGGGGTGAAGTCATATCTGCCGCGGAGCGCGTTTAGGTGAATGCGGAAGATGTCTCCGATCATGCGCAGGGCGTCGCGCACGGCGTTGACCTTGCTGTCGGGGTCGAAGTACCATTGAATTGGGATTTCCCTGATCTTTGATTTTTTTCGGCGGGCAAGGTAAAGGATTTCGATATCGAAGGACCAGCCGGATAGTGTCTGCTGGCGAAAAATGGATTCGGCGGTTTGCGCCCGGAAACATTTGAAGCCGCATTGGGTGTCGTTCAACCCCGGCAGGATGAACAGCCGGATGGCGAAGTTGATGGCGCGCCCGCCAAGATGCCGATAGGGTGGTTCGTTGTAGCGGATGGCGCCGGGCGCTTCGCGCGAAGCGATGGCAATGTCGAAATCTTCGAGCGCGGGGGGGATGAATTTCAGCAGTTCTTCGATGGGCATGGAGAGATCGGCGTCACAGATGAAGCGGTATTCGCCGCGCGCTTCGAGCATGCCGCGTTGCACGGCGTTGCCCTTGCCCCTTTTCTCTTCGTGAAGGACGATCAGGTTCGGGTGGCTGCGGGCGTATGCTTGCGCGATTTCCAGCGTGCGGTCTGAGCTCCCGTTTTCGACGATGATGACTTCGCGGGAGAATGCCTGTTTTTCGAGGAAGGAGAAAACCTGGTCGAGCGCGCGGGGCAGCCGGCTCTCTTCATTGTGGGCGGGGATGACGATGGATAGAAAGGGCGTGTTCAAGTCGGGTTATTGAAATTGGTATAGGATGAAGGCGAACCCGATCAACACGCAGCATTCCACGATCAACATTACCGCCAGTACGGCGGATTGCGCGGTACTCATCCCAAAAATGCCCCGTTTTGCGGCGGGGATGGGTGGATTGGCGGGCCCGGGTTGGATGGTTTCGGGAGGAATCGTTTTGGCATCGGATGAGCCTTCCTCTTCGAATGCAAACCCCAGTTCACTTGGGTTGAATTCCTGCGGCGTTTCAGATGCCTGGAAGATGGCTTGCGCGCGAGAAACCGGCTTTTGTTCCTCTTTGCGCAGGGACGGATCGATGATCTGGTCGGCAAGGTCGTAGATCGCGCCTGCGGAGAGGATCGGGCGGACTTGCAGAAGCGAACTGCCAAACTGTTTGATCGCGTCGCTTCGGACTACGCGTACGGCGGGACGCAGTGATTCGATCTGCGCGCCTGGGTCGCTGGCGATCAATACCGGCTCCACCGGAAGGGAAAGGTTGAATTTTTGGAGTTCAAGATATTTTTGGAACGCGCGCGACAACTGCAATACGCGTTTTAACAGGTTTACCCTGGCAGGCTGCGAGTTGCCGTTGCTGATCGTATTCCATTGATCGCCCCTGGCTTCAAAATAGCCCTTTACATTCGTCGTCTGGATGATCCAGATGCCGCCAGCGCCGATCAAAATGATCGGGAGAATGATCTCGCTGTTGGGCAGGGTGAAGTTGCGGATCAGCACGAAGCCTTTTTCGAGCATGCGGTCCAGTTGCGCGATGACCGCCTTCTGGGCTTCCAATTCGCCGTACCAGTTCAATCCGTATTTCAACGTCCCTTGCAAACGGGCGGTTAAACCGATATTGCCTTGAGCATCCTGCCATGGGGTTTTATCTATGATACGCATGGGAATTTTCTAGAAGAACGGCACGTTCTCCAGTTCGTCCTGGTTCGGATTTTCACGGGTTGCAATGAATGCCTGCTCGTTCTTTTCCGCGAATAAAACGGGCTTATCGACCTTGAATGTGCTTGCCAGCAGGTTTTCCCGCGAGCCGGTGGCGAAATTTTTGCCGCCCCGCAAACGCTCCAATAGGGTCTTTCTATCGAGCAGGGTTCGGTCTGAAAACGTTGCCCCCCGCCGTTCGAACGCGCGAACCATTGCAATTTGTCCGTTCTTATATCGGACTGCTTCGATGATACCGTCAACTTTTTTTGTCATACAAACCTCTATGTCAATTTTAACACATACGAGTTAAAACAAAGAGATACGAAGCCTTTCAACTTCGTATCTTCAGAACAAGCCATTGTCGGGTTGCAGTTTTTGACTTCGGAGAATGTACACATAATACACAAGTCGGGGCGATAGGATTCGAACCTACGGCCTTGGCGTCATGCGCCACGCGCTAACCGGAAGAAGGCGTTTCAAGGTCTGAAAGATACCTTCCAATGCCGCGCGCCTTGATTTTTCGTTCCTGCAATACCGCTTCAGAGCGTGTTGTAAAAGTCTCCACCCGAACCAACGTCCATGGTGCGCCGCTGCGGGTCGATTTTGATCTTCCCGCATTATGTTCCTGCAAACGTCTTTCCACAGACTCCGTTGAGCCTACATAAAAACGTTGCAGTTTTTGACTTCGGAGAATGTACACATAATACACAAGTCGGGGCGATAGGATTCGAACCTACGACCTCTTGCTCCCAAAGCAAGCGCGCTAACCGGACTGCGCCACGCCCCGATGTTAAACTTGTAAAAAATCAACCCGACCTTGGCGCTGGCAGCGCCACGCGCTAACCGGACTGCGCCACG
>JAGUZU010000064.1 GCA_020060625.1 Anaerolineales bacterium | reverse complement strand
TTGACCTCAAAACCGCCAAACTTTGGAATCTTTCTCGGTAACATTTCTGCTTGATGCAACGTATCCCCTCAAAGTAACATTTTATCTTGATGCATTACGCAATTGCAAAGCAATGACATTGAAATGAAAAAACGAAACTGCCTCTTGACAACCGGCACTGGTTGAATTATTATTAGAACAGTTGTTCTATTATGGATAAAACAAATCGCTTCACCCTGATGATGGAAACATTGACCGAACTTCTTCAAGAGGAAGAAGGCTCCGCGCTCACGCCTCAGACTCCGCCCGAGCCTGCCCTGCCCTCTTTGAAATCCGTCATCGCCGACATCTCCCCACTGCCCGGCGAAGCGCTCTTCCTCGGCATGGCAGAAGACGGCTTGCCCGTCCTCTTGAACATCTACGACCCCGTTCCCGGCCCCATCCTCATCGCTGGAGACAGAGCCAGCGGCAAGACAAAACTACTCCAAACCATCGCCCATGCCGCAGACCTGCTCCATTCCCCCGACAAAGTGCAGTATGGCATTATTACACCCACTCCTGCTGAGTGGAAAAAACTCGAAGGTAACCAAAACAACGCCGGGATCTATATCACCCAAGATGACAATGCCGGCGAATTACTGCAATCACTCGTCACTTGGGCGCATCGCAACAAAGGCGAAGAGCAATCCATCCTTCTTTTGATCGACGGTCTCGAAGCCGTCACCAACCTGGATGACCAGGTTCAGCAAAACCTGCGCTGGCTCCTTCTGCGCGGACCCAGCCGCCGCGTGTGGACCTTCGTCACCCTCAACGCTGACCGCGCACAGGCATTGACGGAGTGGATGGAATTCTTTCGCACACGGATGTTCGGCAATGTTGAAAATCCCGAACACGCCCATTGGCTCACCGGAGATCGCCGCCAAACGCTTGGTCACCTGATCGCGGGCACGGAATTCGCCATCCGCGAAGGAAATAAACTGCTCCGTTTTTGGATCCCGCCCACCGAATAAGGAAAGGCAGGCAATTATGCACACTGGAATGCTATGGTTCGACAACGACCCGCGCACAACATTAAGCGTGAAAATTCAAAAAGCCATGGAATACTACAGCAAGAAATTCGGGCACATCCCCGATATATGTCTTGTGCATCCAAGCATGATGGATTCGAATCAAAAACAATTTGAATTAGGAAAACTGATCATCCGCCCCTATCGTTCGGTCATGCCGGGTCACTTCTGGATCGGTGTGGAAGACCAAAAGACAAGATGAGATATAGTTCTCCTTCGCCAACTATATCTTCTTGCAGCCCCTCTCGTAAACTGGCATACGGGAGGGGTTTTCTTATCCAATCGCCGTTACGAACGCGATCGCATGATCGTCGGTATGGCTCAAACTCACCGACCAATTCGTCAACCCCAATTGCTTCGCCAGCCTCTCCCCCCCTCCATACAAAACCAGAAACGGAGCCTTCTTCTCATCCGAGCGGATTTCAATATCCAGCCAACCCACATCGCCAATGCCGCAACCGAGCGCTTTGGCAACAGATTCCTTTGCAGCAAACCGCACCGCCAGCGAGGGGATGCGTCCGTTACATTCCTTTTGTTCCAATTCCGTAAAGACTCTTGCGAGAAAACGTTCCCCATGCCGTTCTATTGCCTCGGCAATACGGCTTATTTCAATAAGGTCCACACCACTTCGCACGATCATAAAAAAACGCTGTTTCTATGGACCCGCCGTGGCAATCACAAGGCGGTCCGGGTCAATGTACTTTCGCGCAACTTCAAGCACCTCCGCCCGCGTGACGCTTCGCACCAGGCTTGCGTAACGCTGATAATAGTCCATGCCAAGATCATAGCGATAAATGTTCAAAAGCGCGTTGACCATGCCTCCATTCGACTCAAGCGAAAGCGGCAAGCGCCCAATGTAATTTGCCTGGCTGTCGGCAAGTTCATTCTTCGTTACGCCGTTCTTTACAAACCGGCGCAGCTCCATCTCGATCAGCCCAAGCGCCTTCTTCAGGTTCGCCGGATTAACGCCCGCGTTCACTTCCCAACTTCCGGGTCCAACTCCCGAATGCAGGCTCGAATAGGCGTAATACGCCAACCCCGACTTTTCGCGCACCACATTTCCAATGCGCCCCATCATTCCGAACTGCCCCAACACTGAATTCCCAAGCGACGCCGCCATGTAATCGAAGTCTTTTCGGCGGGGTCCCATTGCGCCAACGACAAGGTCGGATTGAGATTTTCCCTCAATCGTATGATGACTTTTCAGGGTCTTGCGAACAGGCTTGAGCGGAGGAAGAGGCGGCGCCTCAACCTGACCCGGAACCTGCCAGCCGCCCAGGACCCTTTCCACCTCCTCGACAGCTTTCTTCGGGTGGATCGCGCCCACGATTGCAATGACCATGCCGCGAGGTCCGAAGTGGAGGCGATGAAATTTCTCCATATCTTTGCGGGTGATGGATTGAACCGTCTCGACGAATCCATCGGTGGGTCTCCCGTAAGGATGTCCTTCGTACAACATGCGGTCATAGACCAGATCCGCCATGTCGGATGTATCCTGCGCGCGCAGGGCGAGCCCGGTGAGCAGTTGGGCGCGAAGCCTTTCCACTTCATCTTTCGGGAAAATGGGGGTTTGCAAGGACTCCGCCAATAGTTTAAGCAAAAGCGGAAGGTCTTCCACCAAGGCGCGTCCGCCAAAGCTGGTGTTATGGACGCCGGAATCAAAGCCCATGCCTGCGCCCGTGGTCTCCAATTCGTTATAGATTTCATCGAACGTGCGGGTTTGCGTGCCGCGCATCAACATGCTGGCGACAAAATCGGCAAGCCCGAGTTTTTCATCGTTTTCGAAGATCGCCCCTGCGGGAAGATATCCGCCCATCGAAATGGACGGGCTGTTGAAATTTGAACGCGCGAGAACGGTAATGCCGTTCGAAAGCGTGACCTGAAACACATCCTCCGGGCTTGGCAGGGATGACATTTTTGAGGTTGGTTTTGCCATTTAGCCGCCCTTCCCTTTGGGAATATATGTGCCAACCACACGGCTGTGCGGCTGAAAATATTTCTGAGCCACTCGTTGAACATCCTGCGGGGTGACTTTCGCAAGTTTATTCAAGTATTTGGTGTACCAACTGTAATCTGCGAACATGGCGGTGTACCCCATCCAGA
Source organism: Anaerolineales bacterium (assembly GCA_020060625.1). Lineage (GTDB taxonomy): Bacteria > Chloroflexota > Anaerolineae > Anaerolineales > Villigracilaceae > Villigracilis. The sequence goes on along the minus strand of JAGUZU010000064.1, from coordinate 13,156 downwards.
ATGCCTGGTGAGTGATGTTCTCGCTTCCATAAGCGAAAACGGCGCGCGCCTGTTTAACTGCGCGTTCGACTTCTTCTTCAGGTATTGGTCCATCCTGCATCTTTTTGATCTCATCATCCAACATGGCTAGCGCCTCTTCAGGTTTGCGGTCGGGACGATGAGTGATGGTGATGCGATACAGGTAGGGATCAATCGTCGCTTCCGACCAGCCGGAAACATCCACTGCATATTCTTTATCCACCAATGCGCGGTAAAGGCGGGCGGTTTTATAGGAAAGTCCGCTGGCTCCATTGAGCAGGCTCTCGAACACTTGAAGCGGAAAATAATCCGGATGGGTGGCATTGGGAAAGCGATAGGCGATCTGGGTAAAACTGGTCTCGCCAGGTCCTTCCACCGTCAAGCGGAGTTCTCCCTTTTGTTCCGGCTCCGGACGGGCAAGCCGGGGCGGATTGGGTCCTTTTGGAACGCGCCCGAATAAATCCTCGATGCGTTTCAACATGGACTTCGTTTCAAAGTCTCCCGCAATGGCAAGTACGGCATTGCCTGGAACGTAATAAGTACGGTAATGATTGTACAAGTCATCGCGCGCAATGGAGCGCAGGTCTGCCATATCGCCTATGATTTCATGATGATAGGAATGGATGCGAAATGCCGCATGTTGCACCGCCTCGCTTAATTGGAAGACCGGTTCGTTCTCGCTTCCCTCCCGCTCGGAGATGATCACCGTCCGTTCGGAAGCTACCTCTTTTTCTTTAAAGATAGTATTGATCATCCGGTCGGCTTCGAGGCGCAGGACGAGGTCAATCTTATCGGCGGGCATGGTCTCGTAATAACGGGTCGAATCGCGGGAGGTGGAGGCGTTCCAGCGTCCGCCATCGCGCGAGATGGATTTATCCAGCGTGCTTCCGGGGAATTTTCTCGTTCCCTTGAAAAGCATGTGTTCCGTCCAATGGGAAATGCCCGTTTTGCCGGTGACTTCGTCGCGCGAGCCGACCCGATACCAAATCCATGAGGAGATGATCGGGGCGGTATGAATCTCCTTGAGCATGACCTGCATGCCGTTCTTAAGCGTGACGTGCGTAATAGGGTTCTTCATGTACCTCCAAAGTTATGGACAGAGCGGTTTTCCATCCAAATTAAGGGCGTTTGGATTAATCATACAGTAAAAAGGCTTTACCACTTCCTGCAAACCGACGAATGGTTCGTGCAATTCGGTTTCAGAGAGCGGAATATCCACCGGGACATTCAACGTGACAGGGACTTCGGTATCAACAGGCACAGTGAGATTAAGAATGACAGGCAGTGTCGTCCCCTGCGGGAGGACGATGGTGGTGTTTGCCCGGCTGATGTTCAAACCGCCGGTGTTGACGGTGACAAGCGCGTTGGTAATGGTCACGTCCTCACTGAGGATGACGTCCGTTTGCTGGTTGAGCTGCAGGTCGAATTGCACCGGGATTTTCGTGTTCACTTCGACGTTTGTCTGGATGCTGGCACGGTCCATTTTTTCAAAATTGCCGTATAAGCCGCCGAGCAAATCGTTTCCCATATTAAGGAGATTGGATACGCTCAACCCGGCGCGGCTTATGCCAATGACGAGAGCGATCAACACAAGCGCGAGGATTGCGTTGACGGTCAGGGAGAGGATGCTTGCAAACGTCCAGAAGCGGGGACCGAAGAGGGGTTCCCTGCCCTTCGGAACAGAAGCAGGCTCCGGCTTGGGTTTCGAGGCGGGTTTATTTTTGGGAGGAGGTTTTGGCGTTGCTGAATCAGGCTCGGGGGGCGCGTCTGCTTTTTCGTCTTGTTCCTGCTTTGGGAGAAAGGAAGCGGGGTCAACATTCTTTTTTGGCAGTCGCGTCAGGGGAGAGGCGCTCCCCACCAATCTCCGCAATCGTTTCGCGGGATCATCCCTGGGCTCGTTATTCTCGGTCATGGTGTCTCCTAAACGTAAACGATGTTCAATCTTAGCATAGTATAAGCGGATTGCAGATTCGATTTAAGATGATATATTTATGGAAGCGGCTTGTGAAAGAAAGCATTTTCCAATATAATGAGACAGTTTTTGTCTAAATTCAGGAGGAACGGTGAACGCAGAAAACCAATATTATGTCGCCGTGATCGGCGCGGGTCCGGCGGGCTTGTTTGGCGCGCGCGAACTTGCAAATAACGGCGTGAGGGTGGCTCTTTTCAACCGGGATATCAAAGCCGGGGGGCTGGCGGAATACGGCATCTATCTCGCAAAACATACCATGAAGGAGGGGCTTCGCAAACAATTCCGGCAGGCGCTCGACCTTGCAGGCATTGATTATTATGGAAACGTCGTTGTCGGGGAAAATGGCGACTTGACGCTGGACGACATCCGCGCGATGGGCTTCGATGCGGTGCTGGTGTCGGCGGGCGCGCAGGGAACGAAGTCTCTTGGCTTGCCCGGCGAAGACCTGGAAGGCGTGTATCACGCCAAGGATGTCGTCTATCACTACAATAAACTGCCGCCTTTCAGCCATCGTAAATTCCGTTTTGGAAAACGTTGCGCCATCATCGGCGCGGGCAACGTGATGGTGGATATCGCCCGCTTTCTCATCACGATTCAAAAAGCCGAGGAAGTGACCGCCGTTGTGCGGCGCGGACCCGCCGAAGTGAACTTTACCAAGGATGAGATGAAGCATTTGATCTCGTATCTTGACCTGGATGAATTCGAAAAGGAAATGGAGCGCGTCCGCCCGATTCTCGACGCGATTCAACAGGACCCGGAAATTGGTCGGCATAAGGTGCTGGATGCGCTCTCCAAAGCGGATCCAAAAATCGCTGACGCGAATTTCCGCTTCGATTTCCTCGCCTCTCCCACCGCCATGTACGGCGAGAACGGTCTGCTGACCAAAATGGAAGTGGAGGATAACATCCTCGTGGATAAGGGCGGCAGGACCAGCCCGAAAGGCACCGGCAAAAAACGCATGTTGGATGTGGACACGGTCATCTTTGCCATCGGCGATAAAGTGGATGAAGCGTTTGGCTTGCCAACGGAATGGAACGAGTTCGTCAAAACCGAGACCCCGAAGTTCCCCGTGGACGGCGTCAATTACGAGACGCCGCTCGAAGGCGTGTTCGTGGGCGGGTGGTCGCGCAAGGCAAGCGAAGGTCTGGTCGGCTATGCCCGCAAAGACGGCGTAAGCGCGGCGAAAGCGGTCATGCAATATCTTCAGACCAAAACATCCGCCAAGGTCAACACCGAGGCAGTGGCGGAGAAGGTGAAGTCGCTTCCCAAGCCCGTCATTATGAAGGAAGACCTCAAGCGGCTGGAAGCAGTCGAAGCGGAGGAAGCGCGGAAGCGCGGGCTGGAAGAGTTCAAGTTCGCCAGCAACGAAGAGATGCTCCAGGCGATGGGTTTGATCGAAACCGCGTAAATGCAAAAACCTCTCCCGCAAGGGGAGAGGTTTTTAACCTAAGTTGCTGCCTTATTTACTTTTTTACCGCAGAGTCACGGGGAACGCAGAGAAATTCATGAAGAACTCCGCGCCCTCTGCGCCTCGGCGGTTCAAAACAGGCGAATTTCCTGTTACCTCTTTGAAGGTGACAACTTAGGTTTTTTACTTCGCGCGCCATATCGAACAGGTTATTTCACACACCCGCGCTTCATCAAATTCGTTATCCGTTCCTCGGAATAACCGAGGACGTTCTTCACAACATCCTTCGTATGCTCCCCCATCAACGGCGGCGGCAGGCGATATTCGACGGGCGTCCCATTCATCTTAAGCGGCGAGCCGACCAGAGGCAACGCCCCAATGGTGGGATGTTCCATCGTCACCAGCATTTCCCGCTCCCGCACATGCGGCATGGAAAAGACCTGCCCGAAATCATTGATCGGTCCGCACGGGAATTGGTCGCCGATCAACGCAAGCCATTCTTTCACCGTTTTTGATTCGAAAATTGGCTTCAGCAAATTGATTAATTCCTCGCGGCTTACCACGCGGGATGAATTGGTTGAGAAGCGTTCATCCGCGGACCACTCCGGTTTGCCAAGCATCTTGCACAACGCCTCGAAGTGTTTGTCGTTTCCCACTGCAATCACAAACCAGCCGTCACTGGCTCGAAAACTTTGATACGGCACGATGTTCGCATGCGCGTTGCCATATCGCTTCGGAAGACTGCCGGAAATCAAATAATTGCTTGCCACATTCGCAAGCCAGCCAAGTTGCGAATCAAACAAACCAATATCGAGATATTGTCCCTCGCCTGTCATCATCCGTGCCTGTAAGGCAGCCAGAATGGCGATAACCGCGTTCTGCCCGGCAAATAGATCCGCAACTGCCACGCCGACCTTCATTGGTTCGCCGTCCGGTTCACCGGTGATGCTCATGATGCCGCCCATCGCCTGAATCATAAAATCGTAGCCGGGCTTGTCCCGCAGAGGTCCAGTCTGACCAAAACCGGAGATGGAACAATAGACCAAACGAGGATTCAATTCATGCAGGGATTCAAAATCCAAATCGAATTTTTTCAGCGTTCCGGGGCGAAAATTTTCCACCAACACATCGCTCTGCATGGCGAGTTCGCGTAAAACGACTCTGCCTTCGTCCGTTTTCAAATTCACCACCACACCGCGCTTGTTGCGGTTCACGCACAGGTAATACGCGCTCTCCCCTCCCGCAAACGGCGGACCCCAGCCGCGCGTTTCATCTCCTTCGGGCGGTTCCACTTTGATAACCTCCGCCCCCAGGTCGCCGAGAACCATCGTACAATAAGGACCAGCCAGCACACGGCTGAGATCGAGCACGCGGATGTTTTGTAACGGCTGCATCATCACTCCTTATGAAACGCGATTTGTATTTTAGCAAACCTCTCATCAACGCGACAGGATTGCTGGGATTCGCCCCGGATTCCCGCAATGGGATTCCGCTTGATTCGTTCGGAGCGTTTGTGACGAATCCGCTCTCGCTCCGCCCGCGCCTGCCGGCTGCCCATCCGGCTGTGATCGAATACCCAGGCGGATTCCTCCTGCATACAGGCTTGCCGAATCCCGGATTCAATGCCGCGTTGAAGAAATACTCCGCCAAATGGAAACGCGCCGACCTGCCGATCATCGTCCACCTCATGGCAGACCGCCCCGAGGAAACCCAACGCATGGTGCGCGAATTGGAAAACGTAGAAAATGTAATGGCGGTCCAACTCGGCTTTGCGCCCTTATTGGCAGATGACATCATCCTGCTGACCCTGGAAATGTGCCTGGGAGAAATGCCTTTGATCTTCGCCCTGCCTCACGAACAGATTTTAACTTTGGGTCCGCGTTTGGTGGGGAACGGCGCCGAAGCGGTCAGTCTCGCCGCGCCGCGCGGCGCTGTGTATGACAAGGCTGGGAATTTGGTCACTGGTCGTTTATTTGGCCGTTCGCTTTTCCCCCGCGCATTGGACGTGGCGCGTTCAGCGGCGATGAGCGGACTCCCCATCATCGGTTCCGGCGGGGTGTGGACGGACGCGGATGCGGAGTCCATGCTCAAGGCGGGGGCAATCGCCGTCGAAACAGATGCCAGGTTATGGGTCCCGAAAGAAGCGGCTGGTTGATGGAAGGCTGTGATTAATAAAAAAGAGTCCTGTCTAAAATAGGCAGGACTCTTTTGATACGGTCAAATTAAAGCACTACGACGTCGGCAGCTTGCAATCCTTTAGGTCCTTGCTCGATGGTGAATTCAACCTTTTGACCTTCTTGCAGGTTCTTGAATCCATCGCCGCGAATGGCGGAAAAATGGACGAAGACATCCGGTCCGCCTTCACGTTCAATGAAGCCGAAGCCCTTCGTGGAGTTGAACCATTTTACCGTACCGATGATACGTTCAGACATTTTTGCCTCCTAAGCAAAATGAAAAAATTAGGTGACGCAGGTTGTCTTTCATCGGGCGGTAAAAATAAAACGACTCAAGGTGTTGCGTTGAGCCGTCGTCTTCTACTTCCACAACGAAAACCTACTTGCATCCTACAAGCGCAACTTTATCATGAAATTCTCATCTTGGCAATTATTTTTCAGGTTCGAGAATCATCACGGGAATTGGGCGAGGCGCGGCGCGTTTTTTGTATTTTTCGTACCCCTGATAAACCGAAAGGACAAGACGCCAGCAGCGTTCACGATCCTCTCCAAAAACTTCGCGGGCAAGGTATTTCTTTGCGCGGTTTCCAAGCCGCACTTCACATTTGGGGGTCTTTTTGAGGTTGTAATACCACCCGGGGTTGCGTTGACGCCCAAAGTTGGACGCGATCAGGACGATGTGTTCGCCATCCATCACGCCAATAAGGATCGAAGTATGCCGGTTCCCGGTCTTTGCGCCGGTGGTAAGCACTTGAATGATAGTCCAGCCCAACAGTTCGGAAAGCGTGCGCCTGCCGCCGGATATCTTTAATATGAAACCGTCCAGGACATGCGTGCGCGGGGCAAAAAATGCAGTGACCGGTTTAAGCATGAAAAAGCGATGTAAAGCCCGCTGAATCACGTTCGGACGCTTCAAATCACTTCTCCAACCAAATGGTGACGGGTCCGTCGTTATGGATTTCCACGAGCATGTGAGCGCCAAACTGCCCGCCTTGGGTCGGCACGTTTTGAGCGCGCAAGAGTTCGATAAACCGGTTTACCAAAGGTTCAGCAACATCGGGAAGCGCTGCATCAATGAACGACGGGCGGCGCCCCTTGCGGGTATCGGCATACAGCGTAAACTGCGAAACAACGATGGCATCTCCCTTAACGTCCAGTATGGATAAATTCGTTTTCCCAAATTCGTCCTCGAAGACACGCAAATTTGCCACCTTCTCCGCAAGGAATTGTGCCTGCGCCTCCCCATCCGCATGCCCCACACCCAATAGAATCAACAGACCCTTTCCAATACTGGAAATGGTCTGTTCGTTTACGGAGACACTGGCTTTTGAAACTCGCTGGATTAATGCTCTCATGTTGGTGCTTCGGGAATTGGCAGGTTAGGAATTTGAGCCGCAACCGATGTACGAATGTACCAATCTACCAACCCTTTACGGTAACTGCATTGCCTCGCGGACTTCTTCCATGGTTTTCTGCGCGATGACGCGGGCGCGTTTTGCGCCGTCATTCAAAACATCCTTCACATAACTTTCCTGCGAAGCGAGTTCGGCGCGTTTGGCGCGGAAGGGTTCGAGGTGTTTGTTGAGGTTGTTCGCAAAGCGGAGTTTGCAATCCACACAACCGATGCCCGCGCGGCGGCATTCGGTGTTGATCATGTCCACTTCCTCCTGCGGGGAAAAGATTTTGTGCATGGTGAACACATTACAGATGTCGGGGTTGCCCGGATCGGTCTTGCGCTGACGGGCGGGGTCGGTGACCATTTCACGCACGCGCTTGACTGTCTCTTCGGGTGTTGAGGCAAGTTCGATATGATTGTTCAAACTTTTGCTCATCTTATCCCTGCCGTCGATGCCGACGACTTTGAGTATCTCAGTATGCTTGACCTGCGGTTCGACCAACACTTTTGTGTTGTAACGATAATTAAAGGAACGCACGATCTCGCGCGCAAATTCGATGTGCGGAGCCTGGTCAATGCCGACGGGGACCACATCCGTTTTGTAAAGCACGATGTCCGCGGTCATCAAAACGGGGTAGCCGACAAGTCCATAATTGACATTCTCCGGCTGCTGGCGGACTTTTTCCTTGAAGGTCGGCAGGTCGGTCAGTTTGCCAAACTGCGTCACCATGGAAAGATAGGTATGTAATTCCATCACTTCGGGAACGTGTGACTGAATAAAGAGAATGGACTCTTCGGGGCGAATGCCTGCCGCAAGCCAATCCAACGCCATTTCAAACGTGTTTAACCTTAAATCCTGCGTGGTCTCCACCGTTGTCAGCGCGTGGACATCCACGATGCAGTACACACAGTCAAAGTCCGTTTGAAGCGCGACGTAGTTCTGAATTGCGCCAAGATAATTCCCCAAATGCTGACGCCCCGTTGGGCGCGCGCCCGAAAATACTCTTCCCTTTTTAGCCATGCAGTTTCCTCTTAATCAACGATTTTTGAGATGATATTGACGATCTCGCCCGCTTCCGCATGACGTTTCGTCTGTAATTTGGAATAGATCAATTGCCCGTTCGCGCTGACCTCGAACCTGCCCCCGTCCGAGGGAATCAACGCCACCGATTCGATGACGTGTTCATACTCCTTGAGCAGTTCCTCCACCAGGCTCACGGCCCGGCTGGCGTAGTGTCAAACCGCGCAGTAAACGATCTCGATCTTGAGCATTCAGCCCTCCGAAAAATGTTAGAAAATTATAACATGCCGCCTGCGAGGGCTTGCCCCGCCCCGCCATACACGCTATAATCCTGCCGTTGTATCCAAGGTTAGCAAGGAGATAAGCCATGCCAGTTTATACGTACCGTTGTGAGAATTGCGGCATCCAGTTCGAACGCCAGCAATCCTTCACGGATGCGCCGTTGAAGACCTGCCCCGAATGCCGCAAAAAGTCGCTCAAGAAGGTCATCACCCCCACCAAGATCATCTTCAAAGGACCCGGTTTCTACGCCACGGACCACAAATCCTCATCGGGCAGCAATTCCGGTTCGAGCAAGCCGGAAAAGAAGGAAACCAAAGCCGAAAACAAGACCAAAAGCGACAGTTAACCCCTGGTCTTCGACGAAAAAAAGCGGCGCATGGCGCGCCGCCTTTTCTTTTAACCGGGGGACATTGCTACGGCGAGCCAGCCGCCTTCCAAACAATATAACGGTTGTTTGAAAAGACTTCCCGCCATTGACCGTCGGCTGGGATCTGATCGTTCAGCGCTCTCTCAATTCGATACGTAATGACGAATTGAGGCGCTTCGTCCATTCCGCCCAACACAGATTGCACGCAAGCCCAGTCTTTTTCCTTCCTGCATCCCTGAAAAAGCGACATCAAGCGGGTTTGCTGATTATATTCTCCCAGCCATTCGCTTCCCCACTGCGCTGTGAGCGGGTTGCGTTTCAGCAGGAACGGCATCCACTCTGATTCATCCTGTATGAGCAAAGCCAGATACGTTGAATCAGGCGGAATTAAGTCCGAAGCGCGTTCGCCAAGTTCCAGCGCGGATTCATTCAAAAGCGGCGAAAAGGCTGAGATCGTCTTAAATCCCGTCCACCAAATGAAGGCAAGGATTGACATGGAAAAAGCCAACAAGCCCAGGCTGTATGAAACGTCTCTCTTTTTGAGCGCCATGCGATACGCCCAGTCACCTGCGAACCAAAGTCCGCAGCCGGCGAAGAAACTTCCCAGCCAGAAGACGAAGCGCGCATTTTCGGGGAACACAAGAACGATAACCGCGAAGAATAAAATAAAATCATATCTTTTCCGCCTGAAAAGACAATATGCCCCGAGCAAAAATAGGACAGCCAAAACAAGGTTCGATGTGATGGGAGAAAAATTGATTTGGAATAACCGCAGAAGTCCGCCGGGGTTGGCAAGCAGGGAAAAGATATTCTCCCCGCCATGCGAATTGAACGCGCCCAAAAACACTTCCCAACCGTGACGTGAAGCGACTGGAACGACCCACACCGAAGCGGCCAGCAAGCCGACAAATCCAGATAATACCGAATCCCGAACGCGCGTCAGCCAGTCCCTGCTGGCGATGGAAAAGAAAGCGATCCACGCCGCGCAAAACAGCGCATACGCGAGATGACTCAACGCCGCCAAGCCAAAAAACAAGCCGGTCAACAGGATGTTTTTTACCGAGCGATTTTCGAGGTTTTCAGAAAAAAAATAAATCGTAAGAATCGCAAAGATGAAAGCAGGGGCGCGGACAACTCCCGAAGACCAGGTATGCGCGATGTATAAATCGGGTGACGCGGATGCGATGATCGCAACGAACGCCGCAGGGACGCGGGATTTGAAAAGTTTTACAGCCAGCAAATACGTCAACGCAATCGAGATGAGGCTGAAGAGCGGCGGAAGCCAGCGAAGGAAAATGTAGTATTTCCCCGTCAATTTGATGAAGACAGCCAGCACGTACAAACCAAAGGGCGGATAGGCGAATGGAATTCCCCCCGGTCCGTAATATGGCGATTCGAGGGGAAGCCGAAAATTCAGATTCGCAATCTGCTCCGCCATTTGTGTGAACAGACCTGCATACCCCATTGGGAAGAGATGTTCGATGGCGTTCCAAAAAATCAATGGAAAGACGACCACCATCGCAACAAGGAGCTCGCCCTGTTCGATTGAAAACCGTTTACTGGAATTCATAGATTTTCAAGTTGCCCCTGCGGGCGATGAAGGTCAAGCCCAATGCGTCGAGGTCAACCTCATCATTGTAAATCGGAGGGAAGAAATCGCCGCGATAATGGCTGTTCGGCGAAAGAACCATGAAGCGGACACCCTGTTCGCGGCAAGCCTCCGCAAAAGATTCCCACGAATCGTTGGGAAGCGGCGGATAGTCTTCATTGAATCCCCAAATCCAATCGCCAGACCAATTGCCGATCAGGCGAGAGCGATATGGCATGGTGTTGGGGGTATAGAAGTCATAACGATCTGCATAGACTTCATCCGGGCTTTTCATGCCGCTCTTGAGCAAAACCTGCTCGACATTGAAAAGCACGTTACGCTCGGCTCGGTTTGCCCGCAGAAAATCAAGATCGAGGCGCATCCACTGATATGCGGTTGGAATCAGAAGCAGAAAGAACACTCCCATTGCGGCAGGAATCGCCCGGCGGCTGGATCGAAGGCGGGCTTTCAGCGTGTCTTCGATTGCGAGCGGAAGAAAAGCAATGGACGTGACATACGCGCCCATCAACAAAATGGGACCGCGCGCGCTGTCACTCAGGGAGACGGGAATCGCATACACTAAAACGAAGAGGATCGAAAACACAGCGTAGCGGGACGTCCTGCCTTTGGGCGAGAGCAAAAAAAGCAAGGCAACGACCCAATTGGCGACAAGATAATATCGAAACACAACCCAATACGCATTCCACGCATCTTTTGGACTGCGCATCACGGTTTCGATCAGTGAAAAATCCTTGAGTTCCTCCGGCGTAACTGAGACAGTCCAATCCACGCCGTAAAAGAATTTATAGATGTTGAAGTTTTGAGCGGTTTCGAGTGCGCCATGACCGGACACGAGATTAACGACCACCTGAAGCGAAAACACGACGAGAAACGCGCCGAGCATCAATCCGCGCGAACGGAAAGGACGAACACCCGTGACGAGAATATAGCAGAACAAGATCGCAATGGATGAAACGATGGCGTGGGAACGGAATAAAACCGAAAGCCCAAGCGAAACGCCGATTAATATCGAAGCGGAATCGCTCAACTCATCCGAGGAATGATCGAAATGACTCCGCCAGAGCAGAAAAACGGCGAACGCCGTAAAGGCGAGACTGCCAATATCGGGACCCAGAATATTGGCATTGACGAATACATTCGGCGTCACAATGGAGAGGACAAACGCCAGAACGGTTGCCGGAAGGGATCGGGATGAAAGAACAAGCGTCGAAACAGAAGCAGTGAAAAGTCCGGCGAGAAGCGCATTGAGAAGGTACGAGAGCGAAAGCGCATACGTGAAGGGCATCTGCCCGATCAGGAAGGCGTATCCAAATGGATAAAATCCGTTGTAAAGCGATTCGGGCTGGGCGGGCGTCATGCGGCGCCCGTAATAGAGGATCGTCCAAAAATCAATTCCCGCCGCGTGGAAATCCGTATACATGCCGGAGGCAAGGACAACGCCAAAACCGCCCAGAAAGAAAAGCGCAAACCATTTGAAGTGAACGCCGAAGACCTTTTGCACGCTACGCCTCAGCCATCATGCGCGGCTTTGCCCTCACCCAAAACATTGTCACAAGCAAAGGAATGAGCGCGGCAACCGCCGCAACATACGCCATCATATTATAGCCAAGCGACGCAAAGATGAACCCGCTTTCCAAACTGCCAATGGCGGAGGCAAGCCCCACCAGCAGGTCGTTGAAGCCCTGTGTGCGCGAACGTTCCAACGGCGAGAGTTGGTCGGCAAGCAATGTGGAGCCGCCCACGAAACAAAAGTTCCAGCCGAGCCCAAGCAAAAACAAGGCGACGCTCAACGGCAGGACATCGGGCGAAATGGTGGCGGCAACACAGGAAGCTACCAGCGTAGCCGAACCAATCAGAATAACAGCGCCCCTGCCCCAGCGGTCGGCGAGGCGTCCTGAAATGATCGAGAACGCATACATCCCAAACGTGTGCGATGAAATCACCAGTGAAATATCTGTCAACCCGTGATTGTGTCCGCGCATGTGAAGCGAGGTGATGACCATGACAAGCACCATGACCATCTGCCCGACGACCATGCTGACGACTGCCACCAACGCCGCGGGCTGACGTAAAATTTCCAGCACGCTTCGCACCCGACCCGAGCCTGCCACTGTTTCAGGAAATTGATCCGCCACCTGTACCCCGATCTCACGCGGGTCGGGGCGCAGACCTGCAAACACGATCACCGCCCCAATCGCAAACAGGACCGCCGCCACAAGATAGGCGCCTGCCAGTTCGTCAACACCCCACGAAGCGACGACCCCGCCCGCCGGTCCCGCCACGAACGGACCAATCACCGAGCCGACCGTCCCGCCGACGACCACGTTCGAGATGGCGCGTCCGCGATGTTCGGGCTTGTTCACCTCCGCCGCCGCAAAGCGTCCAAGCTGCACGGCGGAATTCGCCATGCCCATCAAAATCATGCCCGCCAGAAAGAGCGGGAAGGAATGGATCGCAATGGCATAGAACGCAATCGCAGAGCCGACCACGCCCGCGCTCAAGCCCATCACCAAGCCGCCGCGCCTGCCGATGGCATCGAAGATGTAACCCCAAACGAGAAACGCCGAGAATGCGCCCGCCAGCAGGTAGATGGCAGTTGGCACGCCCGCCCAACTTGGGTTTTGCCCCAGGTCCCTGCCGACAATGGAATTGAGCGTCGCCGCGGCGATGAAGCCCGCCGAAGCCAGGGATTGCTGGGCAAAGAGAATACCGGTAATTTTTCTTGCAATGGATTCGAGGTTGGTCATGTGGATTCCTGGATTGATTTTGTTTGGCTGTCGAAGGGGAAGTATATCAAAAGGGAATAGGAGATCGAATTGCATCACGGAAAATGTTACCGAGGGGAGTATCGTTGCATCAGGAAAAATGTTACTTTCCGATAGGCAAATAAGCCTGTCGGAGGAGCCACA
>JAGUZU010000097.1 GCA_020060625.1 Anaerolineales bacterium | reverse complement strand
ATAGTATTGCTCTGTAAAAACTACGCCTACCGCGAAGATTTTGCGCGTAGGTCGGATTGCCAATCCGACTTACTTTGGCTGCGGCTTGCCGCGTTATGCATTAAAATGAACCCATCCCGGAGTTCTCATGACCTTTGATCCCGTTTTTCTCAGCAGTCTCACCCTCGTATTGACAGCCTTTGCGGGCGCGTTTGTCGTCGCCTTGTGGATCAGCCTCGTAGTGTGGACGTATCGCGACATTCGCTCACGCGCGCGCGACCCGTTGATCCAAACCCTCGCGGCATTGCTCGTGGCAGTGTTGAACCTGCCCGGCGTGCTGGTTTATCTCATCCTGCGCCCGCCGCGGACATTGGAAGAGGAATATCAGCGCACGTTGGAGGAGGAAGCGCTGCTTCAAGCGTTGGAAGACCTTCCGCTCTGCCCTGGCTGTGAACGCCGCGTGAAGGAAGATTGGCAAATCTGTCCGAACTGTCATACCAAGTTGAAGAAGACTTGTCATAACTGTTCGAAATTGATGGAACTCCCGTGGAATATCTGCCCGTATTGCGGCGCGCCCGCCCCCGGCATGAGGCTCGAATCCACCAGCCTCGATGACGCTCTGCGAGGCATAAAAGAAGAACCAGGGGAAACACCGACCCAATAGGACATCACAGAATTCGCAGATAAGTACATCGAAAGAATCTTTGGAATCTGCGGTTTGCCAATCCCATGAAAATCGAATCCATCACACTCCATCATATCTCCATGCCGCTCGTCTCGCCGTTTGAAACCTCCTTTGGGCGCGAAACAGACCGCCAATGCGTTATCGTCGAAATCCATTCGGAAGGGTTAATCGGCTATGGCGAGTGCGTCGCCACGCGCGACCCCGGCTACAACTACGAGACCACCGGCACGTCCATGCACATTCTCAGGGACTTTATCGCCCCGCTGATTATCAGGCAGAATGTGAAGAATGTGCTGGATTTTCAACAGCGCGTTTCCGGCATTCGCGGGCATCAACTCGCCAAGGCAGGCGCGGAGATGGCGCTATGGGATTTGCTTGGCAAGCGCGAAGGAAAATCCCTGCGCGAGTTGCTCGGCGGCGTGCGGGAAAAGGTGGAGGTGGGAGTTTCGATTGGGATTCAAGAATCAGCCCAAAGTCTGGCGCGAAGCGCGGCGGAGTATGTGAGTCAGGGATATGCGCGGGTGAAGATCAAGATCAAACCGGGCAGGGACGTCGAAGATGCGTCCGCCGTTCGCAAAGAATTTCCAAACCTGCGCTTGCAGGTGGATGCAAATTCCGCCTACTCGATGGATGATGCCGACCGCCTCAAACCGCTGGACGATTTGAATCTCCTGCTCATCGAACAGCCGCTGTTTGAAGATGATATTTGGGACCATCGCAAATTTCAAAAGAAATTCACAACGCCGGTTTGTCTCGATGAGAGCATCGTCTCGCCGCGCCATGCGCGGTACGCCATCGAAATGCAGGCGTGCAAGATCATCAACATCAAGGCGGGCAGGCTCGGCGGGTTGAGTCAGGCGGTGATGACGCATGACCTGTGCCGGCAGCACAACATGCCCGTTTGGTGCGGCGGCATGTTGGAAACGGGCATTGGGCGCGCCTCGAACCTGGCTCTGGCTTCTTTGCCGAACTTCACTTTACCCGGCGACATCTCCGCTTCAGACCGCTACTACAAACGAGACATCACGAACGAGCGTTTTGTCCTCGACGCTGATTCGACAATTGACGTTCCCGCTGGCGCGGGTTTGGGTGTGACGATGGATGATGAAGCATTAAAATCCTACACGCTGGCGAAAGTGATAGTAAACTAACGTTCATGCCTGTTTAAGCAAGTTCATTTATAAGTGCGAGGCGGTCATCGCTTCGTATTTTTATTTTCACTCATGGAATTCAAATGAAGAAAATTTCACTGTTTTTGGTTTTTACATTTTTACTTTCCGCCTGCGGCGCGCCTGTGACTGAAAAACCCGATGCCCCGACGAATGTGCCGACGACGCAGCCAACCCCCACGCAAAAACCAGCCGCGGATGCGCTGTGGGTGAGCCCTGCCGTGCCGGATGATTTGCGCGAGTTGGCAGCCTCATGGAACATCCCCGTTGTTGAAGATGTTGAGTCCGCGACGCAAACATTGGATGTGGCGGATTCAGGCTCGCTTTGGATCTATGCCCTCGTCGCGCCGTTCCCAACGGTGACCGATGACGTAACCTCCGAAGATTTGCTCTCCGCTTGGCAGGGCGCCTCAAACGGGACCTTGAACGGGCGCCCACTCCTCATGGCGGAGTCCACGCTGAAGGCGTTGACTGCTCTCTGGGGCGAACCCGCTTCCGGCGTGGTGCGAAGCGTTTCGTCAGACCGGTTGTTGGATGCGGCGTGGAAAGACATGTCCGCTTGGGCGGTCATCCCGTTCGAGGAAATCCAGCCAAAGTGGAAGGTTTTGAGCGTGGACGGTCAATCGCCGCTTCGCAAGGATTTTGATGCGGATGTTTATCCGCTGAAGGTGACGTTTGGATTGACCGGCGCGTCGTTTGAATTGCCCGCATCCAACCGCGATGAATCGAAACTGGCGACAGTGGTGTTGACGGGCGTCACCGCGCTGGTGCGCGCGACGGCGTTCACAATGGAATTGAAAGGCGTAACACGTCCCGGCGAATTGATCCATGACTGGCTGTATAACGCGGACGTGGCGCACATCAGCAACGAAGTGCCGTTCGACCCGGATTGTCCGTTCCCCCAGCCGGGGCATAAAAATTTTATCCTGTGCAGCGACCCGAAATACTTTGAACTGCTCGAATACGTGGGAACAGACATCGTGGAGTTGACCGGCGATCACTTCGCCGACCGCGGCACGCAAGCCATGCTCGATACGCTTGAGATGTACAAACAGAACAACATCCCATATTACGGCGGCGGCGCAAACGAAGAAGAAGCGCGCAAGCCTGTGTCGATGGAAGTGAACGGCAACAAGATCGCTTTCATGGGTTGCAACGGAAAACTCTCGTATGATTTCGTCAAGGCGACGGATGTGAAACCCGGCGCGGCGGATTGCGATTACACGTTCTTTGCCAAACAAATTCAGGATGTGACGGCGCAGGGCTATATGGTGATTTTCACCTTCCAGCACGAGGAGTGTTACCATCCGGGTCCGTGCTACAAGCATGAGGATGGATTCCACGCTGTTGCCGATGCGGGCGCGACGGTGGTAAGCGGAAGCCAGGCGCATTACCCGCACCTGATGGAGTTCCGCGTCGACTCGTTCATTCATTTCGGCTTGGGTAACTTGTTCTTCGACCAGATGACCTACGAACTGGACGGCGGCAAGGTCATTGACGAAACCCGCCGCGAGTTCATTGACCGGCATGTTTTTTACGATGGAAAATATCTCGGCGTGGAACTGCTGACCGCCATGCTGGAGGATTACTCCCGTCCGCGCCCGATGAACGAACGCGAGCGCGCGCAATTCCTCTTGGAGTATTTTGCCTACAGCGGGTGGGTGGACTTATCTCCAACCCCCGTCCCACAACCGACGGTGACTCTCACGCCAATTGCGCTGCCGCAGCCGTAAAGCCCGTTTTGCTGTTTTTGTATTAAAATACATTGCTCATAAATTCACAGATATGGGAACAGTCATGTTGGGCGGTGTTTTTGCCGGGAATCCGTCGAAAATGCGGCTGTCACCTTAATTTCAAGAGAGGTAGTTATGAATAAAAAAGTCGTTCAGACAGATAAAGCCCCGAAAGCGATCGGTCCCTACTCGCAGGCGATCGGCACGGATAAGATGGTTTTTACCGCCGGGCAAATTGCCCTCGACCCTGTAACAGGCGAGTTGATCGCTGGAGGCGTAGAGGAACAAACGCGCCAGGTGTTGAACAATCTCCGTAATGTGCTGGAAGCGGCGGGTTCCAGTTTGGAACATGTGGTAAAGACTACGGTGTTTCTTCAGGAAATGGGAGATTTTCCGAAAATGAACGCGGTGTACGCCGAATATTTTGGCGAAAACCCGCCCGCCCGCAGCACGGTTGCAGTTGCCGCTTTACCCAAGGGCGGGTTGGTGGAGATCGAAGCGATTGCACTGGTTGCATAGATTTCGTTCCGCCTGTTTTTCACATGGTCTCGCCGCAGTTGGACTGGCGGCGAGAATTTATGTTACGGAAGAGCATGTCTGATTTACCTTTTGTTTCCATCGTCATTCCTTGTTATAACGAACAAGCCACCATCCGCAAACTATTGGATGCTCTGCGCGCGCAGACCTATCCGCTGGCGGAGATGGAAGTGGTGATCTCGGACGGCATGTCCACGGATGGGACGCGGGAGGAGATCGCATCGTTTCAGAAGGAACATGCGGATTTGTCCGTTCGCGTGGTGGAAAATCGGGCGAGGACGATTCCGTCTGGTGTGAATCAGGCTGTTCGGGAGTCGCGAGGCGAGATCATCGTCCGATTGGATGCCCACTCCATGCCCATCCCCGAATACGTGGAGCGGTGCGTGGCGGCGCATCGATCCGGCAGGGGCGATAACGTGGGCGGCGTTTGGGAGATTCGCCCCGGCGCGGATACTTGGATCGCCGAGTCCATTTCGTTTGCGGCGGCGCACCCGCTTGGGGTGGGGGATGCGATGTACCGCCTCAATGCCAAGCCGGGGGCTGTGGATACCGTCCCGTTCGGTTCGTTCCGCCGGGAATTTTTCGAGAAGATCGGCGCGTTCGACGAAACGTTGTTGGCGAACGAGGATTATGAGTTTAATGCGCGCGCGCGCGAATCAGGCGGCGTGGTCTGGCTCGATCCTTCGATTCGTTCCGTTTATTTTTCACGCGATACGCTCGGCAGACTCGCTGTTCAATACTGGCGCTATGGCTTTTGGAAGTTCAAAATGCTTCAGCGTTATCCGCATACGCTGCGCTGGCGGCAGGCGCTGCCGCCGGTTTTTGCGCTAAGTCTCCTGACATTGATTGTGTTATCCTTGTGGTGGGCGTTCGCCCGTTTCCTGCTTTTTGCCCAATTGTTTTTTTATTACCTCATTCTGGGTCTGGCAGGTTTGCGCCTTGCAACGACGAAGAGGAAAGCGTACCTGGCTTTGGGGATGCCGCTGGCAATTTCAACCATGCACATTGCGTGGGGTTCCGGGTTTTTGTGGAGCGCCGTTTCAGGTTTGTTCTGGAAACATGGCTGATATATATAGACCGTCCCTGCGATTAAGACCCGGCGAGCAGCGTTTTATTTTGCTGTTGGGCGATTTCATTGCATCCGCCGCCGCCATTGCGGGGTCGATCTTCTTTTGGTATCAATATTCCCTGTATCGTTTGATCGAAAGCGGTTTGACGCCGGGCAGAGCCGAGCGCCTGATCCAGATCGACGTCCCGTTCTGGTTTTACCTCCTGCCTTTTGTATGGCTGTTGTTGATGGTGGAATCGTATGATTTGCATGCCGCCGCAAATTGGCGCAGGACATTGCGCGGGATCGCCGTCGCGCCGCTGGTGGGGCTGCTTGGATACTCGCTGGTTTTCACGTTCTACGTCGAGCCGAATTCCCTGCCGCGTATTGCGGTGGGCGCGTTTCTCATCCTCGCCTCTCTCCTGACTTTGGGCTGGCGCGCCATCTATATCCGACTCTACACCTCATCCGGTTTGATGCGCCGCGTGCTGGTCGTGGGCGCGGGCAAGGCGGGACTCACGCTCGTGGAAGCCTATCGCAGGTTGAACCCGCCGCCCTTCCTCATCATTGGCTTCATTGACGACGACCCCGCCAAACGGGCTAAATCCTACCAGGGCTTTGCGGTGCTGGGCGACAGCGAGCATCTGCTCGACCTGGTGGAGGATTACCGCATTTCGGATGTGGTCATCGCCATTACGGGCGAGATCAAAGGCGAGACCTTCCAGACCATTCTCGACGTCCAGGAACGAGGCGTGGAAGTGACCCGCATGCCCATCCTCTATGAAGAATTGACCCAGCGTGTGCCCATCGAGCATCTCGAAACGGACTGGGTCATCCGCTCGTTTGTGGACCAGGTGCGAGTCAGCGGGATGTACGAACTGTCCAAGCGCATCATGGATATTTTGGGCGGGGTTGCGGGGACAATGTTCTTCCTGCTGGCTTTTCCCTTCATTGCGCTTGCCATTATTCTCGAAACAGGGTCTCCTGTTTTTTATTCCCAGCCGCGTTTTGGGAAGGGCGCCAAGTCGTTCAACATCCTGAAATTCCGCACGATGAAACAAAACGCCGAGGCGGATGGTCTGCCTAAGATTGCAGAAGAAAATGATCCGCGAGTGACCAAAGTCGGCAACTTCCTGCGCAAGACCCGCCTGGATGAACTGCCGCAGTTTCTGACGGTGCTGCATGGAGAGATGAGTCTCGTAGGTCCGCGCGCCGAGCGACCCGAATTGGTGGCGGAATACCAGAAACAAATCCCGTTTTACCGCGCGCGATTGCTGGTGAAGCCCGGTCTCACAGGTTGGGCGCAGATCAATTATGGCTATGTTGCCACTGTTAAAGAGACTATCGTGAAACTTGAGTATGACCTGTATTACATCAAACACCGCACCCTCGGCATGGACTTTAGCATTGTGCTGAGAACGATTGGAACGGTCTTGAGAAGGACAGGTAGATAAATGAAATATCTGGTTACCGGCGGCGCGGGCTTTATCGGCTCGCACATTTCCCGCTCTTTTCTCGAACTTGGACATTCCGTCCGTGTCTTTGACAACTTTTCTTCGGGCAAGCGCGAGAACCTCAAAGGCTTGGATGTGGAGATCATCGAAGGCGACCTGCGCGATGCTGACGCCGTTGCGAAAGCCGTCAAAGGCATGGATATCATCTTTCACGAAGCGGCATTTGTCTCTGTTCCAGAGTCAATGGAAAAGCCGCAGGAATGTCTCGATGTCAACGTGACGGGAACTTCCATTTTGTTCGAAGCCGCCCGCAAGGCAGGCGTGAAGCGCGCAGTCTTCGCTACCAGCGCTGCCGTGTACGGCGACTCGGAAGCGTATCCGCTTTCGGAAGATACGCCACTGCGCCAGTTATCGCCCTACGCCACCTCCAAGCGCGTGGACGAACTGTACGGTCAACTTTATACTTCATCTTTCAACTTTGAAGTGGTCGCGTTGCGCTATTTCAACGTCTACGGTCCGCGCCAACGACCTGATTCCATGTATGCTGCCGCCGTACCGATCTTCATCCGCCGCATGTTGGATAACAAGCCCATCACCATCTTCGGCGATGGCGGTCAGAGCCGCGACCTGGTCAACGTGCGCGATGTGGTGCAAGCCAATTTGCTTGCCGCCGAACACCCTGCCGCGCCGGGGCAGATCTTCAACGTCTGCACGGGAGTTGAAACCCGCCTGCTCGACCTGCTCGACATCCTCTACGAAATCTTCCCGAACGCCCCCAAACATGTCCACGCTGAACCCCGCGCTGGCGATATCTATCGCTCCATCGGCACACCGAAGAAAATCATGGATATGCTCGGTTTCAAGCCGCAAGTTACCTTGGCAGAAGGGTTGAAAGAAGCGGTGGAGGAAATGCGTAATTCGTAATTGGTAAGTAGTAAATAGAGATTAGAGATTGGTAATTCGTTTTTTAATGCGCCTACCAATCACCAATTACCAATCTCCAAATTCATCATTCCTAATTCATCCTTCATCCTTCCCCATGTCCTCCCGTCCCCACGTCCGTAACCGCTTCGTCTTAATCGGCGACCTTGCCCTCACCATTGTTTCGGTGCTGGGCAGTTTTGCGTTGCGGCTGGACGTGAGCGAATTGCCGTATTACTTTCCTGCCGCGCTGGTGATGTGCGCGGTGGCGCTTCTTGTCAAAATCCCAACCTATTATTTTTTTGGACTGTATCGCCGTCTGTGGGTCTATGCCAGCACGAACGAATTGCGGCTGATCACCTTTGCCGTCTCTGCCGCCTCGGTGCTGACCTCGGGAGTCATGCTCCTGCTCATCGGCTTTGATCTCATCAAGCCGGGCATGCCCCGTTCCGCCCTCGGCATCGACTGGCTTATCTCGCTCATTCTGATTGGCGGCTCGCGTTTCGTTCTGCGCATTCTTGCGGAGCAATCCTCTGCCCAGACCAACGCAAAAACTCGTCATGCCCTCATCCTCGGCGCAGGTGACGCGGGCGCACTTGTCGTCCGTGAATTGCAGAAGACCTCCCAGCTCAATCTCATCCCCGTTGGCTTTCTCGACGACGACCCTGCCAAGCAGAATCACAACATCTACGGCGTGACGGTCATTGGCAAAATAGACCAACTCGCAAAAACGCTCGACACCAAACAAGTGGACGAGGTCATCATCGCCATTCCATCTGCGCCGGGGCATATCATCCGCCTTGTCAACGACGAATGTCGCAAACGCGGAATCACCTCGCGCATCATCCCCGGCTTTTACGAACTTCTCGGCGGCAAGGTCAGCGTCAACCGTCTGCGCGAAGTGGACATCACCGACCTCCTCCGCCGCGAACCCGCAAAAATTGACGACCACCTTATTGGTGCAGCGTTGGGCGGCAAACGTATCCTTGTCACTGGCGCGGGCGGCTCGATTGGCAGTGAACTTTGTCGTCAACTCGCGCGTTGGAATCCAACCGAGCTTGTTTTGCTTGGTCACGGCGAGAATAGTATTTTTGAAGTCCTCCAAGAATTCAAAGATGATTTTCCCACGCTCAACATTCAAGCCGTCATTGCCGATGTCCGTGATCTGAACCGCATTGAAAAAGTTTTTAACCAACATAAACCACAAGTTGTCTTTCATGCCGCGGCGCACAAGCATGTTCCGCTCATGGAAGCCAATGTCGAAGAAGCGGTCACGAACAACGTGCTCGGCACGAAGAACGTTGTCGAAACAGCGGTCAGGCACGGGGTGGAAAGACTCGTGCTCATCTCCACCGATAAAGCCGTTCGTCCCGCCAGCGTGATGGGCGCGACAAAACGTCTCGCCGAATTAACTGTCCTCGATGCGGCGCAGCGAAATAACCTGCCGTACTCCGTCGTTCGTTTTGGCAACGTGCTTGGCAGTCGCGGCAGTGTCGTGCGCACCTTCAAAAATCAAATCGCGCGCGGCGGACCCATCACCATCACGCATCCCGACATGCGGCGTTATTTCATGATTATTCCCGAAGCCGTGCATCTCGTACTGCAAGCCGCGTCCATGGGCGCGGGTGGCGAGGTTTTCATGCTCAACATGGGCGAGCAGGTTCGCATCCTCGATCTCGCCGAAGACCTTGTTCGCCTCTCCGGTCTCGAACCCTACCGCGACATTGACATTCAAATCACCGGCATTCGCCCCGGCGAAAAACTGCGCGAAGACCTGCTCGAAGATGGCGTGGACTTTGAACGAACGCAGCACTCGGAAATTTTCCGCATGTCGAAAGAGGAACATGTGGACGGCTCCGCGCTCGCTCAAACATTGGATAAACTTTCAGACCTTGCGCTTCATTCCCAGACCGACGACCTGATTCAGACCATCAACCATTTTCTACCCTCCGGCTCGGTGCAACGATGAGCGAAGTTACCCTCGCCGAATGGAATCAATTCCTGACGAAATTCCCCGACGCGCATCTCTTGCAGATGGGCGAGTGGGGCGAACTCAAAAAGGATTTTGGCTGGAAACCCGTCCGCGTTATTTCAGGGGATGTGGGTGTGCAGATATTGTTCCGCCGCTTGCCGTTGGGATTCACGATTGGATACATGCCTAAACCAGTGGAAAGTGGAAAGTGGATAGTGGATAGTGAATTCTTTTTGCAGGAGATTGACTCTGTCTGCAAAAAGAATCGCGCAGTCTTCCTTAAAATTGAACCTGATACTTGGGCTGACCAATTCATTATTCATCATTCATCATTCATCATTTCCAAACATAACATCCAACCTCCTCGCACAATAACTATTGATATTCAAGATAGCGAAGAAAATATTCTATCTCGCATGAAACCCAAGTGCCGCTACAACATCCGCCTCGCGGAGAAAAAACACGTAGTGGTCCGCGCATGGGACGACGTCGCCGCCTTCTACGAAATGATCACCATCACCGGCGGACGCGATGGTTTTGGCGTACATTCCAAAGAGTATTATCAACGCGCATACGAACTCTTTCACCCCAAAGGGACATGTGAACTGCTCGTTGCTGAATTTGAGGGGAAGCCATTGGCAGCACTTATGGTTTTTGCACATGGGCGTAGGGCGTGGTACGTTTACGGCGCATCCAACAACGAAGAGCGCAACCGTATGCCGACTTACCTCCTGCAATGGGAAGCCATCCGCTGGGCAAAGGCGCGTGGATGTGCAGAATATGACCTGTGGGGCGTTCCCGACGAGAACGAAGAGACGCTCGAAGCTCAATTCGAGTCGCGGCATGATGGCTTGTGGGGCGTCTATCGTTTCAAACGCGGCTTTGGCGGTCAACTCAAACGCGCGGCACAGGCGTTGGATAGAGTATATAATCCGTTGTTGTATTGGATGTATTTGAAGTTTATTGGGAATAGGGAATAGTGAATAGTAATTCTTGGAATCAAATTATCTCCAATTTGCCCAACCCGCACTTCCTGCAAACCTACGAATGGGGGCAGGTTAAGGCGAAGTATGGTTGGGTTCCCTATTACGGCGCTTGGACTGAAGATGGAAAGTGGAAAGTGGAAAGCGACATTAATTCACTTTCCACTTTCCACTCACCAATTGTCGCCGCTGCCCTCATCCTCAAGCGCACCATCCTCAACCGTGGATTCGCCGCAAGGCTCTCTGTCCTGTACGCCCCCAAAGGTCCGCTCATGGATTGGACGAATGAGCCCCTTCGCAAACGGGTGCTGGACGATCTGCAATCCTTTGCGAAGAAACAAGGCGCGATCTTCCTGAAACTCGACCCCGATGTGGCGCTGGGACGCGGAGTCCCTGTCAGCGTGGGGGAGGTTACAGAAAACAGCGGACAGACTGTGAGGTCCGATCTGATGCGCAGGGGGTGGATTGAGTCGTCCGACCAGATTCAGTTCCGCAATACCGTCATGGTCGATCTATCTGCCAGCGAAGAAGAAATCCTCATGCGCATGAAGCAGAAGACGAGATACAACGTGCGCCTTGCTGAAAAGAAGGGTGTTACGGTGCGCGTAGGCAAGCAAGGGGATTTGGAGATGTTGTACAAAATGTATGCGGAAACATCTGTGCGTGACGGGTTTGTGATTCGCGATGAAGAATATTACATGACGGTGTGGAAGTTATTCATGTCCACCGTCAGCGGTCAACCATCCGCCGTCCCCCTGATTGCTGAAGTAGATAACGAACCCGTCGCTGCCATCTTTCTCTTCATGTTCGCCGGGCGCGGATATTATGTGTACGGCATGTCGCGCAATGTCCATCGTGAAAAAATGCCGACCTATCTTTTGCAGTGGGCGGCGATGAAACACGCCAAGGCGCACGGCTGCCTGACCTACGACTTGTGGGGCGCGCCGGATGTCTTCGATGAAAGCGACTCGATGTGGGGTGTGTATCGTTTCAAAGAAGGCTTGGGCGGTGAAGTAGTGCGGACGCTCGGCGCGTATGACTTCGCACCCAGTAAATTCTGGTATGCGATGTATTCGGACGTCATGCCGCGCGTGCTGAATTTCATGAGGTCGCGTGGAAAAGAAAAAACAAAGCAAGTGCTTGGAGGTGCATAATGCCTGTTTCGAGATTGAACTTCGCTCATTTGCCTACGCCGATTGAAGAGTTACAAAATCTCTCTCATGCCCTCGGCGGACCGCGCATTCTCGTCAAGCGCGATGACCAGACCGGGTTGGCGTTTGGCGGCAACAAAACCCGCAAGTTGGAATTCCTCATCGCCGAAGCGCGCGATCAAGGCGCCGATTTGCTCATTTCTGGCGGGGCGATGCAGTCCAATCATTGCCGTCAAACGGCTGCGGCTGCGGCGCGTTATGGCTTCGAGTGCAAATTAGTGTTGACAGGCGAGAAGCCCAAGCAAGCAACCGCCAACCTCTTGCTCGATCAACTCTTCGGCGCGGAGATCATCACTGTCGAAGACCGTGCCTTCCGTGATCAGATTTTACAAAAGACTTTTGACGATGCCGTTGCCGCAGGGAAGAAACCCTATCTCGTTCCGTATGGCGGCTCCAGCCCGGCGGGCGCGATGGGATACGCCTTTGCGATGGAAGAATTGATGAAGCAAATTAATGGAGACCTCGGAGGTTTTGAAAACCTCCGAGGTCTGGAACAGGGAATTGATTGGATCGTCTTCGGCACATCTTCTGGCGGGACACATGCCGGGCTGGTGTTGGGTCAGCGTTTGTTTGGCTACAAGGGCAAGGTGCTGGGAATCAGCATTGACGAGCCCGAAGAAGAATTGAAATCACACGTCTCAGACCTGGCTTCACGCGCCAGCGAAAAACTCGGCGAGCGGATTAACTTCTCGCGCAACGATGTACTTGCAACGGAAGATTACTGTCAGGCAGGTTACGGCGTTTTTGGCGAGGGTGAACGCGAGGCGATTCGCTTGTTTGCCAAACAAGAAGGCTTATTGCTTGACCCCGTCTACACAGGCAGAGCCGCGGCAGGGATGATCGACCTCATCCGCAACGGATTTTTCAAAAAGGACGAGACGGTTTTATTCTGGCATACAGGCGGTCAACCCGCGCTGTTTGCGGATAAGTATTCAAATTCACTTTTGTAATATCTTTCTTCCCAGCGTCAACACTGCAATTCCCACCCAGGCGATGTTCAATCCAACCGATGGATACGCCTCCAAATACAGCGTATTGATGATGAGCATCGTCCCTGCGGCGAAGTTCATGCCCTGATACGTCCACGAATCGCTTTCAACCTTTTTTGCAGAGACCAATCCATACGCGATGAGATACAGAATCGTGCCAGCCCAGCCGATGACATCGATGATGATTCGTTCCATTATTGAATGACCTCCACGCTCATGCCGACCTCGTTCCTGCTTCCCGCATTGAAATGACGCTTACACGAATCCCAATCCCTCTTTGGTTAGCCCTTCGTAAATCATCTTTGAAATTTGAGCCATGCAATCATGCGCCTGACTTTCATCGTTTTCGGGGAAACCCTGTGTAAACAACGAGATGACATACGGCTTGCGCCTGGGCGGAAAGACAATGCCAATGTCGTGGAAAAAATCGCTAGACCAGCCGGTTTTGTGCGCCACTTTTACGTCAGCAGGCAGAAGCGCGGGGATGCTCTCGTTGAATTCCTGTCCAAGCATGACCCGGATCATTTCATCACAGGCTTCCTTTGAGACGACTTTTCCCTCCACAATGAGGCGCAGCATGTGCGTGGAACTGCGCGCGCTGGCGGAGTTGTTCATATTCAAACGATACGCCTTTTTGTCCTCCAGCCCGCGAATGACTGTCATATCTGCGATGCCGAGTTCTTTGATGAAGGCATCCACGCGCGAGGTGCCGACTCGTTCCATCAGCAAATTCGCGGCAAGGTTCGACGAGCGGATGATCATCAAGCGGTTCAACTTGCGGATGGTTTCGCTTTCGCCGATGCGGGCGTATAAAATTTTGTCCGAGTCGTCGGCTTCTTCCAATGAAAACTCACTGCCATCCACAATACTTTTGAATGAATTGAAGATCGTCAGCCGCTCATCCAGCGAAAGCAGGCCCGCTTCCGCCTGGCGGAACATTTCCATCATCACCGGCACCTTCATTGTGCTGGCTGGGTGCATCGTCACATCGGCGCCGATGAGAATTTCATCGCCCGTTTGAAGATCGTAAACGGCAGTCGAAACGGTCTTGCCTGCAAATTGTGAAATGAAATTTTCGAGTCGAGTCATGCGCGGAATTCTATCAAACGACTGCGATCATGACCATTCGGAAAATAACCACAACACGCCCCCTCTTTCGAGTGGTTGGATGACGATATAAACTTCCCCTTATCGTAAAAGCTACCCGCCGCTCTCGTACTTGAACGAAACCTTCACCTTGGCGCGGTAGGTCGTCACCTTGCCGTTTTCAATGACCACGTCCAGTTCGGCAACTTCCGCAACGCGCAGTTCGCGCAGGGATTCCGCCGCCCGCTCCACTGCCGCCGCCGCCGCTTTTTCCCATGATTCCGTGCTGGTGCCAACCAGTTCGATTACTTTATAAACGCTCTCTGCCATGGCTCACTCCTTTTAGAACACTATACGATATTTTTTACGGCATTGCAACACGCTTCATTCTAACGTCCACCGCCACTGCGCCCCTTGTCAGCACGCGCAACGGGTTGATCTCGATCTCTTCGATCTCTTCATGCTCTGCGGCAAGGCGCGATAATTTGATGAGGACATCCCTGACCGCTTCCTCATCTACAGGCGGGATGTTGCGAAAGCCTTTGAGTTTTCTCCCAGCCCACGTTTTACGCATCATTCCCTCCGCCTCAGCCTGGTTCAATGGACCCAGGCAGAATGCCACATCCTTGAGCCCCTCCACCTCGACGCCGCCCGAGCCGAACATCATCAACGCCCCAAATTGCGGGTCGCGCGCCATGCCGATGATGACCTCCTGCCCTTCGGGAATCTGTCGTTGGATGTGTACGCCTTCGATCTTTGCATCCGGCTCTGCGGATTTAACTTGTTTGATCATCTGCGCGTAGCCAGATTGAAGGGACTTGGCATCCTTGATGTTTAGCATTACTCCGCCCGCGTCCGATTTATGCAGAATATCGGGCGACGCGATCTTCATCACCACAGGGTAGCCGAATTCGTTTGCCATTTGGACGGCTTCATTTTCATCACGCGCCAGTTTGATCGGCGCGGTTGGAATGTCGTAGGTTTGCATCAGATCATCCATTGATAAACTGACGCCGGACGATGGACGACTGACCATAAAACCATTGTCCATCGTCTGTCGTCCATCGTCGGCGATGAACTTCGCCCTCCTTGCCAACACCGCCAGCGCGGATGCCGCCCGTTCTGGAAACGGGTATGTTGGCACTCTTGCATCCCGGAACTCATTCCCCGCATTCTCGATGAGGGTCGAACCCATCAATGCAATGACAACGGGCTTATCGAACTTGTTGATTACTTCCACTGATTTTTTTGCAACCACTTCCGCTTTGAACATCGGCGGGGGAGGGAGGATGATCATGACGCCGTCCACGTTTTGGTCTTGCAGCAGGATGTCCAGGCATTCGGCGTAGACTTCGGGCGATGCCGAAGCGAGCATATCCACCGGGTTGTGGGTGTTTGCCGCGGGCGGGAGAATGGCAGATAAAGCCTCCAGCGTGGATTCGCTCAATTGGGCAAGGACCAAGCCGTGATGTTCGAGTGAGTCGGCGGCGATGACGCCGGGTCCGCCTGCGTTGGTCAAAATCCCAATGCGGTTTCCCTTCGGCAGGGGACAGGTCTCCAACGCCCGCGCCCAGTCGAACATTTGCTCGGCGGTTTCGGCGCGGAGCACGCCTGCTTTTTCGAAGGCGGCGTCGAAGGCGGTATCGGATGCGGCGAGCGCGCCCGTGTGGGAGGCGGCGGCTTTTTGCCCGGCTTCGAAGCGTCCGACTTTCAACGCAATGACAGGTTTGCGTTTGGCGACGTCGCTTGCAGTTTGAACGAAGCGCCTGCCGTTCGAGATGCTTTCCATGTATATGACGATGACTTTGGTTGCGTCGTCGTCCGTGAGCATTGGCAGCATGTCGGTCTCGTTGACGTCGGCTTGGTTGCCGAGGCTGACGATGCGCGAGAAGCCGAAACCCTGACCGCGCGCCCAGTCCACGATGGCGGCGGCGAACGCGCCGGAATGCGAGATGAAGCCGATGCCGCCTTGTGTTGGCATGGGCGGTTGGAGGAAAGTGGTGTCGAGCGGGAGATGCGTGTCTATTGTGCCGATGCAGTTGGGTCCGAGCAAACGCACGTTGTACGTTTGCGCAATCTCCACGCAATGCTGTTCGAGCGCCGCTCCCTCTTCGCCGACTTCGCGAAACCCTGCCGAGACGATCACCGCCGCTTTGATGCCGCGCTTGCCGCAATCTTCAATGGCTTGAGGCGTGGCTTGCGTTGGGACGATGAGAATCGCAAGGTCAACGGGGTCGGGAACGTCTTGCAGGCTGGTGTGGATTTTTCTTTCGAATAGTTCCCCGCTTTTTTGCGCCGCGAAATGAATCGCGCCTTTGTATCCGCTTTGAATCAGGTTGCGCGCCACGCCGTAGCCGAGTTTTTCCGGCGAGGTGGATGCGCCGACGACGACGACGCCTTTTGGGTTGAAGAAGGGGGTGAGGGAGGTGTCCATGCGGGGATTAAACCATTAATACAGATAGATGCACATTGATAAAAGTCACATCGCCACCTATCCCAATGCGCCACATCCTCCAGCGCAGCCCGTGCGTCCTTGATGTGCAAACTGTATTTGCGCGATTCTTGTTGAAACAAAACAGCCCAGCGAATCTGCTGGACTGACTTGGAAATGCTCTACTGAACGAGGTCTAAATTCCCCGCCGCGCGCGAATCTCGTCTATGGCTGCCCTGGCTGCTTCCATTCCCACTCCGCTGATCTCGCGGTACACCTTGATGGCTTCGAGGAGGTTGTTTTTCCGCAGCGCCTCGATGATACGCGGGTCGTCACCCGGTTCTGCTCGCTCCACAAAGGTGAGGTTTAAATGACGATAGAGTTGGTCCATCTGCGCTTCCAGTTTGAAGATGTGCTGTTTAAGCGCCGCGATCTCTTGCATTTCCAACGTTGACATGCCTAGCCTCCGTCAAGATGATTTTCATGGATTATAGACCCGCCCATGCTCAAGTACATCCTGCAAAGGTACTATACCCATCTATCCCAATGCGCCACATCCTCGAAAGCGACTCGTCCGCCCTTCTTCGGCGGCGCGGATAACTTCGCTTCCTCCAGCGGATATCCAAACGAGAGCGCAATGCGCAAATGCCACTCGGCGGGAAAACCTAAAATCCCGCGCGCCTTCTCAGGCTCATAGATCGAAGCGGGCACGGAGCCGACTCCCAACTCCCATGCCGCCAGCTGCATGAACGCCGCCGCCTGCCCCGCATCGAACATCGTTTGGAATTTTGCGGTAGGTTCGGGCGTGAGAATCGCAACGCCCATCGCCGCGCCAGCGAGATGTCCCGCCCATTCCCCGCAGGTGGAAAGTTCCCTCAAAATGGACTTATCTCGAATGGCAATGAACTGCCACGCCTGTACATTCTTCGACGATTGCGACCGTCGCCCCGCGTTTAGAATCGCATGAACCACATCATCGGGTAATGGCTTATCCTGAAACTTCCGCACCGCTCTCTTCAATCGAATCGCATCAGAAACATTCATACAAACCTCCATCTGGCAACCACCAACTGAAAACTACCAACCATCAACTATCAACCAAAGTATAATTCACCCAATGGACGAATCTCTCAAGTTCAAACCGTTCGGCTTATCCGCGCTTGCCCTCGTACTGATTGGCTGGGGCGGCTTGTATTTCGTCGTCACGATGACGCTTCCCTTCGTCTGGTCGCGCTGGGGATTCTTCGCCCTCTTGCTCATGGCGCTCACCGGCACGGCGCTTCCCATTGTTTATTATTTTCACTGGCGTTTCCCAACCGAGCCGCCCGTCGAAGCCAACGTCATCATCCGTCAGGCGACCTGGATCGGCGTGTACGGCGCCACGCTTGCCTGGCTTCAACTCGGGCGCCTCGTCACACTCTACGTCATTCTCGGTCTTGCAGGCGGTCTCATTGCCGCCGAATACTTCATCCGCATTCGCGAGAAAGCCAATCGCCGCCCGCCTACCATCCACGATGACGACCCTTCGTAACCTCCCCTCCGTCGAGCAGCTTCTAAAAACCGAAACCGCCGCGCATTTGATCGCGCGCTTCGGCAGACCGTTGACTCTGGATGCGCTCCGCCAGACATTGGATGAAATCCGCGCGCGCTTCAAATCCGGGATGTTGGCTGGGCTGCCATCTATCGACTTGATCCTCGCTCAAGCCGAATCCACCCTCTCCACATGGACGAAGCCGACTCTTCACCCGGTCATCAACGCCACCGGGGTCATCCTCCACACCAATCTCGGACGCGCCCCACTCAGCGCCGCCGCCATTCACGCTATGGATGCCGTCTCGCGCGGCTACTCCAACCTCGAGTTCGATCTGGAATCCGGCAAACGCGGATCGCGGCTGATCCATGCCGAAGCCCTTCTGCAAAAATTGACCGGCGCGGAAGCCGCGGTTGTCGTCAATAACAACGCCTCCGCCGTTCTGCTGACGTTATCCGCGCTGGCGAACCGCAGGCGCGTGGTCATTGCCCGCTCACAGCTTGTCGAGATCGGCGGCGGCTTCCGCGTGCCGGATGTGATGAAACAATCCGGCGCGAAACTCGTGGAGGTTGGTACCACCAACAAGGTACGCCTATCGGATTATGAATCCGCTCTTGAAGAACCGATCGCGCTCGTCATGCGCGCGCATCGTTCCAACTTCAAGATCGTCGGCTTTACCGAAGAGCCTGAGTTGAAAGACGTCGTGAATGCGGCTCATCAGGTTGGCGTTCCCGTCGTGGATGATCTCGGTTCCGGCGCATTGTACGACACCGCCAAATACGGTTTTTCCCACGAGCCGACCGTGCAGGAATCCTTGCAGGCAGGCGTGGACGTGATTCTATTTTCGGGCGATAAACTGCTTGGCGGTCCGCAGGCGGGCATCATCATCGGTAAAAAGACTCTTCTCGATAAGATCAGGAAACATCCGCTAGCGAGAGCCGTCCGCGCGGATAAGTCCTGTCTCGCGGGGCTGTCTGCGACGCTGACGCATTACCTCAAGGACGAGGCGGAGCGGGAAATCCCCATTTTGAAGATGATGTCCCTTACGTTGAAACAGGTTCGAGGTCGGGCGGAGGCGTGGCGGGACGAGTTGGGGCAGGGCGATGTGGCGGAAGGTCAATCCACGGTGGGCGGCGGCTCGCTTCCCGGTGAATCCATCCCAACTTTTCTATTGGAATTGAGCGTCAAATCGGCTCAGAAATTTCTGCGCGCGCTGCGGGAGAATAATCCGCCGATCATTGCGCGCACTGAAAACGACAAGGTGTTGCTCGACCCGCGCACCGTCCTGCCCGAACAGGAAGGCGCGCTGTTGGTGGGTTTGAAGAATCTTTTGAAAAGGAAACCAAATGAAATCAGACCTTGATACCATTATGCTAGCCCGCAATATGGATGCGATGATCGTGTTTGGCAATGCCGAACATAACCCGCCGATGTACTATTTGACGGGCGGCGGGCACGTCAGCCATGCAACCATCATAAAAAAACGCGATGATGACCCCGTCTTTTTTCATAACGACATGGAACGCGATGAAGCCGCTAAGAGCGGTTTGAAATTGGCATCCTACAGCAAATACGACTTGCAGGCGCTTCTTAAACAGGCGGACGGCGACTCCCTGCTGGCGGTTGCCATCCGCATGGAAATGATGCTCAAGGATTGCGGCGTCACATCGGGGCGCGTTGGCATTTACGGGACGTATGATCTGGGTTCGATTTTCGGTATGATCTCACAATTGCAAAAGCGAATGCCCGGTATCGAATTCATTGGCGAATCGCGCGAGGATTCGATCTTCATGCGGGCAATGGAAACGAAGGACGAGGCTGAGATCGAGCGCATTCGCAACATGGGGAGGATTACGACAACAGTGGTGGATAAGGTTCGTGAATATCTCACCTCCTGCGATGTCAACGCCGACGAGGTCTTGTTGAAAGAGGATGGCTCGCCATTGACGGTTGGCGACGTGCATTCCAAAATCCGCCTGTGGGTTTCGGAGCAGGGCGCGGAACTGCCCTCTGGCTTTATCTTCGCCATCGGGCGCGATGCGGGCGTGCCGCATTCTTCGGGAAATCCGTCTGACCTGATGCGGCTGGGGCAGACCATCGTCTTCGACATTTATCCTGCCGAAGCAGGCGGTGGGTATTATTATGATTTCACCCGCACGTGGAGTTTGGGCTATGCTGCTCCCGATGCCCAGGTGCTTTATGACCAGGTCCGCGAAATATTCAATACCTTGATGGACAACTTCGATTTGAATGTGCCTTTCAAGGACTATCAACGCATGACGTGCGAGTATTTCGAATCGAAGGGACACCAGACCCCGCTCAATACGAAGGCGCCAGTGGAAGGCTATGTCCATAGTTTGGGACACGGCGTGGGGTTGAACATCCACGAGCGCCCGTTCAGCGGATTTACCGTCGGCGACGATCACAGGCTCAAGCCGGGCGTGGTGGTCACATCCGAGCCGGGGCTGTACTACCCCGAAAGGGGAATGGGCTTCCGCATCGAAGATACGCTCTGGGTGCGCCCGGATGGCGTGATGGAGAAACTCGCGGATTATCCCTATGATTTCGTCCTGCCGATGAAGAAGTGGAAGCCGGATAACTGATCGCTGATGACCGACCTAAACCCCGCCCGAATCCTTGCCATTGAAACCTCCTGCGATGAAACTGCCTGCGCCGTCCTTGAAAACGGGCGCGCTCTGCTTTCGTCCGTTGTCGCTTCGCAAATGGATATTCATGCGCGATATGGCGGCGTATTTCCCGAAGTCGCTTCGCGCCAACATGTGCTTAGCATCATGCCCGTCGTCGAACAGGCGCTCAACAAGGCGCATCTCACGCTCAATGATATTGACGCGATTGCCGTCACCCAGGGACCGGGTCTCGCCGGATCGTTGATCGTTGGGATGAACATGGCGAAGGGCATGGCGCTGGCGTTGGGCAAGCCGCTCGTTGGCGTCAACCATCTGGAAGGTCACTTGTATTCGGCATGGGTGTGCGACGCGGGCGAGGATGCCCCGCCCGAACCGCAATTCCCGTTGATGGCGCTGCTCGTCTCAGGCGGACACACCGAACTGAATCTCATGACCGATCATTTGACCTACCAACGCCTCGGCTCCACGCTCGACGATGCGGCTGGAGAGGCATTCGATAAAGTTGCGCGGCTGTTGGAATTGCCCTACCCGGGAGGACCGTCCATTCAGAAATCAGCCGAGGAAGGCGACCCGGAACGCTTCCACTTCCCTCGCGCCTGGCTCGATGGAACCTGGAATTTTTCCTTCAGCGGAGTAAAAACCTCTGTGTTGTACGAAGTGCGTGAATTACAGAAGAAGAGCAAGTCCCTGCCCACGCCCGACCTTGCGGCATCCTTTCAGCAGGCTGTGATTGATGTGCTGTTCAAGAAAACGATGGACGCGGCGCGTGAGTTTGGCGCAAAGGAAATCCTTGTGGCGGGCGGTGTCTCCGCAAACCGACCCCTGCGGCAGGTTTTCAAGTCACAGGCGGAATTTCCGGTCCATATTCCCCCGCTTTCCCTCTGCACCGATAACGCCGCGATGATCGCCGCGGCGGGATATTATCGTTACGCGCTGGGGCATATCTCCGGGTTGGAGATGGATATTCTGCCGACCTGGCCCCTCTCGTGATTAAAACCAAACCCCCGAAGGCTTGCCCAAGCCGGCGGGGGTTTGATATAAGGAGAATGCAACTTTCATTATATGCGGGGAGTTAAATCAACCCTGAACAGCAACTAAGAACAGCATAAGAGTTTATTAAATGGCGGATGATAATTCATCCAGCGAGATGGGACCTTCACGCAGAATTATGGGTTTTTCTCCGGCGCAATCCACCAGCGTGGATGGGATTCCGCCGGGCGTTTTGCCGCCATCCAGAATTAATGGAATGCGTCCGTTGAGTTGAGCGTACACTTCTTGCGCGGTGGAGGGACTCGGCTGCCCGGAGATGTTGGCGGAGGTGACCGCCATGGGTCCGGCGGCGCGTAATAAGGCAAGCGCATTGGCGTGATCGGGAATGCGAACTGCAACGGTGGAAGTGGCAGAGACGGCTGGGGGGAGAGTCGGCTTTTTGGGGACGATGCAGGTTAGAGGTCCGGGCCAGAAGCGGGCGGCGAAACGGAGAGCCATGTCTGGAATGTTGTCCGCAATTTTTTCGAGGTCGCTCAAGCCGCCGATCAAAATGGGAATGGCTTTTTCGACGGGGCGGTCTTTGGCGATATAGATGCTTTCGATGGCGGCGTTGTCGAATGCAAGCGCGCCGAGACCGTAGACGGTGTCGGTGGGGAAGGCGACGATGCCGCCGCTTTGCAGGACGTGGAGCGCGGTTTTGATCTCTGAGGCGGGGAGGATTTCAGTCTTCATCATTTTTCATATCAACGCATACCGCGCGGTTGCGCCCCGCCGCTTTGGCTTCGTACAGGGCTTTGTCTCCGGCTTCGATTAATGCCGTAAAGGTTTCGCACCCTTCCTGCAAAACAGAAACGCCCAAACTGATCGTAATGGATATTGCCGCCTGCTCGACGTTTATGACCGTCTCTTCGATTCGTTTGCGGAAGCGTTCCGCGAGCGAACGGGCTCCCTCCAGCCCGGTTTCGGGCATGAGGATGATGAATTCTTCCCCGCCGTAGCGCCCGATGACGTCCATTTCCCTTAATTCTGCGCGCGCCAGGGATGCGACGAATTTTAAAACCTGGTCGCCGGCGCCGTGACCGTATGTGTCGTTTACCCGCTTGAAACGGTCAATATCCGCCATAATAAGGGACAATGGACGGCGATAGCGGCGGGCGCGCTGGAATTCGCTCTCAGCCCGTTCCATGAAATGACGCCTGTTGTAAAGACCTGTCAGGCTGTCGGTGGTTGCCAATTTTTCGACCTTACGAAACAACTGGGCGTTTTCGATGGCAATGGCGGCGTCTCCTGCCAGCCCGACCAGGAACTCTTCATCGTCCTGGTCGAACTCCTGTCCGCCTTCCTTTTCAGTGAGATACAGGCTGCCGATCACCCTTCCGCGCGTGATGATTGGAATGCCGACAAACGTGCTCATTTTCGGGTGTCCGGGCGGAAAACCGACAGAGCGCGGATCTGAAGATATGTCGGCAAGGCGGATGGGCTTGCCCTCGATCAGGATGGCGCCCAGCAATCCGTGACCCTGGGGCGGCTTGCCGATCCGCTTCCGTTCCTCCTCGCCCAAGCCTGCGGTGTGGAACTGGGACATCTTCTCCTCCGAATCCAGTACGGCAAGCGCGGCATAGCGGGCGTCGATGAGATGACGGGCGGTTTCGGTCAGGGTTTGCAGGACAGCCTCGAGATTAAGATCGGAAGTCAATGCGCGGCTTGCCTCGTGAAGCGCGCGCAGTTGTTCGGCGCGTTTCCTGGATTCGGAATACAGACGCGCATTGTCAATGGCGATGGCGACCTGGTTGGCGAACGCCGATGCGAGCCGGGCATGATGGGAGGTGAAATAGTTTTCCTGCCTGCTATCCACTGCCAACATGCCGATCAGCCGCTCCCCCACAACCAGCGGAACACCCATCCACGAGCGGATGTGATTGTGCGGTTTCAGGCGGAAGGCGGAATAGACCTTAGCGGCGTTGCCCAGCAGATACGGTTCCCGCCGTTCAAGAACCACCGTGTTGGGGTTGTCGGATGGCACTGGAAACCGCATTCCAACCACTGTCGCGGCGTCCGCCCAGCCGTGCCCGCCGACGATTTCCAGGTATCCGTCCTTCAGCAGCATCACCGACGCGCTGTCGTACGGTACGACCCGCAGCAATTGTTGCAGGATGCGCTCGATGGACTCATCCTGCCGCAGGGTGGCTGCGACCACCGCTCCCACTTGTTGCAGCGTTTCCAATTCCTGCGCGCGCCGGGCTTCGGCTTCCAACAATTCGAGTTTGTCCAGCGAAGCAGCGGATCGTCCGGCAATCTGAATCGTCAATGCCAGTACGATGATTGCGGCGGACACGACCCCCAGTTGGATGACTTCAAGCCGGAAAATTCTGCGATTGGACTCCGCTTCATATAAGGCGATAAGTTTGTCCAGTTCGGATACCATGCGCGGGGTGATTGTGCGGGCGATTTTGTTGACGGCGGCGTTTGCGTCCCCCGTCCTTTCGTTCATGGCAATATCGAGCGTTCGATCCATATCCTCCCAAATTCCGTAAATAACCCGCAATTGCGCCTGAATTTCCGCATTGGATGCGGGTTGGACGATAAACGTCCCGCCCGAAGGCAGGGTCGTTTCGCCGCCGTGTGCGAGGGCGCGCAAGGTCGAGTCGAATTGCCGGTGGGCGTCGTACACCAGGCTTTGTTGATGTTCGAACTGCGGGCGAGCCTGTAAAAGGATGACTTCCAGCGTCAACTGCTGGGCTAACATGCGCTGCCGACCGGCGATGTTCACCAGCGTTATATCGTACCTTTGCCGGTCCAGGATGACAAAGGTAAGGGCGGCTGCCGTTGCGGAAAGCAGCAGCAATAAAATGGAAAACGCGATCACGCGGATTTTATGGGTCGCCGCTCTTGGATGCCGGTCGAATGAGATCATCAGGAACCTTTTCTAAAAACAGGCAACACCCATGCTTTACCCGAAACGACCATCATTTGTAATTACCACTCGTTTTGTCAATTATACATGTTCCCCGGTGTTTAAAAGACTCCATCTGCGGCGTAAGGGGATTGTTAAGTTTGCGTCGGGCGCAGGATTAATAGGCGGTCCCTGCCTGCCATATCCTGATGCAATTGCAGTTTAACCTCATCGAATGAGTCATAGGCAAGGCTTAAGGCTTGCGCGCCCTGCGATGCTTCGATCTCGAGCAGCATCATGCCGTTCGGGGCGAGCCAGTCGGGGGCGAGTTGGAGCAGGCGGCGGTAGAGGTCGAGTCCGTCCACGCCGCCGTCGAGGGCGAGGGTTGGCTCGCGCCCATAGATGGGAAGTTCGTGAAGCGCCTGGGTGGGGATGTAGGGCAGGTTGGCACAGATGAGATCGAATGCCATCACCCCCAGCCCCTCTCCTTCAGGGAGAGGGGTGCCGAAGGCGGGGTGAGGGAGCAGGTCGCATTGCAGGAAGTCAATGGAGTGATGGACGTGGAACTTTTCGGCGTTGCGTTTGGCGACCTTCAGCGCATTGTAGGAAATATCGGTGGCGAGGATGCGGGCGCCGGGGACGCGCATGGCAATGGCGACTGCAATCGCGCCTGAGCCTGTGCCAATATCCGCCACGCTTCGCGCTTCGGGACGGCTGGTCAGCCAGCGGATGGCTTTTTCCACGAGTAATTCGGTCTCCGGTCTTGGGATCAGCACGTCGGGTGTGACATCAAGGTCGAGACCGTAGAATTCCCAATGACCGAGGATGTAGGGGAGCGGTTCGCCCGCTTTCAGCCGCGCAAATGCCTGATGGGCAGAATCAAGCTGGGGCGGAGTCAGAGGCGCGTCGAGATGGGCAGCCAGCCACGAACGCGGACGTCCCATCACGTGCGCGGTGAGGAGTTGAATATCCAATTCCGCAGATTCACTTTGGTAGGTGTCAAGAAATGTTTCGAGAAGTTCGCCTGCGTTCATTCATCGTCGTCCACGCCGCTGGCGGCGAGTTTTCCCGCTTCATCGCGCGTGGTGAGTTCGTCAATGAACTGGTCAATGTCGCCATCCATCACGGCTGGCAGGTTGTAACTGGATAAGCCCACGCGATGATCGGTGACGCGGTTTTGCGGATAGTTATAAGTGCGGATCTTTTCGGAGCGGTCACCTGAGCCGACCTGCGAACGGCGGTTTGCCTCCTCCTCCGCCTGACGTTTGGCTTCTTCCATCTCGTACAGACGCGCGCGCAGGATGCTCAGGGCGCGCAGTTTGTTTTGCAGTTGCGAGCGTTCGTCCTGGCAGGTGATCACGATGCCCGACGGTTTATGGGTCAAGCGAACCGCCGTGGAGTTCTTTTGCACGTTCTGCCCGCCCGCGCCGGAGGAGCGATAGACCTCGACTTCGATGTCGCTTTCGGGGATGTCAACTTCGACCTCGTCCACTTCCGCCATGACAGCGACAGTGGCGGTGGAGGTGTGAATGCGTCCCTGCGATTCGGTGGCTGGCACGCGCTGCACGCGATGCACGCCCGATTCGTATTTCAACTTCGAGTACGCGCCCTTGCCTTTGACCTCGAAAATAACTTCCTTGTAGCCGCCCACGCCGATGGCATTTTCGGACATGATCTCGGTCTTCCAGCGTTTGTCTTCGGCGTAGCGCGTGTACATGCGGAACAGGTCCGCGGCGAAGATGGCGGCTTCGTCGCCGCCCGCGCCGGCGCGGATTTCAAAGATGACGTTTCTGTCGTCGCGCGGGTCTTTCGGCACGAGCATGCCCTTGATGACTTTTTCGAGTTCTTCGATCTTCGGGGTGAGATCGTCCACGTCCGCTTTGGCGAGGGCGATCAATTCCGCGTCATTCTCGGATACGATAATTGTCCGGGCTTCCTCCAGGCTTTTCACCGCCTGACGGTATTCCCGCGCCTTTTCGACCAGCGGTTCCAAATCCACGCGCTCCTTGTTGATCTCGGCGGCGCGTTTGTAGTCGTTGCCCACTTCCAGCAGTTCGCTGCCGAGTTGGTCGTATTTATCTTCGATGGCTTGTAGTTTTTCGAGCATGGGTTTTCCTTTGTCATTGCGAGGGCAGTGATCTTCTGCCCGAAGCAATCCCCTTGTATGGGAGATTGCTTCGTCGCCGCACTCCTCGCAACGACATTGTTACGTAATAAAGCGCGGCTGTGCGAAGCCGCGCGGGTGGGATTATACCATTCGGACGAACGCTAATAATTTACGGCTGCGGAAAGCACCATCGAAAGGATGATTAGCACGGCAAACAGGACGAACAAAATCTGCGCCGCCCGGTTCCCGTTGTTCTTGGTTTGTTTTCTTTTCTTTGTTTTTCTTTCAGCCATCATTCACTCACTTTACGATATGTTTATAAAACGCCTGCGACATTGCCTTTTCGAGTTCCTCGATTGTAACCGGTTTCATCGCGTAACTGTCCGCGCCCATCTGCAGGGCTTTTTCCACCATCACGTCCGCCGCTTCGGAGGTGAGCATGATGATCGGCAGGTCCTTCCACTCCTTCCGGCGGCGGAGGAATTCGAGCATGTCCAGCCCGGTCACTTCGGGCATGTTGATGTCGAGGATCAACAAGTCGGGTCGTTGACCCGCCAGCAGCGCCTGCGCCGCCGGGCGCGGGCTTGAAAAATTCCTGGGGACGTAATCCAGCAATTTAAGCATCAAACCGATTGCATGCCCCATCTCGTCATCGTCGTCAACGATCCAGACTTCTTTCATGTTGATAGATTCTCTTCCACACTGATTAACCAGCGGTAAATTTCATCCAATAGTTTATGGTTTTCAATGGCGGTTTCCCATTCCCAATCGTCTTTTTCCACTTCGTATGAATATGGATTCTTGATCCTTCCGTCGCGGCAGGCTTCCTCGAATTGGGGAAATGTCATTTTATATTTGTTTTCAAAACCTGTAATAAGCGCCTCGTTTTTTTTTAGGCGCGATTGGACGGTATTTTTTGCCGCGGGCAGCAATGCAAGATGAAAATTCGATTGACCCGTTATTCTTCTTACATAAGGGTAAATCGCCTCTGGAACGACAATTGCCTCTGAAACCATCTTGCTCCTTACTCCAAATGCGTCTTGACGCTTTGCGCGGCGATCTCGTTCATGCCTTGTACTGCGGTCAACTCTTCCAACGTCGCTTCCCTAATCTTATCCACAGAACCGAAATGTTTCAAGAGCGCCTTTCTTCTCGCGGGACCAATTCCCGGAATGGCATCCAGCTGGGAGGCAAGACCCAGCTTCGAGCGTTTTTTGCGATGCGCGGTGATCCCGAAGCGATGCGCTTCGTCGCGGATCCGCTGCACGAGGTAGAGTCCCTGCGAATGGCGGGGGAGCATCAGCGGCTCGCTTTTGTGCGGGAAGAAAATTTCCTCCTCCTGTTTGGCAAGCCCCACCACCGGAACCTTACCATACAGCTCAAACTGCTCGAGCACTTTGACAACGCGGCTCAGCTGCCCCTTGCCTCCGTCTATGATGATGAGGTCCGGCAGGATGGAGAACGACGCATCTTTCTTCGCGCCGACGTTTGCTTCGGTTTCCTGCGAGCCTTTCCAACGCCGAAAGCGGCGCGTGAGCATTTCCTCCATCGAGGCGAAGTCGTCCGGCGCGCCGATGCTCGTGCTTTCGATGTTGAACTTGCGGTACAGGTTTTTGGACGGCACTCCCTGCTCGAAGACCACCATCGCGCCGACGGTTGCCACGCCCTGCGTGTGGCTGACATCGTAACATTCGATGCGGTTCGGCGGCGCGGATAGATTCAACGCCGTTTGTAACTCATTGAGCGCCTGCTCCTGGCGGTGCGTATCCGCCTGCCATTGCGCGCGCAAGGATTGCAACGTTTCAGTGGCGTTCTCCGCCGCCATCCTGACCAGATCGCGCGGCTGACCTTCGTTCGGCACGAACAACTCCACTTTCTCGCCGCCGCGTCTCGACCTCAGCCATTGCGCGATGATGATCCGTTCTTCGATCTCCTGCGGAAGCATCACCTGCTCCGGGACGCTTGCCGCTTCGGTGTAGAACTGTTTGACGAATTCCGCCATCACTTCGTTGTCGGCAGTATCTTCCGTGCCTTCGAGGATGAAGTACTCGCGCCCGATCAATTTTCCGCCGCGGATGAAAAAGATTTGCACGCAGGCTTCGCCGTCCGCGCGCGCCATGGCAATGACATCCGAATCCGCGTAATCCGAGCCGAAGATGATCTTCTGCCGCTCGATGATGGTCTGCATCGCTTTCAATTGATCCCGTAGGGCGGCGGCTTTCTCGAAGCGCATCTCATTCGACGCCTTTTGCATGTCGTTTTGCAGGCGTTCGATGATCGCTTCGCTGTGACCGCCGAGGAACTCCATCAGGTCGGAGATCATTGCGCGGTAGCCTTCCTTCGAAATCGCGCCGATGCAGGGCGCGGTGCAAAGCTTGATGTCGTAATACAGGCACGCGCGCGGGTCATCACCTGTGATCTCGCGGTCACAGGTGAGGTAGGGGAATATTTTTCGCAGCACTTCGAGTGTCTGGTATACCGCCCACGCCGAGGTGTACGGACCGAAATAGCGCGCGCCATCCTCCGCCATCTGGCGGGTGACGGTCACTTTGGGGAAGGGTTCATTCCAGTGGATTTTGATGTAGGGATAGCGCTTGTCATCCTTGAGCCGCACGTTGTATTTCGGGCGGTGTTTCTTGATGAGGTTCATCTCGAGGATGAGCGCCTCGAGCTCCGACCCGACGACGATCCACTCGATGTCTGCGATGTCGCGCACTAGGCGGCGGGTCTTGTTATCGTGACTTGAATCCGCATGAAAGTATGATCGCACGCGATTCCTTAAATTCACGGCTTTGCCGACGTAGATGATCGTCCCTTCGGCGTTGCGGTAGAGATAACAACCCGGCTTGGTTGGCAATGTGGCAAGAATGCCCTGTAGTTTTTCCGAAACTTCCATTGGCGGCAATTCTACCGTAGAACAAGTCTATAGACTTGTTCTACTACGGAATTTCGATGATAAATGTCGTCCCCTTGCCGACTTCGCTTTGCGCCTGGATTGTCCCGCCGTGCGCATGGATGAGTTGTTTGGCGATTGCCAATCCAAGCCCGCTGTGAGTCCTCCCGCTGCGGGATTTATCGCCACGCCAGAATCGGTCGAAGATGAAGGGCAAGTCTTCGGTTGGGATTCCCTCCCCGGTATCCTTAACCTTGATCCGCACGCTTCTTTCTTCGCCGGAAATTGATTCTGTTTCGATGGATATCCTCCCGCCTTGGGGTGTGTATCGTAAAGCGTTTCCCACCAAATTGGACAACGCCTGATTGAGCCGGTCATAATCGGCGGTGATCTCCTGCAGCGGATTCGCGGTTCGTGTTTCCATGTAAATGCCGAGGGACGCGGCTTGGGAGGAAAAACTCGAAGTGAGATCAGCCATCAGGTCAGCGAGCAGGAAGCGGGTGGGATGAAGCGGGAGTTGTCCTGTTTCGGCAAGGGATAGGGTTTGCAGGTCGTTGACGAGGCGCGAGAGCAATCTCGTTTCGTCCAATGTGTTGTTGATGTGTTCATCCGTGGGTTTATAAACCCCGTCCACAATACCTTCGAGGTTGCCTTGAATGATGTGGAGCGGCGTGCGCAGTTCATGGGCGATGTCGGCGGTGAGATTGCGGCGTTGTTGATCGGAACGTTCCAGCTCGCCAGCCATTTTGTTGAAGCGTTTGAACAATTCGCTGAACATATCGGAGTTGTTTTCCGGCACGCGCGCTGAAAGGTTTCCCTCTGCAACCGAGTCGATGGCGTTGAACATGTCCTGCAGGGGTTTGCCGAAACGCGTATACATGTTGAAAATGATGATAAAGAGGAGGACGACCACCCCGACCGGGGCGCCGCAAAGCAACAGCCAGCTTCGTTGGGCTCCGGAATTGTGCGTAAATAACTCGAATAAACTCGCCGACGCGCCGCCGACAAAGCATAGGAAAACTGCGAAGAAAAAGATCGAGAAGAGACCGAATCGAGGACCGCTGCGGCGCCTGGGCCTGTGGGAACGGTTTGTCATGGGGAAATTGTGCGGGGGGCAAGGAAAGGGAAGGTCATTGTTATTAGTTGTTCGCTTCAATGAAGCGATACCCAATTCCGTATACCGTTTCGATCATGGATTCGCCGGACGCGGTTTCGAGTTTCTTTCTCAGGTTCTTGATGTGCGAGTCGATGCTGCGGTCGAAGCTGGACGCGATGCCGTGCATTTCGTCCAGCAATTGCTCGCGGGTGAGGGTTTGCCCGGGGCGCGATGCCAGCACTTGAAGCAGCTTGAATTCGTTCGGTGTGAGCTTGATAGGCTGATCGTTGAATGTAACCGAATATCGATCCGGGTCCACTTCCAAGCCTCCCGCGCGGATAATTTTTGGCGGTTTGACTCCGCCCTTTGCGCGGCGCAGCAAGGCGCGGACTCGGGCGATCAGCGCGCGTGTCGAGAAAGGCTTGGTGATGTAATCGTCCGCGCCGATCTCGAGCCCGGTGACCTGATCCACTTCTTCGGCTAAAGCCGTGAGCATGATGATTGGCACGTCGCTTTCGCGGCGCAGGGTTTTGCACACTTCGCGTCCATCCATGATGGGGAGCATCAGGTCGAGGATGATAAGGTCGGGTTTTTCGCGCCGGGCAGTTGTCAGCGCGGATTGACCGTCTGATGCTGTCACGACGCGAAATCCATTCTTCTCCAAATAGTCACGCGCGAGGCGGGAGACCTTGGGTTCGTCATCTACGACAAGGATGAGTTCGGGCATGAGCGGAAGTATATAGTGAATGGGGAATAGTGGATAGTGAGAATTTCTGAGAGACGAACAACGAGGAAGAGCAGGCGCTCCTCCTCGTTGTTGCCTGGAACATCTTACTTCTGGTCACGCTTTGCATCGGCGGGCTTTTCGCCATGGGAACGTTTGTGCCATTCATCGAACATCGGGGGCACGTTACCTTCCCAGTTTTTTCCCCAAGGTCCGTGGTGGCTCCAGCCATGCCTCATCCGGCGGAAGAAAAGCATTTTCGTCAAGC
Organism: Anaerolineales bacterium; assembly: GCA_020060625.1. Classification (GTDB taxonomy): domain Bacteria; phylum Chloroflexota; class Anaerolineae; order Anaerolineales; family Villigracilaceae; genus Villigracilis. The sequence continues at coordinate 31,726 of JAGUZU010000097.1, read as the reverse complement.
CGAGGAATAAGAAGAGAAACAGGATGGATCCGCAAATCGCGAAGAAGGGATTGAAGAAGTGTGGATGGCCGAAGCGGTAACCGTGCGGGTAGCCATATCCATATATCGGTGGGATCGGAGCGACCCCTCCATCCTCGGCGGCTTTCTCGATGGCGACAGCGACTTCGGGAGCCTGAACGATTCCCCGCGCGACGCCTGCCCTGTACGCCATGAATCCGCCTGCTGCGACCAGACCGGCGAGGAGCAAGACGCCGATCAGCCAAAAGATGAAACCGTTGCGAAACATTTTTACCTCCAGTGATTGATTTATGCCCCGTACTTTATCAACTCATTGTGGAGGAAATATGGAGAATCCCGCCAGAGTTTGTGGAGATTGAATCGGGAGCCTCATGAATTCTGATGAAAAATATATATTCCGAGCTGGCAACTTTTCATGCCTGTAAGCATCTGATAAAATGAAAAACGGTAAGTTGTGGATTGGATGAAACGTCTCAATGAAGGTTGAAAAAAATAATGGCAGGAAGTGAAAATGTCCAATAACGGAAGACACGCAAAAGTATTGATCCTGGGGGCGGGACCGGCGGGGCTATCGGCGGCGTTGTATGCCGCGCGCGCGGAGTTGGCTCCGGTGGTGCTGACGGGGATGCAGTTGGGCGGTCAGGCGGCGCTGACGCATCTGATCGAGAATTATCCCGGTTTTCCCGAAGGCGTTGGCGGGGCGCAGTTGGGAGAGTTGTTCCAGAAGCAGGCGGAGCATTTCGGCGCGAAGGTCGAATTTGACATGGCGCATGAGGTGGATTTCTCGAAGCGTCCATACGCAGTCACAGCCGATAGCGGCGAGTACACAGCCGATACGGTCATCATCACCACAGGCGCAAGCCCAAATCACCTGCAAATTCCCGGCGAGGTGGAGTTGACTGGACGCGGCGTTTCGTACTGCGCCACCTGCGACGGCTGGTTCTTCAAGGATAAGAAGGTCGTTGTGGTGGGGGGCGGGGATTCGGCTCTCGAAGAGGGTCTGTTCATCACCCGCTACGCCTCGAGCGTGACGATTATCCACCGCCGCGACGAATTACGCGCCAGCCCGATTTTGCAGACGCGCGCCATGAACCATCCCAAGATCAATTTCATCTGGGATACGGTTGTGACTGAAATCGCAGGCTCGGAGAAACTTGAGTCCCTGAAGTTGAAGAATGTCAAAACAGGTGAAGAGTCCATTTTTGAGACCGACGGCTTGTTCATTTTCATCGGTCATACGCCGAACACGCAGATGTTCAAAGGCAAACTGGACATGAACGAACTTGGTTATATCCAGGTGAACGACAAGATGGAAACGAACGTCCGCGGTGTGTACGCGGCGGGGGAGGCGGCAGACCCGCATTTCAAGCAGGTCATCACGTCCGCGGGGATGGGGGCGGCGGCGGCGATACAGGCGACAAGGCTCCTCGAAGCGGAATCAGGCTAGAGGTCCGAAGAGAGGCGAGAGAGGACTCCATTCCCGAATCGGTAAAATGGAGTCCTTCTTTTTGTCTTATTCTGGCGTATGTATTCCAAAAAATGTGACATTTTATACTATTTAAAGGGGGTGGTTTCGGATAGAATTAGTGGAAAATTACGGCGTTCAGCCGATCAAATTTGGAGGAATGATGAAGAAAATCTCTATCATTGGGGCGGGCAACACGGGCGCGACTGCGGCGCACTGGCTCGCCGAACGGGAACTGGCGGACATCGTCCTGCTGGATGTGGTGGAAGGGATGCCGCAGGGCAAGAGCCTGGACATGCTGGAAGCCATGCCGATTATTGGTAAGGATACGAAAGTGCTTGGCACGAATGATTATGCCGATACAAAGGATTCCGACATCATCATTATCACGGCAGGCATTGCGCGCAAGCCCGGTATGAGCCGCGACGACCTGCTCAAGACGAATGCCGAGATCGTGGGCAAAGCCGCCACAGAGACGTTGAAGTATTCGCCGAACGCGATTTTCATCGTGCTGACGAATCCATTGGATACGATGGCGTACCTCACCATGAAGGTGACGGGTCTGCCGCGCGAGCGGGTGATCGGGCAGGCGGGCATTTTGGATTCAGCCCGTATGCGCGCATTCGTAGGGATGGAAACCGGCGTGAGTGTGGAAAATATTGATTGTTATGTGCTGGGCGGTCACGGCGACGAGATGGTCCCGCTGACGCGCCACTCCAACATTGCCGGCATTCCGCTGAAGGATTACCTGCCCGCCGATAAACTGGAGGCGATTGTCAACCGCACGCGCAAGGGCGGCGGCGAGATCGTCAATCTTTTGAAGACTGGTTCGGCGTATTATGCGCCCTCCCTCGCCTGTGTTCAGATGGCGGAGGCGATTTTGAAGGACAAGAAATTGATCGTCCCTTGCGCGGCTTATATGGACGGCGAATACGGCTTGAAGGATATGTACTTCGGCGTTCCGGTGATGCTTGGCGCGGGCGGTATGGAAAAGATCATCGAATACAATCTGGACGATGACGAGAAGTCTTTGTTCGAAAAGTCTGCCGCTTCTGTGAAGGAAACGCACGAAGCGCTCAAGAGCGTGGTGAAACTTTAATTAACTCCAAAGGTCGAAGGTGAAATCCTTCGACTTTTGTTATGAAACTCGACGAAGGAGATTCTCATGATTTTGCACGATAAAATTTCTGCGCAGTTGCCCGCCTGGCGCGAACGGATCAAATTGCTTGCAAAGGAACACGGCGATGTGGTGGTGGATAAGGTCACGGTCGGTCAGGTGGTCGGCGGGATGCGTGATATTAAATCCCTGCTCACCGATGTTTCATTTGTGGACCCCGCGGAAGGCATTCGTTTTCGCGGCATGTCCATCCCCGAAGTGTTGAAGGCTCTGCCCAAGGCAAAAGGCGGCAAGATGCCTTTGGTGGGCGGCTTGTATTACCTGCTGATCGTCGGCGAGGTTCCAACCAAAGAGGAAGCGCAGGCAGTCGAGGAGGAGTGGGCGAAGCGGTCTGTCGTCCCCGATTATGTTTTCAAGATGCTCAAGTCCATGCCGAAGGAAACGCATCCGATGACGCTTTTCTCGCAGGCGGTACTTGCTTTGCAGAACGGCTCGACGTTTGCGGCGAAATATCACAGCATGAAGAAGGACGAATATTGGGAAGCGGCGCTCGAAGACAGCCTCGATCTGAGCGCGAAGCTTCCTGTCATTGCGGCGTTTATTTATCGCATGAAATACTTCGGCGAGACGTCCAAGCCGAAGTTCAATCCCAAACAGGATTACGGCTTGAACTTCGCCCGCATGATGAAGGTTGAAGATAAGAAGGGATATGCCGACCTCGCCCGCCTGTACTTCATCCTGCATTCGGATCATGAATCTGGAAACGCTTCGGCTCACGCCACGCATCTGGCTGGTTCGACCCTCTCAGACGTTTACTACGCCTTTTCCGCCGGACTCAACGCGCTTGCCGGTCCGTTGCACGGGCTTGCAAACCAGGAGTGTCTCGCCTGGTTGATTGACGTGAAGAATAAATTCGGCGGCGTGCCGACCCGCGAACAGTTGTATCAATTCTCGTGGGATACGCTCAACGGCGGACACGTCATCCCCGGTTATGGTCATGCCGTTTTGCGCGTGCCAGATCCGCGCTTTACGGCGCAGATGGAATTTGCCAGGAAGCGCTTCCCCGAAGATGAACTGGTGCGGCTTGCCGACATGGTCTTCGACGTGGTTCCGCAGGTGTTGCGCGAACAGGGCAAAGCTAAGAACCCCGCCCCGAATGTGGATGCCATCAGCGGCACGCTTCAACATTACTATGGCGTCCGTGAATTCGATTTCTATACGGTGCTGTTCGGCGTCGGACGCGCGCTTGGCGTGACTGCCAATTATGTCTGGTCACGCGCGCTTGGAATGCCCATCGAGCGCCCCAAATCCCTGACGACGAAGATGCTGGAAGATGCGGTTGCAAGGGCATCACAGCCGGCATAGACGAAAAACCAAACTCCCGAAGTCAAAAAAGGCTTCGGGAGTTTTTGTATTAATCGGAGGCTTGATTTGCTTTCAAAATATCCATCAAAAAGGCGAAGTCGAGCGCGTTTTCCTTTTGGTAATCGTACCGTCCGCTGGCGCCGGCGTGACCCGCGCTGAAGTTGGTCTGCATCACGGCGAGATTATCGTCTGTCTTTATATCTCTTAACCTGGCAAGGAATTTGGCGGGTTCCCAATACGCCACGCGCAGATCGTTGAATCCCGTGGTCAGAAGCAGGTGGGGGTATTCGACTGGCTGGATGTTGTCGTAGGGCGAATAGGACAGCATGTAATCGAACTCGTCCTTGTTTGCCGGGTTGCCCCACTGGTCGTATTCAAGTGCGGTCAATGGAATGGTTGGGTCGCTCATGGTGGTGACTACGTCCAGAAATGGGACTTTGCAAATGACTGCCTTGAATAGATCGGGGCGCATCACCATGCTTGCGCCCACCAGAAGCCCGCCTGCCGAGCCGCCGATGGTGGCGAGTTTTTCGGATGAAGTAAATCCCTGTTCGATCAAGTGTTCTGCACAGGAGATAAAGTCTGTGAAGGAGTTTTTCTTGTTCAGCAGCCTGCCCTCGTCGTACCAGGCGCGTCCCATTTCTCCTCCGCCGCGGACGTGAGCGACGGCGAAAATAAACCCGCGCTCCAGCAGGCTGACCACGGCTGGATTGAAAGTCGGTTCGCTGGGGGAACCGTACGCGCCGTACCCGTACAACAGGGTTGGGTTCTGACCATTCCGATTCAACCCCTTTTTATGGGCGATGGCAATGGGAATCCTTTTTCCATCCGGCGCGGTTGCAAAGAGGAGAGCCGTTTCGTATTGCGACTTGTCGTAGTTCGGGATGTCGTCCTCTTTTTGGATGATCCACTCGCGCGCCTCCATGTTGTAGTCCACCACGGAGTTGGGCGTGACAAGGGACGAATATTTGAAACGCACGATGCCGATGTTGAACTCCGGGTTATCCTCCACGGAAACCGCATAAGATGGCTCAGGGAATTGGATGTAATGCCTGTTTCCAAAATCATGGACGTCAACGATCTCCAATTGTTTTACGCCGTTCCTATGCTCCTGCAAGACGATGTGGTCGGCGAACATGTCCATGTCTTCCAGCAGGATGTCCTTTCGTTCGGGAATCACTTCCTGCCAGGTGTTTCTACCCGGCGCGGAGACGGGAGTCCGTACGAGCCTGAAGTTGTAGGCATTGTCGTTCGTGAGCAGGTAAAAGAAGTCGCCGTGATGCCCGGCGTAGAATTCATGGTTTGGCTCCCGCGGCTGGAGCATGCTGAATTCGGCATTTGGGTCGTCTGCTGGGAGGAACTGCATTTCCTGCGAGACGGTGTTGTAATGATAAAGAAAAATGAACTTCTCACTGCGCGACTTCACGATGGAGAGGGAAAAGGTGTCGTCTTGTTCATGATGGAGAAGGGAATCCTGCTCCGGGTCCGTGTTGAGGCGGTGTCTGAATAATTTGTCAGCGCGGTGGTTGTCGTCGAGGGTCAGGTAATAGAATGTCTGACTGTCGTTTGCCCATTCGACGCCGGTGTGGACATATACCATCCCGTACGCCCTTTCGATCTTTTCTGGGAGCATTTCGCCGCTGACCAGGTCTTTGACATGGATCGTATAAACTTCCGCGCCTTCGAGGTCAACCGAATAGGCTAGTTTCGTGCCGTCCGGGCTGACGTTGAAGGCGCCGACGCTGCAAAACTCGTGACCTTCAGCGAGCGCGTTCTGGTCCAGCAGGATTTCCTCGGGCGCATCCATCGAACCTTTTTTGCGGCAAAAGATCGGATATTGCCCGCCCGCTTCATACCGCCTGTAATAATAATAGCCCTTGTATTTTTCCGGCACACTGCTGTCCACCTCCTTGATACGGCTCTTTATTTCCTGAAAAAGCTCCTCCTGCAAGGACTTTGTATGTCTCAGCTTTTCTTCCAAATATTCGTTTTCGGCTTTCAAATGCGAGATCACTTCGGGGTCTTCGCGTTCGCGCATCCAGTAATATTCATCCTGACGGCTTGCGCCGTGTTGTGTGATGGTAAATTCCCGTTTCGAAGGGACCGGGTGTGATGACATGATGCTCCTTGAATTTGTTGAAGTTTGATGCGCAGCCGGTGTGTTCATATAAACCCGCCTTTAAGCCAAAAGGCGGGTTTTCGAATGATTAGACCTCTTGCATAAGTATTTGTAGGGCGGGTTTTCGACCCGCCATATATCGATTTTCAGAAGAGCGCCAGGCTAAAAACCTGACCTACAGACGACTTTTGCAAGATATCTATTATCTTTATTTTGGCGCAATTTTCTTTGGCGTTTCCGCAAGTATAGCATCGCTTCGATGTCTTTTCATTTTGATTGTGATATATTTGATTTGGATATTCAAAAAAATTTGGAGTTTCCATGACCAGTAATCACACTCGTAACCCCGGCGCGCCTCTCGACCTCGATTGGGTGATGGGCGCGCATGTCAACAAGAGCGCGGTGGAACGGCGGACTGCGTCCCTGCCGAAACGCCGCACCGTGAAAAAGGACTGGCAGGCGGCGTGGCTTTTACGCGCCATCACCTGCATCGACCTGACCACCCTCGCGGGCGACGATACGCCCGGCAGAGTCCATCGTCTGTGTGCCAAAGCGAAACAACCGCTTCGCCCCGATATGATGGAACGCCTCGGACTTAACGGTGAGCGGATCACCGTCGGTGCGGTGTGCGTGTACCCCAACCGTGTCGCGGATGCAGTCCACGCGCTTCAAAGCTCGGACATTCCAGTTGCCTCTGTTGCGACAGGTTTTCCTGCGGGACAGACTCCCCTGCCACAGCGCATTCAGGAGATCGAGCAAGCCGTGGAAGCAGGCGCAAAAGAAATTGACGTGGTCATCGCCCGCAATTATGTTTTGACAGGCGATTGGCAGGCGATGTACGACGAGTTGCAGCAATTTCGCAAAGCCAGCGGTGATGCACACATGAAGACGATTCTTGCCACAGGCGACCTCGGCACGCTCAAACAAGTCTATCAAGCCAGCCTCGTGGCAATGATGGCAGGCTCGGACTTTATCAAGACGTCCACAGGCAAGGAATCCGTCAATGCGACTCTTGAAGTGAGTCTCGTGATGACCCGCGCCATTCGTGAGTATCTCGAACGTTATGGCTACAAGATCGGCTTCAAGCCCGCAGGCGGGATCAGTTCCGCGAAGCAGGCGATGGCTTGGCAATCGCTGATGAAGGAAGAACTCGGTGATGAATGGCTGAAGAATGACCTGTTCCGCTTTGGCGCGAGCAGTCTGTTGACCGACATCGAGCGGCAGTTGTATCACTACCTCACAGGTCACTACGCGGCGAAACATCACATGCCGATGGGGTAATCTATTGCCACTGTTAAATAGAAAACCGAGCGGTTTACTGCGTTTTGGGTTTCGCCTTCCGATCTGGTTGTATCGCTGGCGGTTGGGCTGGCTTCTGGGTGAGCGGTTTCTCCTGCTGAATCACACAGGTCGAAAGAGTGGGGTTGTTCGTCAGACCGTCATCGAAGTCGTCGGTCATGACAAGGTGACTGGCGCGTATTATGTGGTTTCAGGTTTTGGGCGCAAAGCGGACTGGTTTCTGAACATCCAAAAGGAACCGGAAGTAAAGGTCACAGTGGGGAGTCGTTCCTTCGAAGCAGAGGCAGGCGTCGTGCCGGAGAATGAGGCGGCGGACATCCTATCGAGATACGCAGCCGATCATCCGCTTGCATTCAGGGAGTTGTCGAAAATCCTGCTTGGCGAAACCATCCAACCGACACGGGAGAATTGCCTTCAGTTCGTGCAAACCATGCCGATGGTGTCATTCCTTCCAATGAAGCAGAAATAATGAAAAAGGACTTTCAAAAAGTAAACAACGCAGTTCGTTCTGAAATTCAAGAGTATTTGGATGTGCGCCAACAACGCCGCTGGGTTTTTCCGCGCGCGGCATTGGTGGGGGCAGCGGCGGGCGTGATGGCATTGTTGTTCCGCGCCGCGCTCACAGGCATGGATGCTTTGCGAAATTTGATGATTGCCTGGGCGCGCGGGCTTCCCGCATGGGGCTGGATCTTTCCGATTTTGTTTACCTCCGCTGGGGCTGGCGTTTCCGTTTTCATGGTTCGGCGTTACGCACCCGAAGCAAGCGGAAGCGGCATTCCACATCTTGAAGCGGTGTTGCATCGCTTTCGCAAACTTGATTGGTCGCGTGTTCTGCCCGTCAAATTCTTTGGCGGCATCCTCGCCATTGGCAGCGGACTTGCGCTCGGGCGCGAAGGTCCCACCGTGCAAATGGGCGGCGCGATTGGCGATGCGGTTTCGCGTTTTCTGAAAGTCTCACAGCGCGAACGGCTGACGCTCATCTCGGCGGGCGCGGGCGCGGGTCTTGCGGCGGCATTCAATGCGCCCCTTTCTGGGCTTGTCTTTGTTCTGGAAGAGGTGCGCCGTGATTTTCAACCGATTGTGTTTGGTGCGGCGTTCGTGGCGGCGGTCATCGCGGACATCATCGCCCGCATCGGGGCTGGACCTTTTCCTGTTTTCATCGTCCCGAGCTACCCGACTCCGCCGTTGCCTTCTCTTGCCATTTTCGCATTGATGGGAATTGTGGCAGGCTTTCTTGGTGTGATATTCAACCGCGGTTTGCTTTACTCGTTGAATACCTACTCTCGTTTGCCTGCAAAGTATGTTGTTCCTGCGGCGGCATTGATCGGCGGCGTGATCGGATTGATCGGCTGGTTCTCGCCGTTGCTGATCGGCAATGGTCACACGCTGGCAGAGTCTGCATTGAAAGGCGAGTTGGTGTTGGCGGTTATCCCGCTCTTTTTCCTCGTCCGCTTTTTGCTGACGACGACCAGTTACAGCACGGGCGCGCCTGGCGGTATCTTCGCTCCGCTTCTCGTGTTGGGCGCGTTGATTGGTTTGGGTATCGGCGAACTTGCTCATACCTTGATGCCAGACGTGGTACCGATTCCCGCGGTGTTTGCGGTGGTGGGGATGGCGGCGTATTTCACTGCCATTGTCCGCGCGCCGTTGACGGGTATCATGCTTATCGTGGAGATGACGGGTAATTATGCCCAGATGCTTCCGCTGTTGGTCAGTTGCTTTTGCGCCTACGCTGTGGCAGAATTTATGAAGGACTTCCCGATCTATGAATCCCTGCTGGAGCGCGACCTGAAGCGTGGCGGTGATGACCATGCGCTGAAGGAGCCGTCCGTGATGGAATTCATCGTGCAGGGCGGCGCGCCTTTTGCAGGCAGGGAAGTCCGCTCGCTGGGACTGCCCGCGGGCTGTATCATCGTCCGCTGTTCGGATGGGAAGCGTGAATGGGTGCCGAAAGCAAACACCCGCCTCCATCCGCACATGCGCATTACCGCGGTCATCGCGCCCGAGGCGGCGGATTCAATCAAAGCGCTGCGGCATGGGTGCGAGGCAAGGAAAGGTAAAAAAGTTGCCTGATTGGATTATGATTAACAAGAGTGAAGCAACCGCCAAGAATGCCAAGAAAAAAACTTAGCACCCTTAGCGTGCTTCGTGGTAATCGAACTGGAGTTTAATATGTCGAAAATACTTGAAATCTTCAACACCATGGAATACGGACCCGCGCCCGAAGCGCCAGATGCGGTCAATGCGTGGCTGGACGAGCATGGACGCAAGTTCGGTCTCTTCATCAACAACGAATGGGTGACGCCGAAGGGTGCGAAGTTCTATCCTTCGTACAACCCGTCGAATGGCGAATTACTAGCCGAGACAACCCAAGCCGAGAAAAAGGACGTAGACGCAGCGCTTGCCGCTGCCCGCATCGCATTTAAAAGTTGGTCTAAAACCCCTGGTGTGACTCGCGCCCGTTATCTTTATGCCATTGCCCGCAACCTCCAGAAACATCATCGCCTGCTGGCGGTGCTCGAGTCAATGGACAACGGCAAGCCGATCCGCGAGTCGCGTGATATTGATGTGCCATTGCTGGCGCGTCACTTTTACTATTATGCGGGCTGGGCGCAACTCATGGAAACCGAACTGCGTGACTATCAACCCGTCGGTGTGGTCGGGCAGATCATCCCGTGGAACTTCCCGTTGTTGATGCTGGCGTGGAAGATCGCGCCTGCGATTGCGATGGGCAACACGGTTGTGTTGAAGCCTGCTTCGTACACCAGACTCACAGCATTGCTGTTCGCGGAAATCGTTGCCGAGGCGGGATTGCCCGCTGGTGTGGTGAATGTCATCACTGGAAGCAGCAGTGCAGGCTCGATGATCGTCGAACATCCCGATGTGGATAAGATCGCCTTCACAGGCTCCACCGATGTCGGGCGCATTCTCCGCAAGCAGACGGCTGGCTCGGGTAAAAAACTCTCACTCGAACTCGGGGGCAAGAGTCCATTTGTCGTGTTTGACGATGCCGATTTGGATGGAGCCGTTGAAGGCGTGGTCGATGCGATTTGGTTTAATCAGGGTCAGGTCTGTTGCGCAGGGTCAAGGCTCATTGTGCAGGAAAATGTCGCGGGGAAGTTCATCCAAAAATTAAAGGCTCGCATGGAACACATGCGCGTGGGCGACCCGCTTGATAAATCCATTGACATGGGCGCGATTGTGGATCAAAGCCAATGGGACACGATCGATGGTTGGGTGAAGACGGGCATTGCCGAAGGCGGCGAATGTTTTCAACCGAATATCGCGCTGCCCGAGAAGGGATTGTTTTATAAACCGACGCTCATCACGGGTCTCGACCCCGCGGCTGCAACTGTTCAGGAAGAAATTTTCGGACCCGTGCTGGTCTCGCTCACGTTCCGCACGCCGAGCGAAGCCATCGAACTTGCGAACAACACGCGCTATGGTCTCGCGGCGAGCGTCTGGAGCGATAACATCAACCTCGCGCTCGATGTCGCGAGCAAGATCAAGGCGGGCTCGGTGTGGGTCAACTGCACCAATCAATTCGACGGCGCTTCGGGCTTCGGCGGCTATCGCGAGTCGGGCTACGGACGCGAAGGCGGGCGTGAAGGCTTGTTTGAATATTTAAGACCGACATGGATGGATCGTCCACGCCCTGAGTTTGTACTGGATGAAAAGAAGAAGTGGGGCGAACACGTGCCCACGCTTCCGATCCAGCCGACAACTGCTCGGGCAAATGGACATTCGCTTCCGCCGATAGATCGCACGCCAAAGATGTACATCGGCGGCAAGCAGGTGCGACCCGATGGCGCGTACACCACGACGGTGTTGAACGCCAAAGGAAAAATTGTCGGGCAGGTCGGTGATGGCAACCGCAAGGACATTCGTGATGCAGTCGAAGCCGCACACAAAGCGCGGACATCAGGCTGGGCGATGCGCCACGGCTACAACCGTTCGCAGATTTTATATTTCATCGCGGAGAATCTTGACGCCCGCAACGCCGAGTTCGTAAAACGTATTGTTGAAATGACAGGACGCACGCAGAAGTCAGCGCAAGCCGAAGTGGACGCGTCCGTTGAAAGGTTATTCACCTACGCCGCATGGGCTGACAAATACGGCGGCACCGTGCAAGAGACCACCCTGCGCGGAATCACCGTCGCGGTCAATGAACCTGTCGGTGTGATCGGCATTGCCTGTCCCGATGAAAATCCTTTGCTTGGCTTTATCTCACTCATGGCGCCAGCGATTGCACGCGGCAACAGCGTGGTGATGATTCCTAGCCAGAAATATCCGCTCTCCGCCATGGACTTCTATCAGGTGCTCGATACCTCCGATGTGCCTGGCGGTGTGGTCAACATCGTAACAGGCGACCGCGACCACCTGACCAAAACCCTCGTCCAGCACGAAGACGTGGACTCGGTCTGGTACTTCGGCTCGGCGGAAGGCAGTTACCACGTCGAGAACGAGTCCGCTGCCAACATGAAGCGCACATGGACAGGCTACGGTCTGCCCCGCGATTGGCTCGACCGCGAACAGGGCGAAGGTCACGAGTTCCTGCACGAAGCGACTCAGGTCAAGAATATCTGGGTGCCGACGGGGGAGTGATTTAGCGAGTATAATTTTGTCATCGAAACGGACAGGAGTTTCTTATGAGCACAATCAAAACCATTACCATGCCCGATGGAAGCCAGGCAAAGGCGCAAGAAGTCGAGTTCAAACTCCAGCATGAAGATTGGAGTCAGTATGTGCTTCCTGACGGTACAGTCGTCAAACTCAAGACAACCGTTTTGAAAATCCTGCAAGTTTTGGATAATGAAAATAAGCCTGCCCGTACTGTGGAAGGCGACCCGTTTCTTATCGTTAATCATCGTACAGACGTAATCACCAGCGGATGATTGGAGACCGACATGTTAGAAGAAAGAACAGCCAAGTTTTTCACTGGCTTTGCCCCACAGGAAATGATCTCTGAGGTGGATGTTTCAAGGGTATCCATTACCCAAACGAATTTCCCCTACATCGAGATCAGGAAATCGACGGGAGGTATCTCCACGTTTATTCGCGGGACTCGCGTGATGGTTAGCACGATCATCAATTACCTGTTGATGGGAGAGACACCGAACTCAATCGTTGAGAATATCCTTCCACATTTGAGCTTGGCACAGATTCGTGACGCGATTCTGTATTATTCTGCTTTTAAGGCTCAGATTGACCATGAACGCCGCGAGAACACGGAAGAAGCCGCGCGGGAATATTTGCAGAAAAATCTCAGCAAAGAAGAATATCGAAAACTGACCGGGGGATGAAAACGGACCAGCCCAACCCTCCCAAATTACTCCTTGATGAGCAGATTTGGGAGTACCTTGCCACGCTTTTGCGTCAACAAGGTTTCGATGTTATCCATGTTTTAGAATCGGGTCTGGAGCAAACCCCCGATTCTGAAATCCTTCAGTCAGCAGTGGAGAATCATCGGGCCGTTGTTACGTTTAATACCAAGCATTTCATCCCGCTTGCTCTTCAATATGCCGTAGAGGGTAAAGAGCATTATGGCATTGTGGTTTCTAACGAAATCCCGCAGGGCGAATTGAAAAAGCGGGTGACAAAGTTGTTGGAAAGCGTTTCGGCAGAGGAAATGGTGAACATGGTTCGGTATTTGCAGGAGTTCAAGTAATTGTGCTCAACATGAAACGCACATGGACAGGCTACGGTCTGCCCCGCGATTGGATGTCCCGTGAGCAGGGCGAAGGTCACGAGTTCCTGCACGAGGCGACTCAAGTCAAGAATATCTGGGTGCCGACGGGGGAGTGAAAACAGAATATAGAATCAAAAACGTGACCTTTAGATGGTCACGTTTTTCTTTATTGTTCATTTTCTTTCAGCCAATCTAGAAATTCACGTCCTGAGATAATTGGTATGGAACGAAACTTTTTGAGTTCAAGAAGGTGATTATCACCACTTACGATAAAGTCAACTTTTCCTGCAATCGCCGCCTCAAGAAACTTATCATCTTTTGGGTCATCTACAATAAATTGAATTTTCTCTTCGGGAACCACAAACTCCGAAAATTGATAAATGTAGTTTGTGATTTTGTCTATAGTTGCCTGTTTCAATCCAAATTTAGGGCGGTTCAGGACTTCAAAGTATTCACTGACCAAATCGGTTGTGACAATGACCGTAAATTTTCCCGCATCCCATTTCTCCAGAACTAAAACCAGCGCGCCACCCAACGCGCTGGAAATAATAATGTTCGTATCGAGAACGACTCGTTTCATTCCTTCCCGTCCCGAACGGCTCGAATTTCTGCGTCAATATCTTCTTGCGTAATGTTGAGCCTTTTCGCTGTTTCCTGCGCATCTCTCAGGGCTTCTTTGAAATCTGCTCTGATCTTCTCTTTGTCTGGCAGGCTGATTTTTAGGAAACGAATAAACGCCAACACATCTGCCTGACGAGATTCTGGCAGTGTGGCGACTTCGCGGAGTAGGATTTGTTCAAAAGTGGACATGGTTCACCTCTGCTTCAATTATACACGCCTATAAAAGCTCTGGTTGTTTTCGACTTGGGATGGGGCAGAACATTTGGGTGCCGACGGGGGAGTAGAGTTTCAGAGACTGGAGATTAGCGAATTAGATCTCCGAGCCCATCTCGGAGGTCTTTGTTAATCTAATAGAGACAGACAATGGCATAAAGACAAGATGCGACTACTTTTTCAAACAATTGCTGATATTGCAATTTATCAAGCGCCACATCCCATCCCAAGTCATGACCAAGAGTGTTTCTAAGCCATCCAGTAAATTGAATTGCTTTTTGCATTTTGTCATTGGGCGTTGCCAAGTTGTCGACAATAGTCTTAAGGACTATATTGCTGATAGGAAGGTCGTGGGGAATGTCTAACTCTTTGTGGAGAAATTGTTGTATTTTTCCGAGGTTGGTTTCTTTCGGAGACAATCTAACTTCTTTGGTTGGATTATTCTTCAGAAGACTCTCATAAAGTAGGCATCCTTTAAATAGGTGCAAGAAAAAAGGTTCGTTGGTGCCTTGCGATGGACGGAGATCAAACAGTTGATTTCGATAATCCCATTCCAAACTAAACGAAATCATGGTTGATACAATAGATTTCCATTTCTTGTCAGATGAAAATATTTTTTCTAGCAATTTTGCGCGTAAGATTGGAAGAGTGAGATTTTCCGTACCAGATTTATGCCCAGAAAGCCCATTATAGATGTTGATACTTCTTTGCATTCTTGCTTGGGCATCTCTCACCAACCTGAAGGCAGCTTGTTCATTGGACTCGCCTTCGAGCAACATGAATTTGATTGCTGGAGTATGTTTTTGAGGATCAACATTTTTTGTGATGTCTTCTGTCACTGCTGCATCCAAAAAGAATGTCACTGATTCGAAATCGTTTAATAGATAGGCTGCGCTTCCGAGCCAATAATAGGGCGTACCTTTGTGTATGGATGTGTAAACGTTTTGGTCAAACGCCTGACATTTGTTTAACAAGTCGCGCCCTTGTTCAAAGGATAAATGATAATTTCCATTGAAAAGGTGAGACACGTACGCGAAACTATTGAAAAATTGTTCGCCGCTTGCATTGTCTCTAGATGCTTCAATAAATGCCTCGCGTAATTCGTCTTCTGTCAAATTTTGAAATTGATTTGTGTATTTGGGCATTAGTCCTCCATAAATTACGTTACACCGCTTTAATCTTCTTAGATTTTATTACCTGAATTCAAAAAAAATCATAGATTGGCTGCGAAAAGATAAGACCTTGGAGGTCTTGTAGCGTAAAATATCTCTATGCCAAAACTGACCGAACTCCCCATCCTTCCCTTTGAATCCAAGAAGAAATATGCAGATTGGCTTGCGAAGAATTAGACCTCCGAAGTCTCACAGACTTCGGAGGTCCTGTTTGTGGAACCTTATGCAAATTCAAGGAAATGCGGCGGTGCATAAAGCAGCCGCTTGCGCATGGGTTCGGGGGATTGGGTCTCGCACAGGTTTCGCAGGCGTTTCATCGTCCATGCAGATTCGAGCAGGAAGAATGGCTCTTTCAATGCGCCGATTTCTTTTGTCCATGTGGGTGGGGTTTGGTTGTTGCGCTGGGCGAGTAGTTCCGTCAACGCCGCACTGATGACCAGCAGGCGCGTATCAGTTGTATTGGGGCGGGGAAGTTTGCCAAAGTCCGTTTTGGCGCGCGTCAAATCCTGAACGAGGCTTCGTAATGTCAGGTGATCTCGTGTCAGTGCGGCTTGGGCGAGTTGTTCAATCAGTTCCATATAAAGTCTCCCATAAATCCCAAAAGGCGTATTGTGCCGTCAATTCATCGCCTTTCACGAGAAAGGGTTCAATACTTTGCCAGACCTCATCCCGTTTTTGTCCCTGCCCAACTTCTTGTAAAAGCCGTCGCGCATCTGAAATGTCAATGTCATCGCGCCATGCGGAAAGTTTCATTGCAAGCAATTGTTCCAACGAAGGAGAACGGGCTTCAATGCCTGGAGCTTGGAAAATAACCTGTCCTTCACTGATGCCAACCAAATAACCTTTTGCGCCGTCGTTCAGCCAGTCTTCTGTCCACTCGAATTCATCTGCAACGCGTTTTGCCAATTCCCGAACCAATCGAGCTTCACGCGGTTGAAGAATGACCGCATCAATATCTTTTGTTGATGGGCGGGCATTAAATCGAAGAACCATGACTGCCCCACCAACCAGCGTCAGTTGGATGTAAAGCCCTTTGGTCTGAGCAAGTTCGCCAAGCCTCCTCCGCCCCTCTTCGATTTCATTTCGTGTAAAAGTTGCCATATAGTAATTTTACACCAGCATATTCTCAATAATGCTTCTCAATTCCCCCAAACCCGATCTGCTTGTTCTTGGCGGTCATTTCAATGAAATGCCGTAGTCGCTTTTTGAACTCTTCGGGGCGTTTGCGCGCGGTTTCGATGAAAGCGATCCGAATCCGTTTGTAGGGGTCCGAGAACCTTTGATAGTTCTTCCAGGCTTCCTTGTTCGCTTGAATGGCTTTCAGAATATCGGGCGGGAAAACGAACTCCGCGTTCAAGATGTCGGTCAGCGTATCGGCTACTTCCTTGATGACCTTCTTTTGCGCGACCAAAGTCCGCAGGCGCTCAATGTTGGGCTGTGAATAGTTGGTCTTTGCCTTACGCGGTGAGAAGCGTTGAACGGTATGCTCGTCATCCAGTTTCTTGATGATCGAGTCGATCCAGCCGAAGCACAGCGCCTCCTCCACCGCGTCGTTGTACTCGATACGCGGTTTACCCGTTGCTTTTCTGGGATAGACCAGCCATATCTCGATTTCGGTTTTGTAATTCTTCTTCAGCCAGTTCCGCCAGTCTTTGCGGGAGGCGGCGTAGAGGGTTTGGGTGATGTCCATGATCTAAATTTCCTGGCTCATTATAATATTTTTGAGTCTTGCCCGGTGGTAGAATCCTTTCAAAGAAGGAATTTTCATGTCTCACGATAATTTGTCCATCAACACCGATCTTGCCCGCGATATTCTTACCGGTTTCATAAGATCCGAGATCACGCGGATCGGCATGTCCCGCGCCGTCATCGGATTGTCGGGCGGCGTTGACTCGGCGCTTTCGTGCGCGCTTGCCGCCGAAGCCCTCGGCGCGGAAAACGTCCTCGCCGTGCGGATGCCATACAAAGCCTCCAGCAAAGACTCGCTCGAACACGCCCAACTGCTCATTGACCAGCTTGGCGTGCAAGGCAAAACCATTGAGATCACCGGCATGGTCGAGCCGCTCTTCGATCTGGATGCCAACATGTCAAAGGTGCGCAAGGGCAACATCATGGCGCGCGAGCGCATGATCGTCCTGTTTGACCAGAGCGAGGTCTTCAAAGGGCTGGTCATCGGCACGAGCAACAAGACCGAAATCCTGCTTGGCTACAGCACCATCTACGGCGATTCCGCCTGCGCGATCAACCCGATAGGCGACCTGTACAAAACACAGGTGCGCCAGCTTTCGCTCGCCATGAACATCCCCGCGCCCATCATCGACAAGCCGCCCTCCGCCGATCTATGGGCAGACCAGACCGACGAAAAAGAACTCGGCTTCACGTATGAAGAAGCGGATAAACTCCTTTATCTTCTGGTTGACCAGCGTTACAGTCCGCGTGAGGCGGTGGAAGCGGGCTTCGATGAAAAATTCGTCAATGCTGTCGTCACGCGCATCCAGCGCCATCAATTCAAACGGATGCTTCCGCCCATTGCAAAACTCAGCAACCGCACCGTCGGCTACGACTTTCTATACCTCCGCGACTGGGGAACTTGATATCGGTTTATCTTCGCCAAAAAATCCAGCTGATGCGCCACGTAGGTCAACTCGCCGCGCTCGATCTGTTCATGGCGTTTTCGCAGCCAATCGGCAAGAACATCTTTGTTCAACTCTCCGCACCCTTTCAACGACTCCTCAAAAAAACGCAGGATGAAGTGTAGAAAATACGCCTCGTCCTGCGGGTACTTTCCGTTCGCGCCATGCGCCACCCAATCCGACGCGCCCGCCGACAAAATCTCCGCGCCCGCATTCCGCAAGTGCGTGAACAACCCCCGTCCGCTTTTACTGCTTCCGCCCGAAGGACGCGCGTCCATCGTCCCGTGATACAACCGTTCGATGGTTTCATCCAGCGCCGCATCGATCACCGGCTCGAACGTCGTCATCCCGTCGAAGTTCAACGTCAGCCACGCAAGGTCGTTCGTCAGCGCAAGTAACTTCGTCAAACTCTCCGGCATTGGCAGCAGGTCCAAAAACGCGTGCGCGATCAACAAGTCCGCGGGCGTTTTATTTTTTTGGATGAAATCGAAGACGTCCGCGCGCTCCGACTGAATGCGGACATTGCGAGACGAGTCGAAGACCCGCAGTTGATTCTCCGCGCTTCGTTCCACGCTCAAGCCTGCTTTGCCCGCCCATTCCGGTATCCACGCCGACGCATACTCCACGTTCTCCGCCATTTCATCCACAAGCACATATTCGGCGTGACGGATGACATCCCAATTCACCAGCCGTTTTACCATCGTCCCGATCCCCGCGCCGACTTCGATGATGCGGATGGGCCCTCGCGGCAGGTTCGCTGTTAATGCGTTGAATACATCTTTATTCAATGCGCGGTCATCCACGCTTTGTTTGGCGAGCAGATAACGGGGAAAGGAGTAATCCATTTGGGTCTCATTCACTTAATGCCGAAACCCCGTCGTCATTCCGGCGGTTCTGTATCAAGCCCTTCATTCTCTGAACGACGACTTGATGGATCGCTTTTGCATCCGTCGAACCAACTTCCTCCAGCGTGATCGGCTTCGCAAAGCGGACGTGTACTGTCGTCGGTTTCGCGCTGCGCGTTACCATCGCCAGCAATTGCAGGGCGGCGGCGAGTTTCTCGCGGTCCATGCGGCTGCGCTTGAGCCGCGTCAGCGGATGGCGGGTAGACCTGTCCCAGATGACTCCGCTTACGAGAACGGGAACAATTCTCGCGTCCGGCGCGAAGCGGATGAATACCCCGGCGGAGTCCGTCCAGTTGTCGAGCGAGTCCAGCGCGCCTTCGTACACATCCGGGTCGGGTTCGATCTCACCGGCTGGAAACGTCAGCGCCGCGCCGCCGTTCTTCAGATGCGACGTCACCTGCCGCACGGCGTTCATGCGTTTGGCGGGGTCGTCATCAATGAAAAACAATTGCTTTGTTGTGTTCGTGAGCGACTCCAAAAACGGACGATGCAACGCGATGATCTTGAGATCGGGGCGATTGATGGCGGCGAAGAGACTGATGGTATCCGCCATGCCGGGGTGGTTGGAAAGAAAAAGCACAGGACCTTCGGCTGGTACATGCTCGCGCCCATGCGCGCGGACATCGCTCACGTAATTTTCCCGCATGATTCTTCGCGAGGCTTCCGCCAAATTGCTTTCACCAACGGCGTTATCGAATTTCACCATTTGATCTGCAAACTTGCGCGCCGGGTTCAAAAAAATGCGCCGTAGAACGGACGCAGGCAAAGGATAACCCTGCCATCCGAACGAACTGACAAGATCATCGAGATTGATTCCCGTAAGCGTTTTGAGTTCGGAGGAGGTCATTCGCGTTCCATCGTAAACTTCAACGGATAGCCCGCATTGCCTGCTTCGAAATGCGCCTTGTTGACTCGCTTCTCCGCTTCGCTTTTGGAAAGGGTCTGCACATAAGCAGCGCCCTGGACATGCGCGGTCAGCATGATCTCCGCGGCTTTGTCGTTGGCGAGATAAAAGACGGTCTTGAGGATATGCACGACAAAATCCATCGGCGTCATGTCGTCGTTGTGGATGATGACGCGATAGAGCGGTTCGAGTTCCGTTTCACTCTCTTCGATGATCTCGATTTCGGGGAGGATTTGGAGCTTCATGCGTTGTTGAGCTGTTCGGTCTCGCTTTGCGTCAATTCGATATCCGCCGCTTCGAAATTCTCGCGAATATGCTGCGGATTTGCCGACATGGGAATGGTGATGACGCGCGGCTGGGAAATGATCCATGCCAGCGCGATTTGATAAATACTGGCATGGTGTGCCTTTGCGATCATTTCGAGCGTTTTATTTGCGCGCAGATTGCCTTCTTCAACAGGGGAGTAGGCGGTAAGGAAAATGTCGTATTTCTGGCAATATTCCAACACGCCGTTCTTCACATAGGAACGATCTGACAAACTGTACGGAACCTGGTTGGTGACAATCGGCGTTTCGGAAAGTCCCTGTGCCTGCCGGAGCAGTTTTACATTAAAGTTGCTTACGCCAAGATGTTTTACCTTTCCATCCTGAACCAGTTTGTTCAAGGCGCGGAAGGCATCTTCATACTTTGCGCCTGCCTGGGGCCAGTGGATGAGGTACAGGTCAATATAATCCACCCCCAGACGTTGGAGGCTGGATTCGCAGGCGCTCAATACCTGTTCGTACTTCAAATGAGACGGTTTGACCTTGCTTGTAATAAACAACGCATCGCGCTGCACTCCTGATTCCCGAACGGCACGCCCCAGCAACTCCTCGGAGTGACCACCTGCATAGGTTTCGGCGGTGTCGAAGTGGGTGTAACCAACTTCCAGCGCGGTGCGAAGCGCGGTCAGTGAAACGGCATCCTTGCCGGGGTCGGCGGATGTCCCGCCGCCGATGCCCCACGTGCCGAATCCGATCTTTGGGAGGGTTAAGCCGGGGATGGAGTCGTATTTCATACCCCCATTCTAACAAAAAGCCCGCTTCCCACGTGCATGGAAACGGGCTTGTCTTCTATTTTTACGGACTACGCCGGGACTTTATCCCATTCCTTTTGCGCGTGCTCAAAGCCTCTTTTCAAGGCTTCATAGTTTTTCGGCAGCAGGTGTTTGTGCCGCTCGGGCAGGTGACCTTCCAGCGCTTTCTCCACGTCTTCCAACTTCAGATCGGGCAATGCCGTCAGCAATGCGCCGACTGCCACCATGTTGAGCAGTTTCTTGTCGCCGATCTTTTCGGCGATCTCGTTGCATGGAACCATGATGACGTGAATGTCCTCGCGCTTCGCGGCGCGGTCCACCATGGATTTGTTCACGATCAACGTCCCGCCGGGGGCGAGCGTCTCTTCGTATTTATCGAACGAGGGCAGGTTGAGCGCAATCGCCAGCGGCGGATTCTTGACCAGCGGCGAGCCGATCTCCGCATCCGCGATGACCACAGTGCAGTTTGCCGTGCCGCCTCGCATTTCGGGACCGTAGGACGGAATCCACGTCACATCCTTGCCGTTGTCCATGGCGGCGTAGGCAAGCACCTGCCCGCCGAACAAAACACCCTGTCCGCCAAACCCTGCGATGATTATTTCTTTTTGCATAAGTCGCTTCGCTCCTTCGGTATTCGAGAGCCGAAATTCGATACTTGATTTTCGAATATCGGTTTATCGAATATCGTTAAATCTTTATCTGCTTGATCGCATCACTAATTTTGTAATCGCCCAGCGGATACGCGGGAACCATGTGTTCCTCCACGAACTTCAATGAAGCGACAGGCGTCATGCCCCAGTTGGTGGGGCAGGTGGAGAGCAGTTCGACCATCGAGAAGCCCAGTCCGCGCACCTGTGTTTCGAACGCCGTACGGATGGCTTTCTTCGCGAGGCGGATGTTCTTCGGGTCGTGCAAGGAACGGCGCACGACATATCCCGCGCCCTCGAGCGTCGATAGCATCTCCGCAACTTTGATGGGATACCCTTGCGTTTCCACATCGCGCCCGTTGGGGGATGAGGTGGTCTTCATGCCGGGCAGGGTGGTTGGCGCCATTTGTCCGCCGGTCATGCCGTAGTTGGCGTTGTTGATGAAAATGACTGTGATGTTCTCGCCGCGCGCCGCAGCATGGACGATCTCGCCCATGCCAATGGAAGCCAGGTCGCCATCGCCCTGATAGGTAAACACCACCCGCTCGGGCAATACGCGCTTGATGCCCGTCGCCATGGCGGGCGCGCGTCCATGCGGGGCTTCGACGAAATCGGTATCGAAATAGTTATAGGCAAACACCGAGCATCCCACCGGCGCAACGCCGATGGTCTTGCCGATCACATCCATTTCCTCCAGCACTTCCGCCACCAGCCTGTGCGCAACGCCGTGCGTACAGCCCGGGCAGTAATGCGTCGGCATTTCGGTAAAGGCTTCGGGTCTTTCGTAGACTAAATTTTCAGTTGCCATGTTTCCTCATTTTTATGTCGTTGCGAGGAGCGCTCTTGTTCTTCGCGACGAAGCAACCTCCTCATAACAGGGGATTGCTTCGTCGGGCTAATGCCCTCCTCGCAATGACATTAAGCAGTCATCCTCGTCAGCCAGGAATCTCTTGGGTTGGATTGAACAGCCAAAGGTCCAGCCGCGAGGCGGTGAATCTCATCCAGAATTTCATCGTGGAACGGCACCACGCCGCCGGGTCGTCCATAAAATTCGACGGGCACACGTCCGCGCACCGCCAGCATGACGTCATCCAGCATCTGCCCCATGTTCATCTCGGTGACGAGAAACGCCTCCGCCCGACCCGCGAGCTGGTCCAGCGCTTCATACGGAAACGGGCTGACAGTGATCGGTCTTAAAAGCCCGACCTTAATGCCTTGCGCGCGCGCCTCGCGGACAGCCGAGAGCGCAACGCGCCCCGCCGTGCCGAAACCGACGACGACATATTTTGCGTCGTCGAGGAAATATTCCTTGTAGCGAACTTCGTTGGCTTGCACATCCTGCCAGCGTTTGAGCAGGCGGAAGTTTGTTTTTTCTTCGTCGAGCGGGTTGAGGTAAATGGACGACAGGACTCTTCGTTCGCGGTTCATCGCGCCGTTGGTTGCCCACTCGAAATCCTTACGTTTGACTTCCATCATTTCCGGCATTTCGGCGGGTTCCATCATCTGCCCAACCGAGCCGTCAAGAATGACCATCGTGATCATGCGGTATTTTTCCGCGAGATCGAAGGACAGACCCATCAGGTCAATGGCTTCCTGCACGGATGCTGGAGCGAGGACAATGCGCGGATAGTCGCCGTGTCCGCCGCCGCGCACGGCTTGATAGTAATCTCCCTGCGCGGGCGCGATGTTGCCGAGACCCGGTCCGCCGCGCATGACGTTCACTAAAACGGCGGGGATTTCGGTTCCGGCGATGTAGGACAGCCCTTCCATCATCAGGCTTACGCCCGGCGACGAAGAGGACGACATCACGCGCACGCCCGTACACGCCGCGCCGTAAACCATGTTGATCGCGCCGAGTTCGGATTCAGCCTGCACGAAAGCGCGCCCAAGTTCGGGCATGCGGCGCGAGAGATATTCCAGCACTTCCGTCTGCGGGGTGATGGGGTAGCCGAAATACGCCTCCAACCCCGCGCGCACGGCGGCTTCTGCAATGGCTTCATTGCCTTTCCATAGTTCTTTTGGCATTTGTTTCTCCTCCCTCACCCCAACCCCTCTCCCTGAGGGGCAGGGGGTGAGGGTAAAGTTTACGCCGCGGCGGTGGCGACGGTTGCGGCTTTGGTCACTTCGCGGTACACCGTGATTGCCGCATCGGGGCAGATGACCGCGCAAATAGCACACCCCGTGCATCCGTCCTTGAACGTGTGCGCGGGGTGGTATCCCTTCGGGGTTAATCTGGACATATCCAGTTCCATTACCCCCTGTGGACAGGCGCTGATGCAAAGTTCGCATCCTTTGCAGTAGGTGTCGCTGACTTCGATCCAGCCTTTGACTGCCATTGAGTCTCCTTGTTATATTCTTCGCGTGGAAGGCGTTCTCTAACGCCAACGGACACATTAGAGAATGTGTCCCGCACGTATGAAGAGAAGTTTGACATTATTTAGCGGAATAACCCGCCACCCTGATTATGTCCTTTCCTGTCATGGGCGAGTAGTGCCAAGCGTCACATACGGAGGTGTACAAAGGTCATCCCTTTTTTCTTATCATCCAAATGCCGATTGCCAAAAACAGGACGATCATGACGATGCCATCTGTGTTGGGGGAGAAGATCAACTCCGCGCCCGGTCTGAATTTGACGAAACCTTCGATCAGCAACTGAGCGCTGAGGGCGTTGGTGATATTGTGCGCGATGTAGGGAGCCCAGACCGAGTCGGTTTTGAGGCGCAGTTCTCCCAGCACGAGCGCGGTGGGGAAGATCCCGACCAAGCCGAGGACGATGAAGCCGGTCATGCCAATGGAGGTGTATTCGCTGATGATGTCGCTTCCCAGGAAGAATATCCAGTAGGGAATGTGCCACACGCCCCAGATGAGGGCGGTCAGCATGTGGTTGTTGAAGTTGCTCAAACCAAGGGCTTTGAAGCGCGGAGTCAGGTATCCGCGCCAGGCGAATTCTTCGCCGATGTTTTTCATAAGCGAAGCGGCAATTCCAAAAAGAAAGATTGGGAACAACCCGGAAAGGGGGCGTTCGATGGAGGAGGCTCTGAACAACAGAGACAAGCCGAGGGTGAGCGCAATCGTGACAGGGTAGATCAGGAATGCAAAGGCGTACCAGACCAAGTTCCCTTTAAGGTTGAGGCGCAGACCGAAATCCGCCCAACCGTCGCCGCCAAATCCGCGCAGGAGCAGGACGGTCAGCAGGGGGGCAAGGAGAAAGATTAGGATGCCGAGGCTTTGCTGCGGGCTGGGGCTGGGAATTTGGGTATTGACCCACACACCGAACCAGCCGCATGAAATTGTGACAATGGAAAAGATGACGAGATTGCGAATGGATTTGTTCATGATTTCTCCAACGGATTTTTTTGATCGTTGAAAATGATAGCACACCTGCGGAGCATTGTGATTAACGGGTTGTAAAACCTTGCCGTTGTTTTATGGGTGGTAGAATCAAAGCATCAACACTTGGAGGATTCCATGACCGAAGTTGTAATTGTAGATGCCATCCGCACGCCTGTTGGGGCGTTGGGCGGCGTTCTTTCATCCGTGCGCCCCGATGACATGGCGGCGCATGTAATAAAAACGATTCTTGAACGAAATCCAATTGACCCTGCGCTCATCGAAGAAGTCTTCATGGGATGCGCGAACCAGGCGGGCGAGGACAATCGCAATGTAGCCCGCATGGCGGCGCTTCTTGCAGGGCTTCCTGTGGAAGTGGCGGGAGTCACCGTAAACCGTTTGTGCGCTTCAGGGTTGAATGCAATCAACATGGCGGCGCGCGCAATCAGGGCTGGCGAAGGAGACATCTACATTGCGGGCGGCGTCGAATCCATGAGCCGCGCGCCCTATTCCGTTCCGAAGGCGGAGGCGGGGTTTTCCTTCGGCAATCTCACCGCGTGGGATACCGCGCTCGGCTGGCGGTATCCAAATCCAAAAATGAAGGAAATGCACGGCACAGACTCGATGGGTGAAACCGCCGAAAACATTGCGGCGGAGCGCCCGCACCTCACGCGCGAGAAGCAGGATGAATTCGCGCTTCGCAGTCATCAGCGCGCGATTGCCGCGATTGACTCGGGACGCTTCGCGCAGGAGATCGTGCCTGTTTCCATTCCCCAGAAAAAAGGCGACCCGAAAATCGTGGACACGGACGAACGCCCGCGCCGCGACACTTCGATGGAAAGCCTCGCCAAACTCAGACCCGCCTTCAAAAAGGATGGGGGGACTGTCACCGCCGGTAATTCATCCGGATTAAATGATGGAGCCGCCGCGCTTTTGGTGATGAGCGCAGACCGCGCCAAAGCCCTGAACCTCAAACCGCTTGTCCGCATCGCGACTTCCGCCTCGGCTGGCGTGCCGCCCAGAGTCATGGGCTACGGTCCGGTTCCTGCCACGCGCAAAGCATTGACTCGCGCCGGTTTGAAGATCAAAGACATCGGCTTGATCGAGATCAACGAAGCGTTTGCCGTGCAGTCGCTGGCGGTGATGGAAGATCTCGAGCTCGACCCTGAGATCGTCAACGTCAACGGCGGCGCGATTGCCATTGGACATCCGCTCGGCTGTTCGGGCGCGCGCCTGATGACGACGCTTGTGCATGAAATGCGAATTCGCGGGAACGTCAAATACGGCGTGGCAACCCTCTGCGTGGGCGTCGGTCAGGGCGAAGCGACGGTGGTTGAATATCTTGGTTGAAAGTTGAAGGTTGAAGGTCGGGCTGCTGTTCGACTTTTGACCTGCAACCGTCAACCAAAGGAGAACCATGAAGAGAATTCTCTTTTCCATATTGCTTGTGATACTGATCGCTGCCTGCGCCGCGCCGGAGACGCAAATCGAAACGGCTTTGGATGCGACCGAATCACAGCCCGCCGCCACGCCGACTGTGGAGGAGGCGACGTCTGCGACGCAATCCGTCACTGCCCCGCAAGGCACGCCATTGCCGGAGGAAATCGCCGCGCCCGAAGTTAACTCTCCATCCATTATCTTCATCGAAATGATGGATGAAGTCTATGGCTGGGGGGTGACGGAAGAGAACATCATCCGCACCAACGACGGCGGCGCGACCTGGTACAACGTCACTCCTCCCGGCTTGACGGAGGTCGGATATTCCGTCTTCCCGGAGTTTTTGGATGTAACCCATGCCTGGATCCAGGTGGTTGACCCGAACAATTATCCAAACGGCGGCACGCTCTATCGCACATCCGATGGCGGATTGAATTGGGAGACGTTTGCAACCCCGTTCAGCGCGGGCGATATGGAGTTTCTGGATGCAAACAACGGCTGGATTCTCGCCGATCTCGGCGTGGGCGCCGGCTCGATGGCGGTTTCCGTTTTCCAGACACAAAACGGCGGGGAAACATGGAACCGCGTGTACACAAACGACCCCAACCTGGGAGATGCAGGTGAAACCCTTCCTCTGAGCGGGCTGAAAATCCTGCTTGTCCCGCTCGACATGAAAACTGCATGGGTTGGCGGCGTGACCTACTCGCCCGGCACAGTCTACTTATTCCGCACGGACGACGCCGGAAAGACATGGTTCAATATCAGCCTTATCCTGCCGGACGAAGCGCAAACGAGCGAACTCGGCGTTGAAATGGTCAAATTCCTTTCACCAAAGCAGGGGATTCTTGCCCTGCGCATGACCTCCGCAAAACCGCAGACCATCCTCTACGCAACCAATGATGGCGGCAATACGTGGGAACTTCTGCCTGAAGTCATCCCGGGCATCGGCAGGTTTGCGGTTCCGTCGGCGCGGGAAATCATCGTCTATGCGGAAAACAGGTTCCACGTCACGGAGGATGCGGGAAAAACATTTAATACCGTCGTCCCCGAAATTACATTTGGTAATTCCATCACCGATATGAGTTTTGTCAATTCAAAAACGGGCTGGGTCATCACCGCCAGCCCGACGGGCCGCCGCACGCTTTACAAGACAACCGACGGATGCCAGACCTGGTTTCCGCTTATTCCTTAAAATAACGAAAATACCCAGAGGAGAGAATTATGCCGCACCTTGTCCGTGATTGGATGTCCAGCCCCGTTGTCGTCGTTGACCCCGATTCGAGCGTTTCGTATGCCGCCACGCTCATGCGCCGCCGAAAGATACATAGTGTGGTTGTGAAGATCAGCGTGAAGGACAATTCCTATGGGATCGTCACGACCACAGACATTCGTGACAAAATCGTTGCCGAAGGGCGCAACCCCGCCGAAACCGCCGTGCGCGAGATCATGTCCGGTCCCATTATTACCGGGCGCGCCGAATGGACTCTGATGGAATGTTCGCAAGTAATGCAAAAGCATAAAATCCATCACCTGCCGATTGCGGATGAAGGCGGCATGCTGATTGGGATGATTTCCGCAACGGATATTTTCACGGCGGTGGAGGAGCAGGGCTGGGAAGAGGAGAAATAGGTTGTGATGTAAAATTAACCCATGCCGAAAAAGCAGAAGTATTACGTCGTATGGAAAGGGCGCAGGACGGGTGTTTTCACGTCCTGGGTGGAATGCGAAAAACAGGTGAAAGGCTTTGTCGGGGCGCAGTTCAAAGCGTTCGAGAGCAGAACCGAGGCGGACGCCGCATACCTTGCCGACTACGACGATTACAAGGGAAAGTCATCCACAAGCGGGAGGTGGAGGGATGCGAGTGTCAAACCGATCCTGCCGTCCATCTGTGTGGACGCCGCCTGCAGCGGCTCGCCGGGCAACCTTGAATATCGCGGCGTGAATACGGAAACGGGCGAGGAAATTTTTCACGCCGGTCCGTATGCCCAGGGAACGAATAATGTGGGGGAGTTCCTTGCAATCGTCCATGCGTTGACGTGGCAGGCAAAACATAACATGCACATCCCGATCTATTCCGACTCGGAGAACGCCATTGCATGGGTATGCACGGGCGAATGCAAGACGCGTTTGAAACATTCGCCGAAAAATGCGGTTTTGTTCGCGATTATCCACAGCGCGGAGAACTGGCTGGCGGAAAACGAACTCCCCGAAGACAAAGTATTAAAGTGGAATACGGAACTTTGGGGCGAAAACCCCGCCGATTTTGGGAGAAAATAGATGAAAACGGCATTACTGGTCATTGATATTCAGAAGGATTATTTCCCCGGCGGGAAATTCCCGCTTGTAAATCCATTGGAGGCGGCGAAGAAAGCCTACATGCTTTTGCAGTGTTTCCGCGAGCATGGCGGACATCACATTCACATCCAGCACATTTCCCTGAAGCCCGATGCGGCGTTCTTCATCAAAGGCGATGTAGGCTCGGATATTCACGATTCGGTTGCGCACTTCGTGGGGGAACCCATCGTTTACAAGCATTATCCCAACGCCTTCCGCGAGACGAACCTGCTGGAAATACTCAAAGAGTGGGGCATCGAGCGCGTCGTCATCACTGGCATGATGACCCACTTATGCGTGGATGCCACCGCCCGCGCCGCCGCCGATCTTGGATTCAAGGTCATCATTGCGGAAGATGCCTGCGCCACCCGCGATTTGAGATACGGCGATACCGTCATCCCGGCGGAGTATGTCCACAAGGCGTTTTTGGCGGCGTTGAAAGCATACGGTCAAGTTGTGCCGTCGGAGGAAGCGCTTGCGTTATTGGCTGGTGAAATGGAAAAATAGATTTCCTTTGCGATTGGATAAATCAAACGGGCTTGCGTTATATGCAAGCCCGTCCTCTTTCTTGTTACCCGTCTCTCGCAGGTTTTCCTATACCAGATCGCCCATCAGTTCCATTGGCACGACCGCCGCGCCGACAATGCCCGGACCGGTATGCACGCCCAGTACCGGTGAGATGCGCATCACTTCCAATTTGGCAATGTTGAGTCTCTCCTGAAATTCTTTTGTCAGCATATCCGCTTTTTCCGCGAAGCGTCCGTGAAGTACGGTGACCCACAGGGGCGTATCCCCATACTTTTCGCGGATGTGTTCCGCAATGGACGCAATGGACTTGTTGATTGTCCGCTCGGTTTTGACGGTGCTGTATTTGCCGTCCGTATCCACGCGGATGATCGGCTTTAGGTTGAGCAGCGCCCCCGCCAGAGCTTTGACGCGTCCGATGCGTCCGCCGCGCGCGAGATATTCCAGCGTGTCGAGCGTGTATATGACCTCGGTCTTCTCACGGATGTGGGTAAGGCGTTCCTGAATGGCTTGCATTGCCCAACCCGCCCTGGATGCAAGCGCTGCCGCCATCACCTGGAAGCGTTCCCCGCCGGAGAGGGTGAGCGTATCCCAAAAGTGGACGTTCGCCTCTCCCTTGACCTGTTCCCCGCCATCCATTGCCGAGTTGATCGTACCGCTCAAGCCGGACGAAATATGGATCGAGAGAATGTCCTTGCTCTTCTCCGCCACCTTGCGATACAACTCCGCGAAGATGCCGCTCGAAGGCTGTGCCGTGGTCGGGATTTGCGGGCGCATCGCTTCGAGGCGGTTGTAGAAATCGTCCGCGGAAATATCC
This sequence comes from Anaerolineales bacterium, assembly GCA_020060625.1. Taxonomy (GTDB): domain Bacteria; phylum Chloroflexota; class Anaerolineae; order Anaerolineales; family Villigracilaceae; genus Villigracilis. The sequence goes on along the minus strand of JAGUZU010000097.1, from coordinate 2,041 downwards.
GCCGAGTTCACTTCGCCTTCGGGGAATTGGATGAACAGTGGGGCTTGGACGATCTCCAACTGTTCAAGTTCTTCGTTCGGCATGTCTGCCGCGCAATCGGTTATGATTTTCATTTTATGTCTCCTGTTTGGTTTTACGTCATTGCGAGGATGTTTTTCCCGAAGCAATCTCTTCTTGGCGCTTGTGGATTGCTTCGCTCGCAACGACATTACTTTCTCAACAAACCATCCACCAGCATGGACGTGCTTTCGCGCGCCACCTTTTCCCATTTCGCGCCTTTGGGGTCGAGCAGGCTTTGCAGTAACAATCCCATCGCTGTGGAGATGATCATGCGCGCAGTCAGTTCGGGATTTACTTCCACGAAAGAGCCTTCCTCCACACCCTGCCTGATGAGATCGCTGAATTGTTTGTGATAGCGGCGGTACGGCGCAATGCTTGCCTGCCAGACCTTTTCATCGCGGCTGGCTTGCAGCCAAAACTCGAGGAATATCGGCAGGTTTTCTCCCGCGCTCTCGAAGAGATAGGGGAAGGCTTGTGTCATCTGCTTGAAGGTTTCAGGGATGGGTTTATCCTTCGACGCCTCGATTGCATCGTCGATGGTTTTTAACCAGCCGTCGAGCAGGGCAAGGAAAAGCGCCTGCTTGCTCTTGAAGTGGTGGTAGAACGCGCCTTTGCTGATCCCCGCCTCGGCGCAGATTTCATCCACGCTGGCTTTGTTGTAGCCTCGCGCGGAAAACAACCGAATGGCGGATTCCATGATCTTCGATCTTGTCTCTTCGCTTCGTTGTTGCATGTTCAACTTTCTTCTCTTATCCAGTAGTAAGAAATAAAACCGACTGGTCGGTTTGTTTTTACTCCCGAACGATTGTACTGTCAATGGAGGAAAGATAACAAACCGATGAAAAAAACGGACGGCGAGAATCGCCGTCCGTTTTTTTCATAACAGAGATTTTATGCGGGTCTGTACGCTGTGATCTTTGCGCTGTACACTGCCTTGTAAACATCTTCCTTCGAATAGCTGCTTGTGTCCAGTTCCATTTCACCCAGCGCGTCGTCCACAGTTTGCTTGTCGAAGAAAACCGGCTTGATGGAAATATCGGTGAAGCCTGCCGCTTCCATCATGGCGGTGTAATCCTTCGCTTCCACCGCGCCTGCCACGCATCCCGCCCACGCGCTCAGGCTTTTCTTCACTTCATCCGGCAGTTCGCCGTCGGTGACGATATCCGAAACCGCCAGTTTGCCGCCGGGCTTCAATACGCGGAAGGTCTCATTGAACACTTTGGATTTATCCGGCGAGAGGTTGATGACGCAGTTTGAGACGATGACATCCACCGTGCCGGATTCGACGGGCAGGTCTTCGATGAATCCCTGGCGGAATTCGACGTTCGTGAGGTTCATCCGCTTCGCGCCGGACCTGGCGCGTTCGATCATCTCCGGGGTCATATCCACGCCGATGACTTTTCCGCTCTCGCCGACTTTTTTCGCGGCAAAGAAGCAGTCGAGTCCCGCGCCGGAGCCGAGGTCCAGCACGGTCTGACCGGGTTCCAGCGACGCCAGCGTGATCGGGTCGCCGCAGCCGTAGCTGACAGGCGCTTCACCGTCGAGGGTGGCAAGTAGATCTGTCGGGTAGAGATTGTTTTCGGGTGTGCAGCAATCCGAAGGTCCGCAACACGAGGCGGAGTTTTTGATCCGTTCCGCATAATGCTCGCGGACTACGTCATGGATGGGGGTGGGGGATTGGGTCATCGGGTTCTCCTTATATAGATATTTGTCTATAGATTTTGATAAAAAATTTTTGCGAGCGGATTTAGCAGCAATCACAGACGCCGGTTTCACAGCATTCGTCTTCACAGCATGTACCTTGGTTGACGGGAAGTTCGTTCATGGCTTCTCTCCTTTCAAATAGATGATTGTCTATCATTGGACGCAAAAAAAGAGGCGGTTATAGTATTGCTCTGTAAAAACTGCGCCTACCGCGAAGATTTTGCGCGTAGGTCGGATTGCCAATCCGACTTACTTTGGCTGCGGCTTGCCGCGCTAT
>JAGUZU010000152.1 GCA_020060625.1 Anaerolineales bacterium | reverse complement strand
TTGACCTCAAAACCGCCAAACTTTGGAATCTTTCTCGGTAACATTTCTGCTTGATGCAACGTATCCCCTCAAAGTAACATTTTATCTTGATGCATTACGGTTAGAGAAGGTTTATATAAAACTCGCACGCCGCTCCCGCTCGCGGCGTGCGCCCCATAATTTCGCATCGGGTGTCCCCTCCCCTTGCGCCGATGCGCCGGCAAGTAGGGAAGAAACCCCTTGGCGCGCCCAGCCTCCTCCGCCAGTCCACTAGCGTTCGAGCCGCCCGGAGGCTGGCGCGCACCCTGTTCCCCCCATGTTCCTCGTGAAAGTGGGAAGATTTGCCCATTTCATTCGTACCTCTATTGTAGCGGCTCTCTTCGAGCAGTCAATGAAATGGGCATAGGCATTTGTACTGTATCTCTTGAAACCGGCTCGTCTTTCTGTTACCCTGTCTGTGAGTTGGTAATATACTTGCCAGGGAAACGCACCAGGAACAAAACGCCGGACATTTTCGTAATACGTTTTATAAAACCAAGCGGGAGCATTATATGCAATCGAAAATACGAGTCGCCATATTGGACGACCATCCAATCACCGTGGAAGGGTATCTGTCCAAACTTGGCAAAGACCCCCAGATCGAAGTCGCCGCGACCATGAGCGTCGCAGATTTGCTGGAGCCTGTGCTGCAAAAAGGGGAAGTGGATGTTTTGATATTGGATGTCAGCGTGCCGACCTCGGCGGAGAATCGCAATCCGTATCCCATCCTGCACGTCATTCCGAATCTGCTCGAAGGGCACCCCAACCTGAACATTCTGGTCGTCAGCATGCGCGCCGAACGCGGACTGATCCGCGAGGTGATGGCGGCGGGCGCGAACGGCTACGTCCTCAAAGACGACCAGAACGCCAACGCCAACCTGCCCGCCATCATCAGGTCTGTGGCGGAGGGCGGGGTCTATTTAAGCGAGGAAGCGGGAGACTTGTACGGCAGGCATTTGGAGAATGAAAACGGCAAGCAGCTCAGCCCGCGTCAACTCGAGGCGCTTTCGTTGTGCGCGGCGTTCCCCGGGGATAAAAGCATGGCGCTCGCCCAAAAGATGCACATCACGCATTCGTCGTTTCGCACGCTGCTTTCCGGCGCATACATCAAACTGGGGGCAAGGACCCGGGCGGAAGCCATCGCAAAGGCAAGGCAAATGGGGCTGATCACGCCCGATCAAGATTGAGGCGTCAGGGTGTCGCTCCCGCTTCTTCGAGCAGGCGAAAGACCGGCTGAGTCACATCTTCAAAGACCGCATCCATCACGTCACGCTTTTCGAGCGGCAAAGCAGACGTGATTTTCCGCGCCTGATCGTACCGCTCCAGCAATTGATGGATGCAATAACTAACCGCGCCGCACTCGATCAGAATCTGCTGCGCCTCCTCCAACGCCGACGCTTGTTCGCAGACATACGGACGAAGTTCCCCAAACCGTGAGCGGGACGGATGCTCCACCACCTGCGCAAAAAGGATCGGCAGGGATGCGCGCCCGACGTTCCAGTCGGGCTTGGCAGGGACTGCAAGCGTATCGTCCAGGTCGTCGTGAATTTGGATCATCTCGCCGTAAATGACTCCCAACTCTTTGATCTGAGCCGCCACTTCAAGCGACGCGCCGCCCGCCAGCGCTCCGATTTCAAACGCAGTCGAAAAGAAGGGCGAACTTTTTGCGCGCGCAATTTTCCAATACGTCTCTTCATCTTCGATGACCGTGTTCACATCCCAATACTGCCCCAGCGACGTGGCAAGGAACATCGCATTGACCGCCTTCATCGCCCGCAATTTCAATGACGATGGCATATCGCTTTCAGAAATTGCCACTCCCGCCGCCGCCTGTAAAGCGGATGCCATATTTGCCGTCCCTGCCTCCCCCGCCTTCACATGTACTCCGCGCGGATCGGCATCCAGCATGTCGTCCACGAGAATGATGCCGACGTGACCGCAAGCTGTTGCCAGCACAGCAGGAAGCGCCCGCTCTTCATCCCCACCGACCGACTCGCAGGCGCGAACAGGTAAGAGCCAGTACTTGGGCTTCGCAGACGCGGCGCGTTGAAACACGGATTGGATTTCACCCCAATCCTTCACATTTGGAATCTTTGAAAATTTCTTGGCGAGTTTTGTAAATATTTCCATTTGTCTACCTCCTCGACCCTAAAGGTCTCAAAGATCTTTGGTTTTTGCAAAGAGGCGGGCTGGGATTTCTCCCAGCCCGCTGACTTCCTTACCTAGATGTTTCGGGCGATGACTCGGCGCTCCAGACATACCAAGGATCGAACACAGCAGCCTTACTGAGCTTGTTGGGGCTTAAGTGCATTACGGCAGCCAGACGACTCTTGCGCTTGAGCGATGCCTTCTTGTTGGAAGACAACCGATTGTAAAAACTTTGCATGTGTTTCATTTGAAATTCTCCTTTTTATTTAGTTTTACAGACAACATTTCTAGCCGAGAAAAACGGTTTCCTGCGCTATAATTCGAACCACCTCCTTTCCTTTTCCAACTTCACAAAGAGGAGCTTATGCACTCCACTTCATCTCAACGTTGGCAAGTTAGTGAACTGCCCATCGCCCTCTCTGTTTTTATCGTGTTGGGTTGGTATGCCTACGGTATTTTGCTTGTTGCCCCATATCCGGGTTTCAGTTTCAGCCCTACGAATGGTCGCGTGGATGAAATTCAGGCAGACGTCAACCTTGAACCTACTTTACATATAGGTGATGTTCTCTTGAAAGTAGGGGATGTCACCTTTGATGAATATCAGCAGGATGCACATGTGATATTTTTTGATGGCGCAAAAGCGGGCGATGTTGTGCAGATCACCGTCCAACGCGACGAGCAAGAGATTGTCATCCCATGGAGGTTTGCCGGCTTTGATCGAGATGCGTTCATAAACCGCTTCTTTAATGTCTGGTGGCTGGCTTTTGTTTTCTGGTTTGCTGGCTTTGCAGGGCAGTTGCTGATTCGTCCCAAAAATTTACTCCGCACCCTGTTCATTGCCGCAACCTACCTTACGGCGCTTTGGCTGATCTTTGGTTCGCTATCTTCCCGCCGTCTTTGGGAAAGTTCCATTCTGCTCCATGCAACCACATGGCTGCTATTTCCTGTCTACCTGCATTTGCATTGGGCGTTTCCCCGTCCGCTAAAAAAACTGCCCCAAGCGTTTTGGGTTTTCGTGTACGTGCTTGGTTTCTCTTTGGCGGCGGCAGAAGTCTTTCAACTCCTCCCTAAGAGCTTGTATGCCCTTGGCTTTTTGATGGCGGTGATCGGCAGCATCATCTTGCAAGCTTTCCATTACATCAAGCAGCCACACCAGCGCCGCTCGGTGGGCATACTTGCCATTTCTATTCTTATAGCTTTTGCCCCGTCGATTCTGTTGGGCATATTTATCATAAGCAGCGAGGCTCCCGTCATTGCTCCGCTTGGGCTTCTTTCCATGCCATTCATGCCGCTCATGTATTTCTACGTGGTTTACAGCCATCAATCGGGCGGGCTGGAAATTCGTCTCAACCGTTTTATCGCGCTTTACGCATACCTTATCCTGCTCGGGGTCCTATTGCTGCTGCTGGTGATCCCCATTGCTCGTATGCCCATCTCGCACGAAAATTGGATTTTCGTTGCGATGATGGCTGCCGCTGCGACCGGGATTCTCTCCATCCTGCTCTTCCCGCGCTTTCAGGCGTTGGTAGACCAGCGTTTCCTCGGCATCAAACTTCCCTACCAGCGCCTGCCCGAAACCTATTCCAGCCGCATTGCCGTCAGCGCTTCCCTCTCCAGCCTGCTGGCGCTGCTCGAAGACGAAATCTTTCCCAGCCTGCTGGTCCGTCAATACGCCTTCCTGCAAGCATCCGAAAAACATCTCACTCCCCTGCTCGCCAAAAACACCCCGGACGATGCCTTTGATTTCGACAGCCTCACCCAAAAGGCTGGACGTTACCTCCCAGCCCTTTCTTCCAATGAAGATTGGACCCGCCTCATCCTCCCGCTCAAAGTTGGAGACAAAACCCTCGGCTTTTGGTTACTCGGCAGGCGCGACCCCGACGACCTCTACCCGCAAGTCGAAATCCCCATCCTGCAATCCCTTGCAAACCAGACCGCCGTTGCCCTGAGCAACATCCTCCAATCCGAGCATCTTCGGAATTTTTACCAAACCGACATCGAAAGCATCGAGAATGAGCGCAAACGCATCTCACGCGACCTGCACGACGCCGTGCTAAACCCGCTCGCAACCATGCGCAACAGCCTGGATCAGAGGACGCTTCCGCAATCGTTCCTCTCCACATACGAAGACATCAAAAAGCGCCTGCGCGAAATCATCAACGACCTCCGCCCGCCCATGCTCGACCAGGGACTGGCGTACGCGCTCAATGAATTTGTGGAGGACCTCCGCGAAAAGAACGAGGATGTCAACATTGTCTTGAGCCTTCAAGCCGGCGCGGAAAGACTGCCCGAGAAAATGGAGGAGCATTTCTACCATATCGCGCGCGAAGCCTGCGAAAACGCCCTGCGTCACGCCGATGCCCGTACCCTGACCATTTCCGGCGCCATCTCAAACGACCACGTGGACCTGTCCATCGAGGACGACGGCAAAGGCTTTGATTCAAACGACGACCTCAACACGTTGATCGCCAACCGCCACTTTGGGCTGGCAAACATGAAGGAACGCGCCCACATCATCGGCGCAGAGATGGAGATTCGCTCGCGCAAAAATAACGGCACATCGATTCGCATCACCTGGAAATTGAAATCATAGATTGTTAATGTGCGGCACTTTCTTTGTGCCGTTATATATCGGACGGGACCAAAAAGCCATCGGGTGTCGCTTGATATTTTCAAGTAATGCTTGAATCGGGAAAGATGTAGGAATCAATATGGAGTTTGGCAAACGGCTTCGCTTCTTTCGCCTGCAGTCCATCGACCCCAAAACGCATAAACCCTTGACGCAGCAAAAACTGGGCGAACTGCTGGGCTTGGAAATGGGCGATTATGGCTTTAGCGGGGCGGCCATCAGCGACTGGGAACGCGGCAAAAGCAGAATTGACGCCAGCCACCGGGTGGTGTTATTAAGTCTGGTCAAGATCCTGAACCAACATGGAGGAATAAAGAGACCTGCCGATGCAATCACTTTACTGGAGTCGGGAAATTATCGCGCATTGAATCCACAAGAAGCGGAGAAAATCTTTCCGGGAGAAAACATTGAAGGGGCTGACCCGCCTCCCAACTCGTCGAATGCCCATTTTCCACTTGGAAATTTAAATTTCATTTCCCCCGCTGACTATCAAGCCATGCTGGAAGAATCAAAAAAAGGACCGCCCCCTGCCTGGCCCCGCATGGCTGTTTCAGTTGTCAATAAAATCACAAGCAAAATATCCGCTTCGCGTGTTTTGAAAGCGATTGTGTGGATATGGATTTGGCTATTGGCTCATTTCTTGCTCGCTCCCTCCCTGCAGTGGCAGGCACTAAATACCGAGGGAAATGTTTATTCCATGGTCTTATATGCAGCCGGGACTCTCGCCCTCCCGCCCTTGATCGCCGCGCTGATAAACACAAAAGACAATGCGTTTTGGATGGAGCAGAAGATGCGCACATCTACGGCGCTTCGCTTATACGTTCATCAAGGCGCTTATGTGGGCTTCCATGTTGGGTATTTCCTTGCCTTCGGGGTTACCTCTGTCCAGGTGCTTGCAGGGTTGAGCGCTATTCCGTGGATTGAAATGATAAAAACCATCATCCCCATCATCATAAGCTACACAAGCGCGCAGATTGTTCCCTATAATCTTTGGCTGGCGTATAGACGTCTTGATATAAGAGACGGTGGAATTTTTTTTATCTTCGCCCTTCTGGGACCTTTATGGGCGCTTTTCTTTCTCGAATTCCATGAAGTTTTTTCAAACCCACTTACGAGGGCGGTAGTGATACTGTTGGCTGTAACGATATTGGTAACGCCTCAAACTATAAAATACCGAATAAAAGGCTCCCAAACTTAAAAAACACACGCCGGGTGAAGACCGGCGTGCCTCCCCAGGAAAATTTCCCCATATCGCATCAGCGGTCCCCTCGCTGCAACTGACGCGCCAGACGGGTTAGATCATATCGATGAACACCGGCGCGATGGACGGGTCGAAATGCCTTCCGCTTTGTTTAAGGATATAGTCGAGCGCATCCACGCGCCGCCAGGCTTTGCGGTAGGGTCTGTCCGAGGTAAGGGCGTCGTACACATCGGCGAATGCAAAGATCCGCGCAGATATGGGAATGTTCTCGCCCGCCAGCCCGTCGGGATAGCCGCTTCCGTCCCATTTTTCATGATGAGAGCGTGGAATTGCAAGAGCCGGCGCAAGGTACGGATTCGATCCAAGGATTTCCGTGGCGATGATGGGATGGTGGCGCATGATGTCCCATTCGCTTTCCGTCAGCGGGGCTGGCTTGAAGAGGATTCTGTCTGGAATGGCTATTTTCCCAATATCATGCAGCATGGCGCCGCGGCGAATATGGATCAACTCCGAATCGGCGACGCCGACCCGTTCCGCGAGGCGCAGGGTCATCTCGGTGACACGGTAGGCGTGATCCTCCGTTTCCTGGTCCCGAAATCGCAGGACCTTCAGCCAGTTTTGAAGCGTCATATCCTGACTAAAGGATATGCTCGCAACCGGCTGTTTCCCGTTGGCTGTAACATTCCACATAAACATGATGTTCTGCCCATCCGTAAAGGGGATCAGGCAGGACTCGTACCAGGATTCACCCGCCAATGAGCGGAGTATGTAATCGAAGGAAACGAACCTGTTCCCGTTGTGCAGTTCCCGAATGGCATTTTCGTATTTTCGCGCCACATCCACCGGAACGAAATCCTGAAATCTTGCCGGGGATTCCATTGGAAAGGCGGAAACCGGCTGTAGACCGGCGCCGTTACCGGTCTTGTAGTCTAGTATTTTTCCATGGTGATCCAGCACAAGGAGAATGGCGTCAAAGGCTTGAAACATGGACTCCGGCCTTTTGGGGGCAATCATTAAAGTCAAATTCAAAAAACGCCTCAACGACGTTTTTCAAGGGGGGTTTATGCCGAATGAGCATTTGAACTAGGCTTGATTTCCCAACACAAAATTTATCTGCCTGGCAAAGTCGGAGAGGGATTCCGCCCGGATGGAGACGATCAGGTCGCGCTCTTCATCGCTGAGTTTAAAAGTTTCGCCAAGGTATCCATTCTGCAGGGCGTAGTACGGGTCCTGCAAAAGCATCTGGCAAAACTGGCGGTTGACCACCGCGGCGGCAAACACGCGGCTCAATCCATTCGATGCTTCAATTGGCGCAACTTTCATTTGTAATTGAGGCTGGTAGGAAAGAGAGGAAATCATGTTAACTCCTGTTTTACAGGTTGGGTAAATTGATTTTGCGCGGCAAGCAGCCGGAACACGCCAAAGGCAAGAAATACGTCACCGAGGCTGAATGCCACTTGATAAGCGAACCAGGCTGGGGGCAGGAAACGATCCGAAAGCCATTCGAAGCGCGTCTCCTCCGGGGGCAGGAGGATATCCTTAGTGCCGAATCTTTCTCCGGGAGAAATGTCCCGCAACACTTCCACAGGGACAAGGCGGCTGGCTGTCTGCGGACTGATTGGCATGAAACCACCGTTCGCCGCCATGACTGTGAAGTTGAGCGCCGTTCCAACAAGCAGGATCGTCATCCCGGGCAGTTTACGGTTAAGCCAGGCAAAACCAAGAAGCAAAAGTTGGGAGGAGGCGAGAAAGACCTTTGCCCATTCATCTGGAATTTGATGGCGGGTATCTGGCAGGTAAAAGGCGATGAACTGCGGCAGGAAAGCGACGAGCACCAGCCACGGGTGTTTCAGTTCCGGCGGCTGGTATGGATGACCGCGCCAGCGCGCCCGCCCAATGCCAGCCGCCAAACCGGCTGCCACAGCCAACGTCAAAATCACTATCGGCTGGTCCCGCCGCCATCCTCCAACGCACCTGCGCCCAGGACAAACAGGGCAAGCGTAAGCGCCATAAAGAAGAGTTGAATGTGTTGGCGGTTGATCTTTGACAGGGACAGGACGAAAAGGTTGAGTTTGTTATTCATTGTGAAATTCCTTTCAGGTTTGGGTTGGAACAGATTGATGTTTGTAGAATACTCCCCCCCAGGCTTCAAAAGAGGCTTCAAAAAATAAAAAAAATCAGCCTCGAAAGACTGATTTTTGCAAAGTTGCAGGGACTGTTTATTTAAGCCGTGAGACGCTGGTATAGCGATTCCGTTTCCTTTGACGGCGGCAGGTCGAACAGGTTTTTCATGGCTTCGCAGCAGGATTGGTAAACACGCCGGATGGACGCCCGGTCGCCCAGCCGGCTGTAGGCTTGCATGGATATCCTGTATGCGGCTTCATAGCCGGAGTCATAATCAATGGCGCGTTCACAAAGATGGATGGCGTTTTCGGGCTGCGCTTGTTTTTGATACAAATCAGCCAGATTTGCCAATGCGGCAAGGTATGCCTGCCCCAGCCGTTCGCGGTCGAACGCCGCCCAATCCGTATACACATCGTTGAGGTAAGGACCATGCACCAGGTCCACCGCTTTTTGGTAATACTCGATCTGTTCATCAGACCTTTGCGCCGTCTTTGCCCTGGCGAGAAAAGACTCGAAGGCTTCGACATCATATTCATAATCCAAGTTTCGATTGAAGGCATAGAATACATCGGTAAAAAGAACCACATCCTGCCCCACAGCGCGGCGAAGGCGGTAGATTTCGTTCTTGAAGCGTAATTTCAATTTTGCGGGTTCATATCGTTCCGTCCAGAGCGCTTCGCCGATCTGTTCCTTGGTGAGCGGTTTCGACATTGCAAGGAGGTAGAAAAAAAGTTCGCGAACGGATTGGGTCTGCCAGTCGGAATTGGTAATCAGTCTTCCATCAACGCGCACCTCCGCCTGCCCGAAGGCTTTGACGGAGAGTTTTGGCGCGGGGGCGGAGACCACCCGAGCCTGCCTTCGCAGCTGGCGGCGGATGGTGGGAATCTCGTTTGCCAAACGGTCCGCCTGAGCGAACAAATCACGAATTACCCGCCCGATTTTTGGAGCGCTCCTCAATCCTTTCAGCCATTCATGCGCCTGATATGCGGCAACAATGGCAGCGTGATTGATTTTCCCCCGATCCGTGGCTACGGCATTCAGGATTTGAATAGAGTCGTTTGGTTTATCATCTTGATAACAAGCCGCTGCCCGCCATATTCGCGCCGTAACCGCTTCGATATTCCTGCCGTCTTGAGTAAAATGCGCCTCAGCATTTTCAAATCGCTCGGCTGCTTTGCTAAATTTTTCTTCAAGCAAATAAAAGCGTCCCTGAATTAAATCAAGAAAACCATGCTCGTAGCTTGATCCGCCGGAAACAATGGGGTTTTCAACATCCTTTATAAAATTATGAACCGAACCAACCTCTTTTTTCAGGAACGCCAAATTTGCCTGCGCCAGCGATGAAAAATGGAACAGGAAACGATCATCCATATCCTGAAGAATATCAGCGACATGCCAATAATTTTGTCTTGCCATTTCAAAATCCCCCAATTCGGTGTATAAATCGCCAAGCCCAATGGAAATCAAGGCATCAAGGCGGATATAACGATTGCGGCGGGCGTAAAGCATCGCTTCCTCATACGCTAGTGCAGCTTTTTCATAGTTTCCTTGGATATAATACAAACTGGCGATATTATTCAGGAGACTTGCCTGCCAGAGAAAGTTTCCCTCCTTTTGCCAGATCGTCAATGCCTGCTCATAGGCATTGCGCGCTTCCGCAAAATTCCCAATGGCGCGATACGCCATGCCTGTTTCCATCAACAGGATCGGCACATTGGCTTTATCATAAACTAGGCATATCTCCAATGCGCGTTCCAGGAAGGCGACCGCCTGGTTGGCTTTACCGAGCCGATATAAAGCCAGTCCCTTCAGGCGCAGGGCGTCCGCGAATAGCATCTGGCGCTCGTCGCTGGTTTCGGTGAGCGCAATCACTTCCTCCGCATCGCGCAGCGACGCGGTGTAATCTCCCAGGAAACGGTACGCCGAGCCGCGCCGGATCAACGTTAAAATCAAGCCGGGAATATCCTGCTCCTGACGATGCATTCGTTCAGCCTGCGCCAGCAGGTCCAACCCTTCCTGCAAGTCTCCTTTTGTATAAGCAATCGTCCCGCGGATGGAGAGCAGCCCCGGACGGGTCCGCAACATGGATGGCGGCAATTCATTGATCCAGGATTCCATCGTCAGGTGCGCGCGTTGAAGCATGGACGTGCTTGCCCGTTCGACCATGCCGGCGAGCAGGTTCGCGTCATTCAATCGCCGGCAGATATGATGCGCCTTTTCCCATTCCCCCATGCCTTCATAAGCAGCCTGAAGACGGGAAAGAATTGGTCCAACTTCGTGGGGACGTTCACGCTGGAAATGGTTGCGGATGAAATCCCGAAAGAGGTGGTGATAGCGGAGCCATTTTCCGTCCTCGCCGACCGGCAGGGCAAAAAGGTTGTTGCGCGCAATCGCCTTGATCCGGTTGTGCCAGTCCTGCGGTTCAGGGTAAAGAGGCGCAAGCACCTCCTCGCAAAGCGCGGCGTCGAATTCCTCCAGGAGCGACGTGCGCAAAACGAATTCCCTCAGATCGGGAGGCTGGCGGTCCAACACCTGCTGACCCAGATATTCGAACAACCCCGCGTTGTCTTTCGACCCAAGCTGGATTGGGTTTCTTCGCAAGACTCCGGCGTCGGAGAACTGCAAACCGGTGATCCAGCCTTCCGTCTCCTCGATCAAGCGCCGGGCTTCCTCATCCGAAATCTGCATGTCCCTGTTTTGCGCAAGCAAAGCCTGCAATTCCTGCGGTTGAAAAGCAAGGTCTGAAAAGCTTAAACCACTGACCTGCTCGCGCGCGACCAGCAGCGGCAGATCATTCAAACTCGCTAACGTGCGCGAAGAGATGACAAGATGGCAGTTCTCATCCGCCAATTGAACGAAACGGTTGACAAGGTTTTGAATGGACTGTACCCCGTCCAGCAAATGAAAATCGTCCAGCACAAAAATAAAATGCTCGTGAACCTGTTCGTACAATTCATTCACGAGGGTGACCAACAAGCGCTCCGTATCCCCTTCGAACGACTCCATGCTGTCCAGCACGCCTTTCGACTGGACGCCAAATTTCGGAAAACGTTCCGCCAGCGCGGCAATAAAATATGCGGCGAAACGAAGGGGATCGCGGTCCAATTCATCGAGAGCCAGCCAGCAGCAGGGCAGGTCGCTCTGGTCAGCCAGATCGATCAACAGGGAGGTCTTGCCATATCCGGCGGGCGCGGAAACCAGCGTCAGTTTTTTATCGAGCGCGTCGAACAGCATGTCCAACAGCCGCTTGCGCGTGAGCAGTTCCGGGCGGCGGCGGGGCGAAATGATCTTGGTCTTGCTTACAGGAATTGGAGACATGAATTGGCGTGCCTGTTCAAATTGGCTCTTCAGGATTAAGTGGGGTAATACCTATTTACCACAGAGCGCACAGAGAGCACGGAGATTTTTTAAAGGTTTTTCTCTGTGGACTCCGTGATCCCTGTGGTGAAAAAAAGGGAACCCCACCAAATACCAAAGAGCCTTCAAATTCACCATGAGCGCATGAACAATGTTTGTATTGTACCGAATTTTTTAAGCCTCCCGTCGGCGAATACTTGAACATGCGTGCTATAATGCCGATTAGTCTTGTAGTCACATATAGCGCGGCAAGCCGCAGCCAAAGTAAGTCGGATTGGCAATCCGACCTACGCGCAAAATCTTCGCGGTAGGCGTAGTTTTTACAGAGCAATACTATA
>JAGUZU010000068.1 GCA_020060625.1 Anaerolineales bacterium | reverse complement strand
GCGCATTGATAAGTATGGGGAATGAACGGCAAAGAAGGGCTATTGATGGGCTGAGGGAACAGGTGGTTCTTTGGGCGGTGCAGGACTTGCGAATCAAACGGGAAAGACTTGCGCGTGATGTTCATGTTGACAATCCGCTTATCTGGCTTAACAGTATTGTTACAAAAGCCTGCGGCTATGATCTGAATATACAAATTATCGAGGCGTTTGAAGAGCCGCTGTCGCTGGTTTGTACCTCCGGAGACGGAATAAGCAAAATTGTATTCACACCACTTTCCCCCGAATATCTTCGCAAAATCAAGAACAGCAAACATAATCGACTTGTACAGTTCGCGGGTGGCAACCCATTGCTATCTTTGCCGCGAAATGTAAAAGTATTTGAAATATCCGTGTTGAATGGCGGATTACTCTTTGACGTTGAATTGCCATTCGTTTGGAAAAGCCTGACGGGGCACACTCTGGATGATCGAGACCGTCTTTGGGTATTTATGTATTGAGTAGTACCTTTATTGACGGGATACGAATATGTACAGCTTTTGCAGTCAGGTAAAATTAGATCTAAAACCGAAATTTTCAGATTGGAGTCAGGATGACGGATGCGATTGAATTCAACAAGGTTTTGATGGAATGGTCCGAACGGTTTATCAGCCGATCCATGCGCAATTACATGCACTTTGTCAAAGCATCAGGGTTGTCATTGTCTCATTTCGGTATCCTGATGCACCTGTATTATCGTGGCGCGAATGACATCTCAGAAATGGGTGAGCATTTGGATATCACCGTGGCGGCAGCCAGTCAGTTGATAAATAGATTGGTGGAAGAACAATTGGTTGACAGGGCGGAATCCCCCAAGGATAGACGGGTCAGACAATTAACACTAACCGCCAAAGGGCGCGCCCTGATTGAAAAGGCAATTGAGGTCCGCAACCAGTGGATTGAGAGGCTGCCCCTGGCACTTTCCGAAAAGCAACTGAAGACAATCTCCGTGTCACTAAGGGATTTGATAACAGCGGAGCGCAGCCTGGATAATCAATAAAATTACATCGCCTGCTTTGTCCTGAAGCAGGCGATGTGGTGCTAATAGATCAACCCATGCCCGAATGGGAACAATGGATTCTCAGAGTCATAGGGCACATCTTCTTTTTGCCTTCGCACGGCTTCCATCGATGCGGGTAATTCAAAGGGGAGTTTCCCCTGGGGCGCAAATTTGCCAAAAATTACATCCAGCGCCGCGCCATCGTTTGCGCCAAAATTCGCCAGCAGGGCGGCACTCTGTTCAGCAATCTCGGGGATGACCGCGGGGCGTTCCAGGTAAATATCAACAATCGTGGGCACACGGCTCATTACATCCAAAATATGCTCCTTTTCCCTGCTTTTGAAATCCAGATCGCCGGTATGGAAATAACTCTCCATTAAACCTTTGAGTTTCTCATATGGAGCGTTCAGGCGCAGAATGGCAACGTCTGCATCAGCCAGGTTATTGACGACCTGCGCATACTGGCTGGCGGTTTCGGGATTAATATTCTCAACGTAAATCTTCAACTCACCCTTGAGCGGGAGGATCCCTTTTTCGTTTTTCAACAATACGATGGATTTGCGCTGGGCAAGTTCCCCAACCTTGCGAAATTCAGGGTTGCCAACGGTCTGTTCAGCGATATGAGGATCAACGTAAGGATCGTCGAACAATCCCAGGCGAAACTTATCTCGCAGCAGGCGGCGAACGGATTGGTCAATCCGCTCCTCCTTGATCCTACCACTGCGAACCAGTGCCACAAGGACTTCGGGACATGCCTCGCCTCCGAACTGATCCACGCCCGCCTCAATGGCCTTTTGAATGCGTCCAGCCGCTGATAGATGCTCCACCCCCCAGGCTCTGGCAGGAATAAGTTCACGTTCCATTACCTTGACCGGGTTGATGAGCATCCAAGCTGTGCAGACCACACCATCGAAACCGTATTTCTCTCGTAGCAGGCCGGTGATGACATCCTTGTTAAAACCAAAGCCGACCTTTTCAAACGGAAGACCAACCGGCACTCCATAATATGGCATGATCTGCGCCGTGCCGGCATTTAACGCCGCTTCAAACGGTTTCAAGTGATATTCAAACTTTCCGCCGGGATAGACTTGTTCCCTGCCATAAGGGAAGTGCGCGTCCTCACCATCCTTCTGCGGACCCGCGCCTGGGAAGTGTTTGGTCATACAGGCAACGCTTTGCGCATCCAACCGCTCCCCTTGAAAGCCACGGATATAAGCGGCAATCATCTCAGAGGCAAGGTCGGCGTCTTCGCCGAACGTACCGTTCGCCCGACCCCACCGCGGCTCGGTGGACAGGTCTGCCATCGGATGCAATGCCAGGCGAATGCCTACCGCCAGGTATTCCTGCCGGGCGATATCGGCAAATTGTTGAACCAGTTCAACATCGCGTGCAGCGGCAAGTCCAGTCTGCTCGGGGAATTGGGAGAACTGCCCCGCCAGCATGGTGGTCGCCGGGTTCTGAGTGACGGCATGCCGGGGATCGGATGAAATCGTGATAGGGATGCCTAATCGTGTTCGTTCTGCCAATTTTTGAATGCGGTTGTACCATTCCGACATCTGGCGCGGTTCAGCAGTTTGGAGCACATTGAAGTGATTCATGAGCCGGCCGACGATCAGGTCGGACGATGGCGGCATGAGAATACCCCTCTCCTGCAATGAGCCATCGTCATTCATGCCGATCATGGTATGGAACATCATGCCTGCTTTTTCTTCCAAGGTCATCTGTGACAAGAGATTTTCCACCCTATCTTCAACGGAACAGCGCGGGTCTTCATAAGGGTCAAGTCGCCCGTTTTTATTCAGATCCCGAAATGTGATACCGTCCTCTTGGAGGAGAGGAGCTTCTTCCCCCAGAGTGGATAAGTTGCGTCGAGTGTTAATTTCCGGGCGGATTTCCCGCCAGTAATACAGGGCATACACAAGTCCCAAAAGTCCAACAAGTATGAATAACAGTATTTTCATCAACATCCCTTTCGGGTTACGGATATAAAAATGCCTTGAACAGCCAATCAGTACCGTACCCAGGTCTCGTGAGACAGGATTCTCGTTTCGCATTCCGAGCAGATTCCATATAGCGAGAAAAATACTCCTGCCCAGCCCTCCAACAGTGCATTTCCTGTTATGAAGCCACAGCTAGTTGATTTGCTTTCCCACATAAGCAACCATACTTTCACCCTCTGACATTTCTCGCAATATAGTTCAACGGTGTTTGATGAATCCATTTCCTTCTTTGACGAGTCTCCAGGCACAGTACTTTTAGTAAGCCTAGGTGGCCTATTCTATTTCTGTTGATTTTGCAGCCCGGGTGGGCCGCTGAAATCTTACACCACGCAGGAATTGTTCCAGAAATGACTTGGATGGATTTACTTTGTGACAAGAGATGTATACAACTTCTTCCATTGTGCCATGTAGTTCAATCGCATTTTTGGAATCGGCTTGCTGACATAGCAGGCAGGCATAACCCGGGAGGGGTGCAGTACGCTACATTAGGCTCTGCTGCAAATCTTGCATTGAAGAGCGATTCGAAACTCTTCAAGCATACCTGAGGGCGCGGTAGAAACCTTGCAGAGTCCCCATCTCAAATCCCCCCTCCTGCAAAGCTTCTGCCCGCGCCCACAGTCCCGTCTCCGGGCTGCGGAAGTCAGGGACGCCTGAAGCGGTGAACCTGTCCGCTCCGGTAAATGCATTAGAAATCATCAAAAGGAAAAATGACATGAATTAGTCTGCCAGCTTTTTATTCGTAAATCCATACCAGCCGTATCCATTTAGAAGAACCGCGTTGGTACGCCCATCGATTTCCTGGGGATCCGCCTGAGTATGTTCCAGATCATAATGAATCGGCAGGATATAACGAGGTGAGAAGTAATTTACCATTTCAATGAGTGTATTTTTATAGTGATCTGCACGAAAGGGAGGCGTGTGCCAGGGTAGGCAGAGCAAGTCAGGGCATTCCGACAGAGGCGCCCGGTGGGTATCCCCGATGTGTAGCAGGCTGATTTCATCCTCCACCAGGAAAGAGAGCGGTGTGCCTCCCGGATCGGGCTGACGCCCTAGGAAGAGCACCTTGAAAAACGTATTAACAAAATCGTCGAATGGAATGAAGCCCGGCAGGATCTTGACAGGACCGACTTTTTCCCCAGGCTTAACCGGATGTAATCGATTGCGCGGCACGCCCATGCGTCCGGCAATTTCACATACATCCAGCGAAGCAAGCACAGTTCCCGTTTGCACGTCCGCTATGCGCCCGATGTGATGTCGATGACCGTAGGTAACGCAGATATATTCCACGCCTGGATCTGGCTCACGCGTGAAATCCGGGTCGATCAAAATATGATGCCTCCCTTTGATTTCTACGCAGGAGTGACCGCGATATCGAAGCTTCAATTCAGCCTCCAGAAAATCTTTTCCTCTCCGCTCATCTCTTCGCTCCAGGACTTTCTTTCGGTACTCGGCGTTATGCCTACGCCTGCTTCCACGACTTGAAACCACTGCGGAGCCTGCACGAAAATTCCTTCGCCACTAACGGCCAACGTTCCATTCAGCAAGCGAATTTCGCCTGAGGCGGTGATCTTCTTTCCATATGCTTCCTTTACTTGCGCCATGACCGCGAACGATTGTCCGAACAGAACAGGTTTGTGATAATTTATGTTCAGGTTAACTGGGGCGACACGGTAGCCAGCCAGCAAGATCGCCATGCCCATAGCTTCATCCAGTAAAGCGGCCGATGCGCCGCCTTGCCCAAACCCTGGATGACCCTTTTGAACGTGATTGAACATCGCTTGAGAAAAAATTGAGCCGTCTTCCAGCACATACCAAATTACACCCATTTCCGGTTCATCTTCCGAACCGCATACGAAACAAGGTCCATGAGCAGGTAACTTTTTCATCGTGCGTACCGCTCAAGCTTCACTATAATATGCCCGTCTTTGGCCGGCCTCGCCGTTGAGCTAGAGAACTATGCGCGGCGTGACGAGGATCAACACGGTGCCAGAGACGGGCAAATTCCACATCCGCCAGCGCTATTGCAAACAATCGGAGTGACAAGACTACCACCATCCAACAAATCCGAATGTTCTCATATGTACCTCATGTAAAATCCTTACCGTGATTTCCAAATAAACCGAAACAATCGGACAAAAAAAAGGGTCGGAGTGGCTCACTGAATACGCGAGACCTCGCGAAGCAAATCGGCTAAGCGATTCGATCTCTCCGTACTCAAAGTCGAAACGGCCGAAAGGATCTCGCCCGCTCGACTCAACAAGAGACTGCCCAAAGGAAAGTAAAGCCGTTTCGAGACGGCAAGACTGAATCCCAGCCCAAGTAACGCGCTCAGTCTGGCCATTACTGACAGTTCCCGGTTCGCAAAAGCCCTACGCACATTAGTTACTTCTTCCTGTTTACCCATCAAATTCAAATTGAGCAAAATGGCTGTTGCAATATTTGCTAGATTCGGGAGCGATACAGTTTCTTCCGGGATATGTTCGATTAACCTATCAAGGAGCTTTTCGAGATCTTGACTCTGGTAGTTCTGAATCTGCTGCAAAATGCGGTTCTTTACTTGCTGCCACTCTTCCTCGTTGCGAATGTCACCTCCGGTCAACGTTCGCAATCTTTGGATGGCAGCCAACGAGGGGCGAAATGCTACCGTGGGACGTCCTGGTCCGCCTGCCGGTTCGGGACGTTGATGTTCTGCATCAGCCATTCCATGTGTCTCAAGTATACGCAGCATTTCATAGGCGCTCACCGGGCTTACCCCCAGATGTTCTGCCAAGGCGGTGTAATGTATCGGCTCCCCATTTTGGTGGTAGAGATCCAGAAGTTTGCTCAATACCTCTAGTTGGCGGCGGGTTAGCTTGGCAGACATCTTCCGAAAATTCCAAAAATATTATATCATGCCTCCCAAGATCGAGTAAACCACGTGTATAAGGATTCATGGGTAGAGCAAGAAGTGCAAGGCCTAGAGCACAATCATGATAAAAAAACAGTTCCCATCCCACAGGAACTCCGAATATTGGCAGAGAGTATTATGCGCCAGAAAATGAAAGGAATCTTGGCTTTTGTGCGCGACAATATTTCCTCGCATCAAATCGCTGTGCTCGTGCTTCTTTACGATAAAGAAAAGCACCGTTTATGATATTGGCACAAATCGGTGGACGACCCGCGCAGCAGCCAGTCAGCTCATCAAAAAGCTGGAGCAAGACCACCTTGTGAAAAGACATGAAGGAACTGCTGACAGGCGAGTCCGTCAGATAGCACGGGCGAATAACGGTTGGGAGCTTGTGGATGCTCCCCCAGAAAGCCGTTTTCGGTGGTTGGATGACTTTTCTTTGCTGGTTGACAACGAGAAGGTGGATTGCTCATGAGAGAACCAGGCTGGCAGATACACCCATGCCAACGATAATCAATAGGAGAACACGCAACTCTTTGTACATTTTAATAAAAATTACAGACAATTGACAAAATGACTTTCCCCAAAATGCTCCTTGCACACGAATGACTTTGCTCATGTTCTATCATAGGTACTACTGGAAACAAAAGTTATTACAAATAAATTTTGCTGCAGCAGGCAATGAGTACTGATGAAAAATTTGCTGTTGAACACCATGCAACTCGTAGTTAAATATGCCGAGCGTGGCGACTTGCTCTTGGCTGAACAAACACTCGATACTATTTTCTCAATGGAAGAAACGTTTTTTGCGGAAGTTGCATCTCAGAACCGTTTCAGCATGAGACAAGCTGCTCTCTTGGCTTGCTCATGCTATGACGCCATTACAGGTCAATACATTCGATTGGGAATAACGGCATCGCAGAACGGTGATCGGCTGCGGGAACTTTTCTTCTATCAAAATGCTGGTCGGTGTCTCAATAAAGCCCAAGAGCTGTTTACCCATTGCCAACCGCCACAGACGGATATCGAGCACAACGTATTCATAAACCTATCCCTGGGTCTGGGGTTTATCGCCGTCACAAAAGGTCAAACGGCCGACGCCAAAAGATTTTTTCAGCATTGTGTTGAGGCGAGGGCAACTCACCCCTCAACGGAAAGCGCCCAGTCCGTGGCTCAAGGCTGCCTCAAGAGTCTCAGTAGCCTCGAAGCCAATGATGCAAAGGAACAGGTTTTGCGAAGAATAAAAGATTTTTTTCAGTAGCGAACACAAGCTGTTGCAAAAAAGAATTATAAAAGCCAGGATCGTGTCAATACGTGCATCAGACACGAAAAGAACTGGATCAGCAAACTTCTTCCAGGGTTGGCGATAAAAAACCATATTCAGATTAAACAGCAGATCAAGCAGTTACGCGTGATTAATGATATCTGATTTTTGTTTCACATTCTGTGCAGATTCTATAGTGTGCGAAAAATACCCCTGCACTGCCATCCAACAGTGCATTTTCTGTTATGAAGTCACTGCTAGTTAGTTTGCTTTCCCGCACCAGCAACCATACTGTCACTTTCCGGCATTTCTCGCAATATAGCTCAATGGTGTTTGATGAATCCAATGCATCTCCAATCCATGTAACCTTTGAGGGGTCTTCTTTAGGTGAACCAATCCAGCTTATTCTATTTCTGCTCATTTTGCGCCCCCTGTGAGCCGCTGATATCCCGCAACCACCCAAGTTCGCCTTGCAAGCGATAGAGATGGTATTGAATCAAGAGTCCACGGGCCCTTTCTTTTTTCCCCAATACAGACTGCGATTTCCTGAGTTCGCCAATCATCTTATTTATAAAAGCCCGACGCATGTTGATATACTGGTTACGCTCATTTTTTCCCGGGAGGTCCAATATTGTCGCAACTGAAGTAAAACCACGATATTCTTCGAAAAAACGATTGGATTCGATTAGGATGCAATCTTTTAGGAACCTGCGACCCATTTCTGTAATGTGATAGATACGATGTATATCCTGTTGCTGACGTGCCCATTGAATCAACCCCCAACGTTGCAGGAACCTGACATCACGGTCGATACTTGCAAGATCGGCATCATCGGCCTGTCCCAAAATCGACATGAAATTTAGATACCTAGACAGCTGTTTTTTGGTCATCGGGGTATGGTTTAGGCTTCTCAATATATATAAAGCTCGGGCTGAAATCAGCCTATACATGGGGACCCTCTTTCAATTTTTGCAAAGTTGCCTTTATTGCTGGCAAAACTTTCACCACATCATCGTGAACCACAACGTCAGCAACATGATCCAGCAAAGTGGGTGTTTGGTTGATGATAATCAGTTTCGAGCCTTGCAAATATGCGCGATCAACTAGCGCTGTTGCCGGCCCGCCTGCCAGGGATGTTCCGGCAATTAGCAGGATGTCGGCGCGGCGGAGGGCTTGTTGGGCGGCTAGCATGGCCCGAACTGGCAGCTGTTCTCCTGTCAGAATAATGTTTGGCTTCATCGCCCCTCCGCATTCTTGGCAGCGCGGCATGATGCCATCGGATAAAAATTGATCCAGCAAAGGAGGGAATGGTTTGACCTTGTAACACTGTATACACGTGGCTTCAGCCAGTGAGCCGTGAACTTCAATAACGTTTTTCGAGCCGGCCCGCTGTTGAAGCAGGTCAGCGTTTTGTGTGATGACAGTATGAATGATTCCCCTAGTTTCGAGTTCAGCCAGAGCGTAATGGGCGGCGTTTGGTTCGGCAGAGAGGATCTTCTGGAAGAGAGGCTTCATGTGCTCGTAGAAGGTCTGAGGGTCGCGCCCGAATGCCTGAATAGTGCCAGACTGCGTTTCGTCCGTTCCGGCAGCCTCCAGATGCACCCATAGACCTGTCCCCGGGCTGCGGAAATCAGGGACACCTGAACGGGTGGACATCCCCGCGCCTGTGAATGCTATGACTCGTTTGTTTTTTGCCATCAGAGAGGCGGCTTGAAGAATTTCGTGAGAGGCATCAAGTTGAGACATTTCAATTTTACCAAAACTCGTTTATTATCACAGTATAATCAGGCATCTGGTCATGCTGAGTAGCTACTCCAAGCAATATATCAACAGACTTTTATTCAATGAAAGTCTGTTGATATCAATATCATGCTAATGTGTAAAAAGCAACACCTAGTGTACCAGGCCCTGCATGGGTGCCGATTACGGGTCCAGCCTCTGCAATCATCAGGTCCGCGCAATTAAATTTAGCCTTCAATTGTTCTCCAAATTCTCGCGCTTCAGATTCCGCTTCGCAGTGCAGCACGGCGAAGTGAGTTTCCTTTGAACCAATCTTTTCCTCCACCAATTCAAATAGGCGCGCAACCGCGCGCTTACGGGTACGGGCGCGTTCCAAGGGCTCGATTCGCCCTTCCTTAACGTAAAGAATTGGTTTGATGGCTAGTGCCGACCCAAGAAAGGCAGTTGCCCCTCCAATGCGCCCTCCTTTGTGGAGGTATTCAAGTGTTTCCACGGTGAAAAACAGATTCATATTTTGCTTGATGCGCTCCAATAGCTCAACCACCTCTTTGGCGTTCTTTCCATTCTCTGCCGCGCGGACTGCGGCAATCGCCATCATTCCAAACCCAAGCGAAACATTCTCTGAATTGACGATATGAACAGGCACATCCTTAAACTGCTCATTCGCCATCAATGCCGATTGCAGTGTGGCGCTCATCTTATCGGAAATGGTCACTGTAACAATTTCCTCCGCATCCTGCGCCAGTTTGCTGTACACATTAATGAAATCCTGCGCCGTAGGTTGGGCGGTGGTGGGCAGTTTCTTGCTGGCGCGCAAAAGAGTATAGAATTCTTTTGCATCCAAATTTACACCCACTTGAAAGTTTTTATCCTCAAAGTTTAAATGGACAGGGACAACATGCATCCCATATTGCAGACCTTGCGCAGGGGTCAAGGAACATGCTCCATCTGCAACAACTGCAACTTTTTTCTTTGCCGACATAATAATCTCCTTTGGTTGATCAATGGAATGGTTTAATGCGATTGGAAGTGGACAACATTATTCTGAGCGTTTACTCTCCTATTTAGATCCTGCTCCTTTCCTCTTGGCGCGCCAACCAACACCGCGTTCTGTGCCATCAAGTAGATTACGGATATTCGGACGCAATGCCCAAAGCAAAAGCGCTTCTACAATTAGGCAATACAAAACATAGACCCACGGGGAATAACCTTGCCAGGCACGTACCGCAAAAAGGATGATAGCTATTAGAGGGACGGTCATCGTTGTTACAGATGCGTACCCCACGCCAAAATAGATCAATATGCTAATTGGAATTAAGATCAGGAAACTCGTCGGCCATAAACCTAAAGCCCCGCCTAAAGCAGGCGCACCCCCAGCCCCTCCGCGTAAGCGCAACCGTCCATCTTCGTCACGCTCGGTAAGGAAAATGGAATAATTGTGACCCAGGATGGCTGCCAAGGGGGCAAGAATTTCCAACCAGGCATTATCAGGCGTCAGCCAATGTGCCAGCCATACGGCGCTGGCTCCTTTGAAAACATCCAAGAGCAATGTTAGTATGGCAATGGCAGGACCCGCAGCGCGCAAGGCATTGGTCGTGCCGGTGCGTCCGCTCCCAATCAGGCGCACATCCTGCCCGGTTTTCCAGCGAACCAGCAGTAATCCGAAAGGTATTGCTCCTAATATGTAGGAGCCAAAAAAAGTGACAAGGGTGTTGGTGATAAGTAAAATTTTCATTACAGGTTATTCACTCCTTAATTTTTCTTTGTAGCAGTCCAAAGGAAATAGAACCCGGATTGGACAAATCAAGAGTTATCCATTGCATCCTTCAGCCGTCCTTTTTCTTTTCATGGAAACCGTACCAGCCTTTGCCTTCCAGCACAGTCGAATTCACCTGTTTGGTAAGTTCGCGTGGGTCGGCTTCGGTGCCGGGCAGGTCATAATGAATGGGCAGGATGTAGGGCGCGGCGAATCGGTTTGCCATTCGAATCAAGATGTGTTTATAGCGTTTGGCGCCAAAGGGGGTAGTGCGCCAGGGCAGGCATAGAATATCGGGGGATATTGGAAGCGGCGCTTCGTGCGCGTCGCCGATATGCAGCAGGTCGGCTTCATCCTGCACCAGGAAGGAAAGCGGCGTGCCGCCGGGATCGGGAAGCCGCCAGCGAAATAAGAGGCTGAAAAACGTGTAAATCGGGTCGTTGACGCGGCTGTATCCGGGCAGAACCCGGATGTTGGCAACCTGCTCGCCCGGCACAACAGGATGCAAGCGTTCACGCGGGACCCCGAGTCCGGCCGCGATTTCACAGACATCCGGCGAGGCGAGAACGATTCCGCTTGGCACATCGGCCACTCGGCCTATATGGTCTTTGTGCGCATGGGTAATGCAAATGTATTCCACACCCGGCTCGGGATCGCGGGTAAAGTCGGGATCAATCAGGATATGATGCTTGCAGGTAATTTCTACACAGGAATGGCCAAGATAACGAATTTTCAAAACTGCCTCCATAAGTGGAATTGACGAGATTCTGTGCGTGGGCACCTTTTTGAAACGGGAGAAACGATCTTCAGGTTTTGCGCATGAGTTACTTAACGCGCCGCCATAACAGCGTGCTTGCAAACAAAGCCAGCGCCGCGCCAAACAGGAAAGGGGCTGAGGGGCCGAATCCCATCCATTGACCGAATCCCTGCCATAAAAGTCCCGCAAGAAGCGAAGCGGGGAGAGCAGTGATTCCAATCGCGGCGTTGAAGAGTCCATAGGCGGCGCCGCGCTGCGCATCCGGCACAAGGTCGGCAACGAACGCCTTGGCAACGCCTTCTGTGGCGGCGTAGTAAATTCCGTAGAGTCCGAACATCAACCAGATTTGCCAGCCCGCCTGTGCAAATGCAAATCCCAGATACACCAGCCCATACATGAGCCAGCCAGCGATGATCATTCTTCGCCGCCCCACTTTATCGGAGAGCGCGCCGAGCCTGCTGGATAAGATCGCATAGACCGCGGTGAATGTCATCAACATGAATAATGTTTGCAGCACATTCAAACCGCGTTCCTGCGCGCGTAAAATAATAAAAGAATCGGATGAATTCCCAAGCGTGAAGATGACCACAATAAAGAGGAAGGTCTTGAAACGGGGATCGAACTCCTTAAAAGACAAGCGCTTCGCGTCTGACATGCTGCCTGCTCCTCCCAAATCTTTTGCTCCCAACCCTAAAACAATGACCGCCAACACACCAGGGATGACGCTGACCAACACCGCAGTTTGAAATGTGGTGCGTGTGATCTGCAAGTCTCCCGCCTGTGTCAGCCAGACAATCAACGCGGCAATGGCAATGCCTATAAAGGCGCCTGCCGTATCCCCCGCCCGATGAAAACCGAAAGCAAAACCGCGATTGCCTTCATCGGTACTGGCGGCTACGAGCGCGTCGCGCGGCGCGGTGCGAATGCCCTTGCCTACGCGGTCTGCAAAACGCACGCCCATGACCCATCCCCATGTATTTGCAAAATAGAGGAACGGCTTGGCAATGGCGGAGATGCCATATCCAATCACCGTCAGCCGCTTGCGTTGACCCAGTTTATCGGAGAGCGCACCCGAATACACCTTGAGCAAACTGGACGTTGTCTCTGCAACACCGTCAATCAAACCAATGAATGCCATCCGCACGCCCAACACGTTGGAGAGGAACAATGGAATGAGATAGACAATCATCTCTGAAGAGATGTCCGTGAGAAGCGATGTAGCAGTAACAATCCAAATATTGGGATGTAACTTGCGGAGTCTATTGTTCTGTTCCATTAGTCCATCTTCGCTTCTGCTGGTTTGCCCATACGCCAGACAAACAGAGCCAACATCGCAAGCCCAACCAGGTAAACAGGCCAGTTGAATTCAGAAGGGCGTAATTGACTGAGTGTTTGTGTATCGGCGGGTAGGGCGGCAAGAGCGTCAGACATGAATGAGTATAGGACAATGATCACGCCGGCAATCAGGGTTGACCAATCCAAGAAGGTCGGGTGCACATCAAGCCCGTGCGCGTCCTTTCGTATTAAGATCGCTCCCACCATGACCATCAGCAGGGCAACCAGCACAGGCGCAAGCACAGGTCCCCACCATGGAAGTGGCAACAGGAAAAGGAGGTCAGGGTCGAATGCCGTTTGCGGCCAGCCAATGAAAACCCTGAGCCAGATGTAATAGAAGATGTCCCATACACCGAAAGCGAAAACAGCAAATCCCAGGCGCGACTGAAACTTCCTCCCGGCCGCCCAGCCAACAGCCAGCAGCATGACCAGCGTTGCCAGTTCCCTGCCCGCCTCAATGGCTCCGATTTGCGGATCGAAATGAGGAACACTGAGGATGAGGTCGCTGATGCCATAGATCTTCCGCAGATAGACCACCACTGCCGATTCAACGTATGCCATGGCGACGGCGAACAAGCCTACGCAGTAAAGGTTTTTCACCTGCATCTTCATTTCTCCGCTTTTCTGCGTCCTTTCGTTTCATGCCTCGACATTCCGCCGGTTTCCGCTCCCAGGCTGTGGAACAACTGTGGAGCATGGACGAAGAGTCCTTCGCCGCTGACAGCCAGCGCTCCGTCCGCTAAACGGATTTCACCGACGGCGGTAACCTTCTTTCCATTGGATTCCTTTAACTGCGCCGTGACCTTGAACGGCTGGCCAAGCGGCACAGGCTTATGGTATGTAATGTTGAGGTTTACCGAAGCGACGCGATACCCAGCTTGCCAGATCGCCGCGCCCATGGCTTCATCCAGCAGAGCGGCAGATGCGCCGCCGTGCGCGAAACCGGGCGGGCCCTGCTGGGCGCGGGTCAACATCACTTCGGCAAAAATCGAATTGTCGTCTTGCGCGTACCAGGTGACACCCATACCCGACGAATCTTCCGAACCGCATACGAAACAAGAACCATGAGCGGGTAATTTCTTCATTAAGTGTTTCAATCCTTTGTTATTGGGTTGGTGAATTTCCGAATAAACCGAAAAAATAGAGTAAAAAAAGTTATCAAAGTAGACTTGCTACGCACGCACAACTTCCCGCAGCAAATCAGCAAGACGGTTCAACTTCTCTGCGTTCAATGTGGAAACTGCCGATAGAATCTGGCCCGCTCTGCTCAGCAACAGGCTTCCTAAACGAAAATAAAGTCGTTTCGAGATGGCAAGGCTAAATCCAAGCCCGATCAAGGCGCTTATGCTGGCAGCTACCGAGAGTTCCCGGTTCAAAAAAGCCTTTCGCACATTGGTTATATCCTCATGTTCATCCATTAAATTCAAATTGAGCAAAATGGCGGTTGTAATGTTCGCCAGATTCGGGAGCGATACGTTTTCACCTGGGATGTGTTCGAGCAATTTATCCAGGAGGCTTTCGAGGTCTTTGTCCCGGTAATTCTCAATTTGTTGCAGGATACGTTTTTTTACTTGCTGCCATTCTTCCTCGTTGCGTAAATCGCTTCCAGCTAATGTTCGCAGTCTTCGGACGGCGGCAAGCGTGGGACGAAATGCTATGGTTGGCCGTCCAGGTCCGCCAGGCTGATCAGGACGTTGGTGTTCCGCTTCAACCATCCCATGCGCTTCGAGAAGGCGCAACATTTCATAAGCGCTGACCGGGCTAATTCGAAGGTGTTTTGCAAGCGTGGTGTAATGAATGGGCTCTCCGCCTTCATGGTAGAGATCCAGAAGCTTGCTTAATACCTCTTGTTGTCGTCGGGTAAGTTTTACAGACATCTTCCGAAAATTCCGAAAATATTATATCATGCTCCCTGATGAAGCAATCCCAATCCATGAAGATGAAATAATGTTACACTATCACCGTAACGCAAGGAGCGCGTTGTGACAAAAGCCGCCACCCTATCAAACGAACTTCGAAAATTCATGGAGGAATCCATGCGCCAAAGCATGAAAGGTCTGCTGGCTTTTACGCGCGACCGGAATATTTCTTTTTCCCAGATTTCAATACTTATGCATCTTTATTACAAAGGAAAAAGCAATGTTTCTGATATTGCCGAAAAATTGGGGACGACCAACGCAGCAGCCAGTCAGCTTATCAGGAAACTGGAACTGGAACATCTGGTGCGGAGATATGAAGGAACTGACGACAGGCGGGTCCGCCAAATAGAACTGGGGGAACATGGAAAGAAACTTGTGGATGCCATGATCGCCACCCGATTTCACTGGCTGGATGACTTAGCTTTGCTGATTGACAACGAGAAAAGTGGGCAGATCTTGTTGTCAATCCATGAGTTGACAGAGATGATACAGCAGGTTGAGTAGAAACCTAGTTCTAATGAACAAACTGTGTCATTGTCCCTTTTTGGAGGAAATACTTCTCCATAAATTGGATGACATGACAAGAAAATTAATTGTTACTTGTCATCTTTTTAACTACTTTTCCAGCCATGTTCTCACTGCCGCCAGCGACTCCGCAGTGATGGTGTGATTCATGTGGAAGTTGTGATCGTCCACATCCACGCCATCTTGCAGGTTCCGGCTTCGTCTACGCAATATACCGATTGAATGTATCTCATCCCTTTGGGCAATATAGTGCAATTCATAGTCCCAGACGGGTAAACTGCTCATGCGGGGAGTTGATGGAGGTGAGGAACTCGCGCAGGCTGGCTTTCAACCGCTCGACGACTTCGGGGCGCTCGGCGTATAAGTCGCGTTGCTGCTGCGGGTCGTCCTTGACGTTGTAGAGGGCGCTGGACATTGGTCCGCGTGTGACGCGGGCGGAGTAACGCACCCCGTCGAAATCGTCGTTTACGCGCACGTCGCCGAATTGGGGCGGCAGGGGCGAGTACCAGTAGAGCGGTTCGTTTTTGTCGTTGGGGGGCCAGAGATAGAGTGTCCATTCGCCGTCGGTGATGTTCATGGCTTCGCCGTAGCGCCCATAGACGGCGGTCTCGCGGATGGGCGGATCGCTTTCGGCGTGGAGAATGTAGGGGAGCAGACTCTGCCCATGCGTCCCGGCCGGCAGCGGAATATTGAATCCATCCAGGACGGTGGCGAACAAGTCCACAGGCTGTACCAGGTGCGAGACGCGCTTGCCCTTTTGTCCGTTGGGATGATAGATGAGCAGCGGAACGTGCGCCACTTCCTGATACATATTGGAATCGCCCAGGTCTGACCAGGGCTTGCCGATCATGCCATGCTCGCCGAAGAGATGCCCATGATCGGTGACGACGATGATCATGGTGTCTTCCATCAAGCCCAGATGTTCGACGTTGTCCAGCAGGTGTCCCAGCCAGCGATCCACCAGCGTGACTTCGCCCGCATACAGGGCGCGGATTTCCTTGAGTTCCTCTTCGCTGTACAGGTCGGATTTGCCGTAGGTGGGCCAGATGAAGCGCTGACCTTCGTAACCGGGGTTGTACATTTCGTTGTATGGGAAGGGCGGGTCGAAGGGTTCGTGCGGGTCGAAGACTTCCAGTATGAGGAAGAAGTCCTTTTGGTTGCGGTTGCGCTCCACCCATTCGGAGGCTTTGCGGAAGACCTGCGGGGCGAAGTAATCTTCCTCCACGCGGAAGTGGGCGGTGTTGCGTTTGTAGCGCGCAAAGGAGCCGGGGCGCAGGGCGTGACGCGCCATGCGTTCGGGGTCGCCGGGGAATTCAACAGGGATGTCGGGGTCGGTAATCCACAAGTCGTTTTCCTGCCCGCGAATAAATTCCGCGCCAGAGAAGTTGAAGAAGTAGTTGCCTGAGCCACGCTCCCACATGTGATAGTGGTCGCTGACGACCATGCTGGTATGTCCGTTTTGGGTGACGATTTTGGCGATGTCGGGGTCGGACGTTTCGAGCGGACCCCAGCCGCGCCAGGGGAACTCGAAGCGTCCCGTCCACATATCGCGGCGGGCGGGCATACACGGGTAGGAGCCGAGGTAGGCGTTCTCGAAGACGACACTCTTGCGCGCCAGCGCGTCGAGGTTGGGAGTTTGAATCCAGTCGTTGCCGTAACAGCCGAGGTGGTCGCGGCGCAGGGTGTCAATGAGGATGAAGATGGTGTTCATGGTTTTTCCTTTACATTTTAAATTTTCATAATTTCCGCCGCCGGGCGGCGCTGACGGAGCAAGCCCGCCATGATTCGCATTGGCTCGTCCACGTGAGTGAAAAAGGCTTTGAAGCCGCTGCACAGGTGATTCAGTCCAGGCTCGCCGTCGGGGGTGAGATCGGTGCGGTCTTTGGGACAGCCGCCGTTGCAGGCAAACAACATGGGACATGCGCGGCAGTAACGCGGCAGGGACTCGCGCTTGTCGAGTCCAAATTGTTTTTGCCGGACGCTGCCCACCAGTTCGGTCAGCGGCGTTTCGAGCAAATTTCCCAGGCGGTGACGCGGCTCCACAAAATGGTCGCAGGAATACACATCGCCGTTATGTTCCATCGCCAGCGCCAGCCCGCAGGTCTCCTGAAA
Source organism: Anaerolineales bacterium (assembly GCA_020060625.1). GTDB lineage: Bacteria > Chloroflexota > Anaerolineae > Anaerolineales > Villigracilaceae > Villigracilis. Next base: position 15,569 of record JAGUZU010000068.1, on the reverse strand, counting down.
GACGCACAATCCGCCGGGCGCGCCCAGCCAGCGTCCGAGCGCGGTATCGAACATCTGCACAAAAATCCTGCCCACGTCGCGGCGCAGCCACTCGTCGAAAATCGAAATCAAAAAACGCCCGTACTGTTCGCCCGTGATGGAGCGCGGCGTGAGCGCCGTCCCTTCCTGAAAGCCCGTCGCGTTCTCGCGCTCGACGATGGGGATAAACTGGATGTACTCCGCGCCAATTTCATCGCGCAGAAAATGATAGACCTCCAGCGGCTGTTCGACGTTGGCGGCGCTGACGCAGGTCAGGATGTTGAAATCCACCTGATGTTTTTTGAGCAGTTGGATGGCGCGCAGGACGCGATCGAAGGTGGGCGCGCCGCCCTTGTCCTTGCGATAAAAATCATGCGCTTCACGCGCACCGTCGAGGCTGATCCCGATTAGGAAGCGATTCTCAGCGAAGAATGTACACCACGCATCGTCCAGCAAGGTGCCGTTGGTTTGCAGGGCGTTCTCAATTCTCATACCGGGACGCGCATATTTTTTCTGAACCGCCACTGCGCGGCGGAAGAAATCCAGTCCCATCAGGGTTGGCTCGCCGCCCTGCCAGGCAAAGTTGGCTTCCGGCGCGCGCTGGGCGGCGATGTACTGGCGGACGTAACTTTCCAGCGTCTGATCGTCCATGCGGAAGGAACTGCCCTGATATAGGTCTTCCTTGCGGAGATAAAAACAATATTCGCAATCCAAATTACAGATCGCGCCGCGCGGCTTGGTCATAACGTGAAAAGCGGGAGATGAAGGGGCAGCAGACATCAGTATCTAATAGGATTACTTCATTTGCCGAATGAAGTCGGCGATGGCGTTGAAGGCGATCTCGCACTCGTCGCTGAGGGTAACCACGTGACCGGTGTTTTCCAGCCAGAGGGTCTCTTTGCGGGTGGAGGCCACGCGCTCGCCGAAGAGCTGCATGGCGTTCTTTTCGACCACCGCGTCGTGGCGTCCTTGAATCAGCAATAACGGCGCGCTGATTTGCGGCAGGCCGGACTGCATCTGCCGAACCAGTTCCAACGCTTCCGCCAGGGCGCGCGTGACGTAGCGCGGGTAGGGGTCAAGGTCATTTTCGGGGGCGCGCATGTCCACCGTTTCGGGGTTGTCATCCAGGGATGGTTTCTTGATGTCCTTTGCGAACAGGCTGATGAATTTGAGCAGGCCCGGTCGCGCCAGCTGCGCCTGCCAGCCGTTGAGCAGACCAAAGGGCGTGGAGATGCCAATCACGCCGTCGAAGGGATAGCGGCTCGCGGCGGTCATGGTCAACACGCCGCCCAGGGATTGTCCCATGATGAAGACGCGCTCGCTGGACTCTTTCAGCAGGGAAAAACCGTCTTCAACGGCGGCCAGCCAGTCGGTCCAGCGGACGCGGCGCATGTCCGCCGGGGTGGTGGCGTGTCCGGGCAGGCGAATCCCCAGGACGGTGAATCCCTGGCCGGCGAGGAAGCGTCCCATGCCGCGATTTTCGCGGGTGGAACTGTTGAAGCCGTGTACGATCAGGCAGGCGGTCTTTCCGCCAGGGAAGAGGTAGGGTTCTGCGCCGCGGGCGATCAGTCGGGATGCGGTCATTGGTTTTGCTCCTGTGAAAATTTATAGCCAGCCGCGCGGGTTGGCTTCGTTTTGAAGGTCTTGTCGGTCGAGCAGGGCGGCGAGCCCTTGGACAATATCGGGATGGGTTTCGGATAAATCATAGGATTCATACGGGTCGGTTTGCAGGTTAAATAAAAAGGGACCCTGCGGGAAGAAGGGATATGCGCCGCTGTCGGTGGTGTGGCGGCGATAGTATTTCCAATCTCCGCTGCGCACGGCGGTCAAATTTCGACCTTTGTAGTAGTAAAGCGGTTCGCGCAGCGGGTCAGCGCCAGCGCCTTTGAGCAAGGGGAGCAGGTCAACGCCGTCTATGACACGGTCGGCGGGGAGGGGAAGCCCGGCGGCGGAGAGACAGGCAGCGAACAAGTCGAAGTTCATCGCCGGGACATCCGACGCCAGCCCGGCCGGGATTACGCCCGTCCACCGGGCGATAAACGGGACGTGGAAGCCGCCCTCGAAAGGCATGTTTTTGCGTCCGCGCAAGCCGTCTGTGCTGCCTTCCCACCAGGGTCCGTTATCGCTGGTGAAAATGACCAGCGTTTTCTCATCTAAGCCTAATTGTTTGAGCGTTTTGAAAATTTCGCCAACGCTCCAATCCAGTTCTTCCACGCTGTCCCCGTAAAGGCCGCCTTCTGACTGGCCGCGAAAATCCTCGGAGGCGTGCAATGGCACATGTGGGAACGGCTGGGCATAGTACAAAAAGAATGGCGTATCTTTGTTTTCGCTGATGAAATTAACGGCTTCACGGGTCAACGTTTTCGTCAGGCGGTCGAAGTCAATCGGTTCTTTCATCTCGATGTCGGTGTTGCGGTAAATGTGATACGGGTGAGTGTCGTGGCTGAGCAAACCGCCGTAGAAGAAGTCGAAGCCGTTTTCGTTGGGCAGGTGAGGCGATTCCCATCCCAGGTGCCACTTGCCCACCAGCCCGGTTCGGTAGCCGCGCCGCTGGAGGATTTCAGGGAGGAGCGCTTCGTCCTCTGGGATGCCATGCGGCACTGCGCCGAGAATGTATTGGAAGCCCCAATCCAGGGGACCTGGCGGCTGAATGACATCGAAGACCAGCGTGCGGACGGGGTAACGCCCAGTCAACAGTCCGGCGCGCGAGGGAGAGCAGACCGGCGCGGAGGCGTAAAACGAGGTTAGGCTTGCCCCTTCCGCCGCCATCTGGTCGAGAAAAGGCGTGCGAATCGCCTGGGAGCCAAAACTGCCCAGGTCGCCCAAGCCCATATCGTCTGCGAAAATAACGATGATGTTGGGCAATTCCTGCGGGTCGCCGGCGGCGATGCTCTTGAGCAGGGTATCCGTGCGCGGCTGGTCGTACTCCTTTCCGCCGAAGACGTTTACAAGATGTCTGCCCAACCCGGCGGCAGCCAGCAGTCCGCCGCCCGCTGCCAGGCTGGTTTTTAGAAAGTCGCGGCGTGTGATGCGCGGCTTTTGATTTTTATTTTCATCAGGGGCGCGGTCTGGAATGGATGTCAAGCTTTTTCCTCTCATTTGCTTCAGCGGCTATTTTTTTCAAATAGTCTTCCATCTCTTCAGCAGGCAGCGGACGCGCAAAGAGAAAACCCTGTCCGTAGCGGCAGCCTTCTTTTATCAGCATGGCGCGCTGCGCCTCGGTTTCGATGCCTTCGGCGGTCAGGGATAGGTGCAGGTCGTTTGCAACCTGGATCAGCGTGCGAATGACGGCGTTGGAGCGTTCCTCCAGGTTGATGTGGCTGACAAAGGAACGGTCTATTTTGATGAATTCAAGGGGCAGGTGATGCAAATAAGAGAAAGCGGAGTAGCCTGTTCCAAAATCGTCAATGCCGATGCCGATGCCCAAATCTTTCAAGACAGAAAGGGAGTGTGATACCATGTCCAGATTTTTGATGAAAACACTTTCTGTGATCTCCAGTTTGAGATGAGAGGGCGGAATGCCGTTGTCGCGCAGCGCATTTTTTATGGCGTGGATAAGACCGGAATCTATCAATTGCCTGGCGGAAACATTGGCATGCAGGTTTAAATTTTCATACGCTGGGCGGATGCGGCGCCAGACTTGCAATTGGCGGCAGGCTTCGGCGATGACCCATTCTCCAATTGGAATCACCAGCCCGGTTTCCTCTGCCAGCGAAATGAACTCTGTCGCAGATAAGATGCCGCGAACGGGATGATTCCAACGCAGCAGGGCTTCCATCCCAACGATGTCGCTCGTGGTTAGATCCAGAATGGGTTGATAAAACAATTGCAGTTCCCGCTTCCTGAGCGCCTTTTGCAGTTCGTTTTCCAGTTCCAGGTACGCCAGCGGTTCCAATCTCAAATTGGAGTGAAACACCACATAACGATTTTTTCCCTCTGCTTTGGCTTTATATAAAGCGATATCCGCATCCCGCAAAAATCCCGCTGCAGTTTGTTTTTGAAGAAAGTTGTGATTGACAATGCCGATGCTGACGGAAATATGAATGTCCCGTCCTGAAATGGAAAAAGGCGACTGGTAGGCGTTCAGAATCCGTTGGGCGATAAAGATGCTGTCGCTCTGATTTCGCAGGTCATCCAAAATGACGACAAATTCATCGCCTCCCATGCGGGCGATGGTATCCGAAGCCGACAGATTCCCTTCCAAACGGCGGGCAAACTGGATCAGTAATTCATCGCCGGCTGCGTGTCCATACGAGTCGTTGACCAGTTTGAAGCGGTCCAAATCGAGGAAGAGCATCGCAAAATTCTTTCCCCGATGGGAGGCGTGTAAAATCGCGTGTTCCAGGCGGTCCAGAAGAAGGGTGCGGTTGGGAAGCCCGGTAAGCGCGTCATGCAGCGCGGCAAAGGTCAGTTTTTCCTCGGCCTTTTTTCGCTCGGTAATATTCCGAATGGCAATCAGCAGGGAAACGTTTTGATTCTCAGCGCTTTGTATTACAGAGCAGTTGATTTCAATGGGGATGCGCCTGCCTTCCGCAAGGACGATCTCATATACCAAGCCGCGCGCCTGGCCCTCACGGATTGCCTGTTGGATATGTTCCTGCAGGCGGGGATGGTCGTCTGGAGACAGCCACTCATGGACGTATTTCCCAATAACATTTTGTGGACTGCCTGCTCCGACCAGCAACAACGTCTGGTCGTTGCACATGGTAATCTTGCCTTGGCTATCGGTTAATACGATCACATCCGGCGAGGTTTCCACCAACCGCCGGTATAGTTCTTCGCTTTTGCGTAAAGACGCTTCGATTCGCTTTCGTTCGGCAATTTCGTTTTCCAGGTGAGCGTTCGCCGCGGTCAACTCGGCAGTGCGCGCCTGCACCATTTTGTCCAGTTGATCGCGATGGCGCTGGAGTTCGGCGGTCGCTTCTTTGTAGGTTTGAATATCACGATAAATGCCGACAATACGACTGACCTTGCCATCCCCGCCTTTGACCGGAATCTTGCTGAATAAAAACCAATGCAATGTCCCGTCGTTGGTTTGCATTTGAACTTCCTGGTTTAAGATGGACTGTCCGGTTTTAATAATCTGAGCGTCTGTAAGTTTATGCTCCTGAGCGGTTTTCTCTGGAAAGAAATGCGAGTCGCTTTTTCCGATATTCTCGCTGGTGGTTTGTAAATTCAGCTCCTGAACGCCTGGAGCGTTGACCAGCAAATATTTGCCATTGATGTCTTTCACAAAAATAACATCCGGCAAATGATCCACCAGCGCACGCAGCAGATTTCGTTCTTCCACCAGATCGCGGGTGCGTTCTTCAATCTGACGTTCCAGTTCAACATGATATTCCTGCAATTTTAATTTGGCGGAACGCAAATCCCGTATGGCATTTTGCAGGCTGGTCATGTTGAGATAGGTTAGCAATCCTACTGTTGAAATTATCATGGTCAAGCCAAAAGTAATAAAAGCAAATTCACGCCCGGCGGTCGTCAGGATAAAAGGCGGCGTGTATATTCCCAGGGCTTGCAGGGAAAAAAGAGTCACAAAATAGGCGCTGATCCAGCCCATCATTTGCAGGGCATAAGAAGGTTTGATTAATGTGCCTGCAATGGTAATGGTCCAAATGTAGAGTTCCCAGGCTGGGGAACGCGGGCCGTCGAATGTGAAAATCGCCAGCGAAATACCTGCCAGGTTCGTCCAAACGTACAGGCGAATCATCTGCTGCGTCCGCCCGCGGCGGGATTCGTACCAGCAGAACAAAGAGAGAAAAACAGAGAGAACGGGGAAACTCACACTAACCCAAAAGTCGAGGCTGCCCGCTATTCCGAAGGAAAACATCAGGGTAAAAATAAGGATGATCGCCGAGACAATGCCAAGACTGATGACCATCAGGGTATTGAATAGCTGCCCGAGGCGCGCTTCTTCCTCGTCCGTAGCGAAAGAGGAAACCAAGCGATTCCATATTTGAAGCCAGGTATTTTTATCGGTTATTTTCATTGGTAAGGATGTTTGGGCTGTTTGAATGTCATGCCTTTCCTATCATATCACTTGCGCCTGTGTGTTTCAAGAAAAAGTAGTTTTTGTAAAGAATCTACAACCAGCTGCGCGGATTGGTCATCACCTCTCTCAAATACTGCGCTCGTGTTCCCAGTGCGGGTTATCGCTGGCGCGCAGATACCAGTGCAACAAACATTCCCGCAAATCGTTACGAATCTCCTGAAGGGCGGGATCATCTATCAGGTTTTTTAATTCCTGCGGGTCATTTTTCAGGTCGTACAATTCTTCCTTTCCCGCGCTGCGGATGGCCAGTTTCCATTCGTGGGTGCGGAGCATGGCGGCGCGCGCCACCGTGGTGGAGTCATCCTGCTGGAGTTTGAGTTTCTCGAAATAATGTCCCATCAATGGGTCATCGCCAGACTGGATGCCCGACTCGAAGGCTTGCGGTTCGCGCGGATCGTACCCGCCCACTGCATAGACTGCCTCGCGTTCCGCGATGCCTTCCATTAAGGAAGTGAGCGACTGCCCAAAGTGGGTGTAAGACGTTTGAATCCCCGCCTGCTCCAACACGGTGGGGAACAGGTCGAGTGACTGGGTGAAGCCGTCCACCCGCTGACCTGCATGAGCGTTGGCGGGATATTTGACGATGAGCGGCACGCGCAGCAAATTATCCTGAAAGCCCGTCGGCCATTTTTCCACCAGCCCATAATCGCCGACATAATCGCCGTGGTCGCTGAGGAAGAGTATGAGTGAATCATCGTACAGTCCCTGCGCCTTAAGCGCCGTAACCACGCGTCCCACCTGCTCGTCCAGTTTGGCGACCATGCCGTAGTAGGTGGCGCGCAGTTCGCGCAAGTCTTCGGGAGTCAATTGCGCCAGCTCGTAGTGCGCGTACAGTTCGCGCATGAAATGCGGCTTGTCGTCCAGTTGGGCGGGGATGGGATCAGGGATGGCGGCGCGCGCGTACATTGAGAAATACGGCTCTTCCACCTGATAGGGCGTGTGCGGCAATGTGGCGGCGACATAAAGACAGAATGGCTGACGCGGCGCAGAATCCAGCCAACGCACGGCGGACTCGAAAATCAGCGGCTCCATCTGCGCGGCAGGCGAAGCGGGTTTCACCTTTCCGAAGTAAAACGAATGATGCAGGCGATGCCCACGCGGATAAGGACTGCGCGCCGCGGGCAGCACATCCGCGAATTCCTGCAAGCGCTCGTCGCCGAACAGGGAACTGAAGGACTTGCGCTCCACCACAAACAGGCGGAACGCCAGCGCCAGCATTTTCAATTTTTTACGTAACTTCAAAGGGCGCAAACGCTGGCGCATCAATTTCAACTGGACGCTCTGCGGACCCGCCAGCCGCCGCCGAAAACTGGCACGCAGGCTGGGCGTGGTCATCAGGTCGTTCTTGCCCGCCATGACGGTATCATAGCCGTCCTCTTTCAGAATCTTAAACAGGTTTTCTTCGTGCGGGCGCAGCAACTGATACAGCGAACGATGCCCGTTAACCTGCGGATACAGCGCCGTAAAGTTTGCCATGCGCGAAGGCGCGCAGACCGGGTTGGCGGCGTAGTTTTGCGCGAAGGTCACGCCGTCCGTGCGCAGCGCAGCGAGATGCGGCATGCGGACGAGCGGGTTTTCCAGCGCGTCGGCGCGCAGGTCGTCGGCGATGATGATGACGATGTTGGGGCGGGCAGTCATGTTCCTATTTCTTATTAAGCGGAGGTCAATTCCTGATGACGTTTTGTCAGCAAGTCATTCAATGCCATGCGGTCGCGGTGGTAAAACGGATAGAAGGCGAACCACGAGATCACGCTCAAGGTGAGCGAAATGGTCACTGTCCAGAAGAACAGGTCGGTAAGCGTAATCTGGTCGCCAACGATGCCAACCAGCGCGGCGACGGCCGCCTGGATTAATCCGTTGGCAAGGCGGTTGACGGCGTAGGCAGTGCTGCGTTGTTCGGGCAGGTTGACCGCCGCAATCATCGGGGCGATGGCGCCGGAGAAAGCCATATCCATGAACAAGCCAAACAGCAGGGCAAACGCAAAGAAGTTGATCATGCCGCCCGCCATCTGCTGGAAGAGGAAGTAACCCAGCAGGGCCATCATGGCGCGCGAACCCTGCACGATGAACAGCCGTCCATAACGCGGGTTTTGGCGCTCTGCCCAGTCACCGAGCAGACCGCCAAACAGCGTGCTTAATGCCGAGCCAATGACGATGCCCGTCAGCACGGTAGTGGCTTGACCGGGGCGGAAGCCGCGCTCGTCCACCAGCCAGGTGACGGCGAAGGTCAGGATCGTAATCTGCACGGGCACGCCGAAAATCTTCTCAAAAATCAACAGCAGGTTGGTCGGCACGCGAAAGATGGCCGCCACGTTCTGCCAGGAAAAAGCATACTTTTTTTCCGATTGCTGTGCCACGTCGTAAATGGAGGCTTCAGCTGAGCCGCGCGGCGGCTCGGTCAGGAAGAAGGCAAAGAGCAAACCGCTCAACATGCTCAATGCGCCGAAGGTGATGAAGCCGATGCGCCAGCCGGCTTCGGGGATTTCCGCCAGCCGCCCAAAGAACAGGATGCTGACAATGACCGCCAGCGAGGAAATCATGCGCATAACGCCAAAGACCTTGCCGCGCTCTTTTTGCGGGAACAGGTCGGCAAGCATGGAATTCATCGGTGCGCCGAGCGCCACCAGCCCAATGGCGGCGATGATGCGCAGGGAAAGCAGCATCTCGTAACTGGCGGAGAAGCCAATCAACAGAGTCCACAAGCCCCACAACCCTGTGCCGATGATAAGAATGCGCTTGCGGCTGAAACGGTCCGCCAACATACCCCACAGCGGACCAAAAATCATCTCCATCACTTTGCCCAAACTGGTGATTGTGCCAAGATGGGCGGTGGTCATGTTCAACGAAGTGCGGATGGCGGGGAACATGGAGGACATCGCCTGGTCTTCGCCTGCGTCCACAATGCCGGCGAAAGCCAGAGTTACCACATTGCGCCAGCGTCCCTTAATGGGTGCGGCTTCAGTTGTGGGAAGGGTTTCAGAAGCGGTGGTCATGGGAACTCCTTTTGATATGGTAGATTATTTTTCTAACTGCCAAAAAATTGAGCGACGCGCTGATAAACGATTTCATGCTCTACATCCAGCGTGATGACGTGTCCGCTTTTTTCGAGCCAGAGAGTCTCTTTGTGGGGCGTGGTCAGACGTTCGCTCAACAAGTCCAGCGCGTTCGGTTCAACCACTTTATCGCCGCGCGATTGAATGAGCAGGACAGGCACGTTAATCTTTGGCAGTCCCTCCTGCATCAGTTTTGCCAGCCCAGCCGCTTCAGCAATGGCGTGAGGCACAAAATAACGATAGGATGTTTCGGCGGCAATTCCCACCGCGCCCGGCTTTTTGAACTTGGGGACAAATAAACTGAGCGGGCGCATGAAGGGGACGCGCCAATCATTCGTCAGACCATAGGGTGCGGATAACGCCGCCACACCGCTGACCTGATAACGGTTTGCCGTTATCAGGGTTAGGATTCCGCCCATGGAGAGTCCCGCCACATAAATGCGGTCGCTCATGCCTTGCAAAAGATTCAAGCCGTCTTCCACGGCGGCAATCCAATCGCGCCAGGCGGGGCGGCGCAAATCGTCCACATGCGTGCCATGTCCCGGCAGGCGGATTCCCAGCGCGGTATAGCCCTGCGTTTCATTCAAATATTTTCCCAGTCCGCGCATGGCGGCGGGAGAGCCAGTGAATCCATGAATTAACAAAACACCCGCGCCTTTGCCGGGAAACAAAAACGGCTCCGCGCCGGGCATGGTAAGAAATTGACTCATTCAATCCTCTTTCAACGGTTGAAAACCACCGCCTAAAATTTCCTGCGCGGGCATAACCACCACAAAGGCTTGCGGGTCTTGGGCGCGGACAATGGCTTTCAGGTGCGCCACTTCTGTGACAGTCAGCGCCACCATCAACACCGGACGATCCTGATGCGAGTAGATACCCTGCCCGGAAAGGAGTGTGCCGCTGCGCTTCATCTCTTTGACGATTTTTTCCGAGACCGCCTGCGGGTCTTTGGTCACAACCAGCGCCAGGATGCGGCGGCGGCGGCGGGAAACGCGCGCTCTTTTTACTGGTTGAGAATCTGGTTTCACCCTCATTGCGCGCCAAAGCGAATTCATCATTGGCATACCGTCAAATTTTGGCAGCACTTCACCGCTGGCTTGCGTCAATCCGGCGGTCAAAATTCCAACCAAAACCAATATCCCGTTAAATATCAAGCCTAAAATCAACATGGTGGAGCCAGGGATGGGTCCGAGCGCGGAACGCGTCACAAATTCCGTCCAGTCAGTTGCGGGGACGGGGTGCAGATAAACCTTGAGCGCCCAGACTATTCCCAATAGAAGGAAAATCCAGAAGTAGTTGCGCCTAAAGCGTCGCCCAAAGGCTTCCCAGATGCTGATGGGAAATTCAGGGGCAAGCAAAGTCTCAGAGAGATTTTCCGCCCATTCGGGGTGGGGCGCAAACGGGGGCGCAAGCATGGCGGCAAAGAAGTCGGTTTCCATCAGGCGGGTGCGATAAGCCCACAGCTCATAATAGCGGTAACGCCGCGCTTCTATCCACAGAAAAATGGCGATCAAGAGAGTATTGACAAGTAAAACGCCATGATGGTTGGAAGGGGAAGTAAGCGCAAAAGAAATTGCCGCGCTGGTGGAAACAACTGCCCAATTCGTTGTATTATCCAGCCTCATACGCCAGGTATTGGAGCGCTGAATTTCGGCGCGATAATAATGCACCATCGCTGTGGTAAATTCAGAGGGGCGCAGGTGGTAGCCGCGATACGACCAAACCGATTCGTCGGGGGGCTCTTTCTCGGAAGCGAAGGCGGAATCTGTCATAGGGAAAATTTATCCTTTTAGCGCCCCCAATGTCAGACCTTTGATGATGTAGCGTTGGGCGAAGGCAACCATCAGCAGGGCGGGGATCATGGCAAAGAATGCGCCCGCCGCCATTTCGCCGTAACGGATACTGTATTCCTGCACAAAACTAGAGATACCGACCGGGATGGTCATGCCGCGCGGCGTGCTGGTCAGCGAGAGGGAGAAGAGGAAGTCGCGCCATGAGAAGATGAACGCCAGCGCGCCCGCAGCGGCGATGCCCGGCTGAATCATCGGGAGCAGAACCTGGGTCAGGGATTGGAAGCGGTTCGCCCCGTCTACCATGGCGGCTTCTTCCAGTTCCTTGGGAACGTCCGCGAAGAAGTCCAGCAAAATCCAAGTGGCAGTGGGCAGGTTCAAGACGATGTGACCCATGATGACCGCCAACACTGTGTCGTAGATGTTGAGCGAGCGGGCAATTAGATAGAAAGGTCCCAAAAATGTGACAGGTGGAAGCATGTGAATGAATAAAATCATTCCCAGCAGTAAGCCGCTCCACAAGGGACGCCAGCGAAAACGGCTGAGACTGTATGCCGCCAAACTGGCAATCACCAGCACGATAACCATTGTGCCAGCGGCAACAACGAGACTGTTGAACGTAAGCCGTAAAAAGTTGCTCTGACTGGGGTCAAAGAGTCTTTCGTAATTGACCAGTGTGGGCGTAAATGCCAGGCTGCCGGAAATAATGTCGCGGAAGAGTTTAAGGGAGGTCATCAGCGTGAAAAAGATGGGAACCAGCGTAAAAACCACCACAAACATCAGAAAGCCGTGCCGAAAAACTGGTTCAATGGAAAATTTCTTCATGGCGATTCTCCTGCTATGCCTGGGCGCGTTGCCCAACCCGACGGTAAAAGATAACGAAGATGGAAATTATGAGCGCCAGCCCGAGCGCGAGGAAAGAAGCGTACCCCAGACGGAACTGCCCGGAGAATACGTCATAAATATACAAACTGATGACTTCAGTAGCGGTGCCGGGACCGCCGCCGGTCAGGAGGAAAATTTCATCAAAGACTTTGAAGGCAAAAATGGTGCGAAGCATGACGGCGGTGAGCAGCGTGGGGCGCAGAAGGGGCAGGGTGATATAGCGCAGGATTTGGGATTCAGACGCCCCGTCCACGCTGGCGGCTTCGTTCACTTCCTGCGGCAGCGATTCCAACCCCGCCAGGATGATCAGGAACATGAAGCTGGTCCAGTGCCACAAGTCCACCAGAATGACGGATGGCATTGCCAGCTGGGGGTCCGCCGTCCAGGTGGGACCGGCAATGCCGAACACAGCCAACGCCTGATTGATAAAGCCGTAGTTGTAGTCGTACATCAACCGCCACATCGTGCCGATGGCGATGGGAGGAACCAGCAGGGGAATCAGCAATACCGTGCGGTATAAGCCCACAAAATGGTTGCTGCGGCTGACAAGCAGCGAGATGACCAGCGCGAGAACTGTTTCGATGATGACGACGGCTATCACAAAAACAAGGGTATTTTTCAGAGCGGTCGGCACAACCGGGTCTTGCAGCGCGGTTTCCAGGTGTTTTGCGCCGACAAATTCCCAAACAGTTTCCCCTTTGACAATATCCACTTCCGACACGCTCATACGGATTAATTGATAACTGGGGTACGCTACCAGCAGGAGCAGGGTGATCACCAGCGGAGCGACCGTCCAATATTGGAAGGTGCGGTCTATAAATTTACCTAGGCGACTGGAAAGTCCAACCTGGTTGGGTGTGGGAGAAAGTTTGGAAGGGTTCACGGCGACTCGCAATGGATAGTTGAGTTAAAGAAAAGGGGAGGCGAATATTTCGTTCGCCTCCCCTGATACGACTTACTCAGCCAGCGGCTTGACTTTATAACCGGCGTCGGTCAAGATTTTGTGAATCTCTTTCGCGCCTTCCAATAGCGCCTGCTCGGGCGTAATCTCGGAAATCAAAGCCTGCTTCAAGCGGCGATCCAAGACCTCAATGATCTGAGGCGTTTCCGCCAGGCGCGGCTGGGCATGAATGAACGACGTGCTGTCTGCCATGGCTTTCATCCACCAACCTTTCTTGGGGTCGTTCGCCATTTCTTCATAGACATCCTGGCGGACGGGGATTGCGCCCGATTGAGCATAGAACAACTGCGCGTCCTTGCTCAACGCCCAATTTAGGAAGGCGAGCGCGGCTTGCTTGCGATCATCGGGCAGGTTGTGAGGAACGCTCATGACCCAGATACCAGACATGGTGGCGTTCATGCCAGCCGCCGAACCCGGCACCGGCACAGCCGCCACGTTTCCGACTACGGTGGATTTTTCGGGGTTGTCAAAGTCGGGTGCGGCGGCTCCTACCAAAACCATCTGGGGGACTTTTCCGCTCGCCATAAGCGCAATCATTTCCGCCTGACCGTTATCCGCGAAGTTGGCAGGACCGTACTCGGTTCCAAGGTTGAGCCAGGTGTTCAGGGCCTCCAACGCTTCCGGGCTGTTGAGGGTCACTTCCCACTCGCCAGTCTGCTCGTCCAGTTTGATCACATTGCTACCGTAGCTGGCCAGGAAGGCCTGGAACTCCCAGTTGGGCGGGTTGGCGCGCACCACATAGCCGGACATATCTTCACTCTGTAGTTTCTGTGCGGCGGCTTCCACGTCTGCCCAGGTTTGCGGAGCTGCCAAACCTTGTGCTTCGAAGAGATCCTTGCGGTAGAAGTAGAGCATGATGTTGCCGTTGATGGGCAAGCCGTACAGCTCGCCATCTTCAGAGGAGTAGCCCAATTCTGGGTCCCAACGGGTCGCCCATTCGTACTCGATGATTTGCGGGTCGAGTTCAAAGTTCGGGTCAATATCCTTGATGGGCGTCACCAGTCCGTCGGCGTAAAACTGCATGTACCACTGCTCGTTCAGAGTCAGGATGTCGAATTCGCTTTCGGAGGCTTGCACGGCGTTGCGCGATTTTTCCAACATGCCGTTGAACGGAGTGCGGTTCAATGTGACCTGATTGCCGGTCTCTTCGACATACTTGTTGACCAGCGCCTCGAAACCAGCCAGCCACGGGGATTCATTGATGAGGATGGTGATGGGAGGCAGGGGCTTGGGCGCTTCGGTGGGAGTGGGGGCAACCTCGGTGGCAGCCGCTTCGGAAGGAGCCGCAGTCGGGGCGGGCGCTTCGGTCGTTGCAGCAGCAGGACCACACGCGGCGAGCAAGAACGAAAAGACGACCAACAGGCTTAGGCTCAGGAAAAGACCGCGCTGCGTCTTTTTCATGAAATACAGATTCATTGTTTCTCTCCTTTTGGGTTAAAAGTATTTATTGAATAACGACCAATGTCTTTGCAAGCGGTGCAGAGATGCCTCCTTTCTGAACCATTTATCTCATTGGTGCTTAGCGGGCGCGGTTGAGTTTCTGACAATGAGAGATGTGTCAAGCATAATTTGGGCTGGGGCAGTATCATTCTTGCCACGAATGAAAGACAACAAAGCCTCTGCGGCGATGCGCCCTTTTTGGTAGGTATCCTGCCGAATTGTTGTAAGCGGAGGGCTGGAGAAACGCGCCAGACTGACATCGTCGAAACCGACGACCGAAACATCTTCTGGCACGCGACGCCCGAGTTCCTTCAACGCCTGCACTGCGCCAAAAGCCATCATGTCGTCGCCGCAAACTAGCGCGCTGGGAGGATGAGGAAGCTGCATAGCCTGGATTGCCAGAGCATGTCCCGATTCAGAGGTAAAACTGCCTTCCAGAATGTATGTATCCACGAGAGGCAGATCATTTTTTTTCAAGGAATTTCGATACCCCTGTTCGCGCAGACGTACGGATACCAGACTCTTGGGACCCGTTAATAGTGCGATATGGCGATGACCCAGGGAGATTAAGTGTTCCATTGCCTGTTCTACACCACCCGCAAAATCAGCATCCACCCAGCGGATCGAATTGTCGTTCTCAGCGATACGACAGGTCCCAATGCAGGGAGCGCCGCTTGCTGCCAAACCTTCCAGATTGGGATCGCCAAGCGGAATGCTCATCAAGATCAAACCGTCTACCTGCCGTTGAGTATATAAATTTGCATAGGGTGTCCTGCCATGCGCAAGGTGGAGAAGCAAATTAACATTGTTTGCGCTTAGAACTTCGGCAATACCCCGCAATACTTCCGTGAAAAACGGGTGAGTGAAAATGTAATCCGCAGAATGGGGAATGATCACACCAATGGTGTTTGTTCTTCCATTAACGAGGCTGCGCGCCATGTTATTCGGCTGATACCCCAGTTCCAAGATTGCCTGCTGGACTTTTTGGCGGGTCTCCGGGGAAACTTCCGCCATGTTGTTAACTACTCTCGAGACGGTCTTGATGGAAACACCTGAAAGTCGGGCTACATCTTTGATTGTCGCCATTGGCACATCCTTTTATTGTAGGTAAAATACGTAATGACAACGTTTACTGACAACGTTGTCATTAAATACCATCATTTTTTCACTCTGTCAAGGAAAATCATGACTTACCAAATTCCTGCCACCCTTCTCGAAATTCATGAATCCCATCTAACAGGTTTTAAGCCGTTGGTGGATTCTGATTATTGGCGCGTTGCCCTTTTGAACTTTGAGCCTGCACTAACCCCTCAACGTCTTTCGGAATTTCAACGACACAACGAAAGCGACGAAGTATTTGTATTGTTGAG
>JAGUZU010000036.1 GCA_020060625.1 Anaerolineales bacterium | reverse complement strand
CACAGAGAGCACGGAGATTTTTTAAAGGTTTTTCTCTGTGGATTCCGTGATCTCTGTGGTAAAAAAAGGGAACCCCACCAAATACCAAAGAGCCAAAAATCTTTGGATGGTCTTCGTTATGAATCCCGAACTGCTTCTCGACGCCAAAGCCGCGCTGGGCGAAGGTCCCGCCTGGGATGCGAAAACCCAAACCCTCTACTGGGTGGACATCCTCGAAAAACGCATCTACGCGGGAAAGGAGCTCCTGGCGCAATTGGATGATTTCATCGGATGCCTTGCCCCGCGCAAAAACGGGAATCTCATTTTGGGAATGCGCGCCTCCTTCGCGGACTTTACGCCTGATTCGTCCCAGCAGACCGTTCTCGCCGCCCTGACCGAATCCGCCACCAACCGCGTCAACGACGGCAAATGCGACCCCGCCGGGCGTTTCCTCGCCGGCACAATGGACATGAACGAGAACGAAGCCAGCGGCTCGCTCTATTCCTTCGACGGCAAATCCGTGACGCGCCTGCTGGATGGCATCCGCATCTCCAACGGCTTGGCGTGGAGTCCCGACCACAAGACGTTCTACTACATTGATACCCCCACGCGCGAAGTCAAAGCCTTCGATTACGACGTAAACAGCGGGCAGATCGCCAATCCGCGCGTCGCAATCCGCGTGCCGGAATCAATGGGCTTCCCCGATGGCATGACCTCGGATATGCAGGGCAATCTATGGATCGCGCTGTGGGGCGGCGCGCAGGTCGCAAAATGGAATCCGCAGACAGGTCAATTGCTGGAGCGGATTCCCATCCCCGCCCTGCAAACCTCCTCCTGCGTCTTCGGCGGCAGGGACATGAACGAACTGTACGTCACATCCGCGCGGATCGGCATGAGCGAAGCGGACTTAAATAAATACCCGCTTTCCGGCGGGTTGTTCAAGGTGGAAACCAGTGTCGAAGGGATGCCGACGTTTGAATTTGGGTGATGGCGCGACGCGCTCCATCTTTGGCTCTTGTGTAGATTCAGCGCGAAAAGCGAAACGCGAATTTTTTCGCGGAATTCGTTAAATTCGCGCCATTCGCGTTAAGATTTTTACCCTTGCCGTTCACTTGCGCGCTGTTGCATGGAAGTTCTCTAAGAAAACGTCTAACAAGTCTGTTTTTTGGGCGGGGAATCCGAAGTAGAACTTCGGGATTCCAGGAAATCATGGGTTTTCTTAAAACCCCTCCACTTTTGCCAATTCGTTGAAATACTTTACAACCTTGGGGTCGAAATGCCTGCCCGATTGCTCGTTGATATAGTCCAGCGCCTTTTGTTTTTCCCAGGCAGGACGATAGGGGCGGTCGGATATCAACGCGTCCCACACATCGACGATGGCGAAAATGCGCGCGGCGAGCGGAGTTTCCGTTTCTTTCAACCCGCGCGGATAGCCGCTCCCGTCCCATTTTTCATGATGACAATAGGGGATATCCAAAGCCGGACGCAGGTATTCGATGGGATACAGCATGTCGTACGCGAATTGTGGATGCTGGCGCATGACCGCCCATTCCTCGTCGGTTAATTTATCCGCTTTGTGCAGGATTCCATCCGGCACGCCGAGCTTGCCGATGTCGTGCAGGAGCGCGCCGCGTTTGTAAAAGACCAGTTCGCCTTCGTTCACGCCCATCATGCGAGCCAGTTTTATCGTCAAGTCTGTCACGCGCAGGGTATGACCTTCGGTTTCCTTGTCGCGCAGGTCCATGGCGCGCGACCAGCCTTCGATGGTGGCGTCGTACGCGGAGAGCAGTTTTTCGTGAGCCGCGTCTATGTTCGCCCGTTCCTCCACGAGTTTGCGGTAGCGGTTCAGGCGGGTGATGCCGAGCAGCCGCGCCCGCAGTTCGTAGCGGTCGTACGGCTTCGTGATGTAATCGTCCGCGCCGGATTCCAAGCCGGTAATCAGGGATTTGCGGTCGTCCAGGGCGGTGAGTATGAGGATCGGGATCTCGGCAAGTTTCGGGTCCTTTCGGATGCGGCGGCACACCTCAAAGCCGTCCATGCCGGGCATCATCACATCCAGCAGAATCACATCCGGCAGTATCCGGTTCGCTTTTTCCAGGGCTTGCGCCCCGTTCTCCGCCAGTTCGATCTGGTATCCCTGCCCCTCCAAAATGGACTCCAGCGTTTGCCGTCCGGAAGCTTCGTCGTCGACGATTAAGATGATACTGGACATGCTTCTCCCTTTCTCCATGATAAGGTTTGCAAATTCATTTGATTTCCTGGCTAGCGGTCCTTATCCACAACGCCGTATTTGACCGCGAGGCGCACCAAGCCCGCCAGGTTTTTCACGCGCAGTTTTTCCATGATGCTTGCGCGGTGTTTCTCCACCGTCTTCTCGCTGATGGACAGAATATTGCTGATCTCGCCGCTGGTATGTTCCTCCGCGATCAATTGCAGCACCTCTTTTTCGCGGGGCGAAAGGTCGTCCAGCGGATTGTCGTTTTGCCGGGCTTTCGGGCGGAATCCATTTTCCGTGACAATCGAAGAGATCGCCGCGCTCAAATACGTTTCGTTCCTGGCAACGGCGCGGATGGCTTCCAGCAGTTCCTCGCCCGCCGAGGTCTTCAGCACATACCCCTTTGCCCCGCTCTGAAGCGCCTGGCGCACCAGCCCCACATCCGAATACATGGAAAGGTACAGGATGTTCACCGGTAATTTCAAATTACGGACTTGTTCCGCGGCTTGAATGCCGTTCAAACGCGGCATCATGATGTCCATCACAAGAACGTCCGGTTTGCGTTCCATTGCCAGATCAATCGCTTCCTGCCCGTGCGAAGCCTCGCCAACGACGAGAATATCCTGCGCGCGTTCGAGCAGGGCGCGCAAACCCGCCCGCACCATCGAGTGGTCTTCTGCAAGCAGCACGCGAATCATGCCGATTCTCCCGTCTGGCGCGGCTCATCCAGCGGCAGTTTGGCTGAGATGATCGTGCCTCTCCCCGCGGACGAGTGGATGGTCAACTCGCCGCCCACCAGCGCCAGCCGTTCGCGCAGGCTTGCAATGCCCATGCCTTTGGACGGCTCTCCCGTTTCGGAGAACCCCGCGCCGTTATCCTGAACGGTCAACACGATGTTTCGCCCATCCACCGACAACTCGACCCACACCTGACTTGCCTTTGAATGTTTGATCACGTTCGTCAGGGTTTCCTGGAGGATACGATACAACGTGATGGAATGTACATCCGCTATTTGGGGGATTTCCCCATCCGCCTCGAACACGACGGGCAGGTTGGTCCGCAGACCGAATTCGCGGGTGTGCGTTTCCAGCGCCGAACGCAGACCGAGCGTATCCAGCAGGGTGGGGCGGATGTCCTGCGCAATCTGCCGCATCTTGTCTATGATCCGGTTGGTATCCGCCACCAACGCCTCCAATTCCCCGTTCAACGCTTCGGTTTGCATGGGCAGTTCCATTTGCAAATGTCGCAGGCGCAGGGAGTGCGCGATCAACGCCTGCCCCAGGTCGTCGTGCAGTTCGCGCGAGAGACGCTTGCGCTCCTCCTCCTGGGCGGTGACCACCCGTTCCGCCATCTGGCGCAGGCTTTCGCGCTGGGTAAGCAGGGTGCGGTAGCGGTCGAGCCGCAGGATGGTCTTGACCCTCAGGCGCAGTTCCTGCCGGTCTGCCGGTTTGGTGAGGAAGTCATCCGCGCCGGCTTCGATGCCGCGCAGACGGGAGGCGCGATCATCCAGGGCGGTGAGAAGGATGATGGGCGCCTCCGCAAGTTTCGGCGTGGCGCGGAGGCGTCGGCAGACCTCGAAGCCGTCCATGCCGGGCATCATCACGTCCAGCAGGATCAAGTCGGGCATGATTCCCTCCGCTTTTTCGAGCGCGGAGGCGCCGCTTTCCGCGGAGAGAATCTGATATCCCTGCCCATTCAGAATCGATTCGAGGGTGACGACGCTGTGCGGGTCGTCATCCACGATTAATATCTTACTCTGCATCCGATGTCTCCCTCAACAGGTATTGTTCGAGTTTTCGCTCGAGCTCGTCCATCTTCACGGGCTTGCTCATGTAGTCGGTCATGCCTGCGGCGAGGCAGCGCTCGCGGTCGCCGGGCATGGCAAGCGCGGTCAGGGCAATGATCGGGGTGTCTTGCAGCGCCTCCTCCTTACGGATGTGCCTTGTGGCTTCGATGCCGTCCATGATGGGCATCATCACATCCATCAGGATGATGTCCGGGCGTTCCTGCTGCGCCGCCGCGATTCCCTCCCTGCCGTTGCGGGCAACGAACACCTGGTATCCCTTGTACCCCAGGTATTCCTTTAAGAGCGAAACAATGATGTCGGTATCCTCGACGATCAGAACCTTGCCTTTGTGCTTTGCTCGGACTTCATGCCCGGGCGGCTGAAGTTCGCCGGTGCCTTTCGGTTGGGCGGTTTGCTCCTCCACCTGCCAGGGCAGGGCAATGGTGAAACGGCTTCCCTTTCCCAGTTTGCTCTCCGCGCTGACGCGCCCGCCGTGCAGGCGGATCATCTGCGCCACAAGCGCCAGCCCAAGCCCGGTTCCCTGAAACTCGCGCGCCAGCCCGGCATTCAATTGCGTGAACGGTTTGAATAGATGTTTGAGGTCTTCCTTTGCAATGCCAATGCCCGTATCCCACACGGTGAACGTGATCTCGTTCCGTTCCGGGGAGCCGGTTACCTCCAGCCCGATCTGTTTTCCCTCCTCGGTGAATTTGACGGCATTGCTGAGCAGGTTGACGAGCGATTGTTTCAGGCGGCGCTCGTCGCCGCGCACGACCTTGACGCCGCCGCGAACGGTGAACGATACGTTGATGGATTTCTTCTGGGCGAGTTCCTTGATCATGCGCAGGCTGGACTGGCACAGTTTTTCGACGGAGATGAAACGGAAGTCGAGTTCCATCCGCCCGGCTTCGATCTTGGAGACATCCAATATATCGTTGATGAGTTCGAGCAGGTGGCGTCCGCTTTCCTTGACGATTTGAACGTACTTCAATTGTTTGTCGTTCAAACTGCCGACGATCTGCTCCTCCAGGCTTTCGGAGATGCCGAGAATGGCGTTCAGCGGCGTGCGCAGTTCGTGGCTCATGTTGGCGAGGAATTCATCCTTCACGCGCAGGGCATCCTCCATCTCCGCGTTGGCGAGTTTGAGCGCCTGTTCGAGATTCTTGTGCGCGGTGATGTCGCGGCTGGCGCTCAGGATGAGTTGTCGCCCGTTGATATCGATAAGGTAGGAGCGCAGTTCCAGCGTGTGCAGTTCGCTTGTGGGCGTGCGGAATTTGATTTCAAACGGCTGCGATTCGCCGCTTTCCGAAATGGCGGCGATGTATTGTTTGATCTTCGACAGTTCGTCGGGCGGGAAGATGCCCATCTCCGAAATATTCCTGCCGTTGAGTTCCTCCCGCTTGATATTGTGCAGCTCCTCGAAGAATTTATTGGCGTCCAGCATCGTGCCGTTCACATCCATTACAAAAACGGGATCCGGCGACGCCTCGAACAGGAGGCGGGCGTAGGTTTCGCTCTCGCGCAGAGACTGTTCGATCTGTTTCCGCTCGGTCACATCCATGCTGATGCCGACGATGCGGTCCGGCGTGCCGTCCTCCGCAAAAATGGTGACGGCGCTGTTGGCGATGTGGCGGACGCTGCCATCGAGCCAAACGATGCGGTACTCGTTGTTCAAAAGCAGGTTTTGAGTGAGAGCCAGCTGGGTGTTGACGCCGGATCGTTTGAGATCATCCGGGTGGAGGAATTTTGCCCAACCCTCGGCGGTCCCGTCGAAATCCTCCCGGCGGATGTGGTGGATGACGTACATGCGTTCGTCCCAAAGGATGCGGTTTTCGCGCGGGATGTATTCCCAAACGCCGATCTGACCGGCGTGGGTTGCCAGTTCGAGCCTCCGTTTCGCCGCCTCGGTCTGCTCGGTGCGTTCCCGAACGCGGTCCTCCAGTTCTGCGTTCAACTGGCGGATCTCATCCTCGACCAGCCGCCTTTGGATCAACTCGGTCTGCAATTCATTGAACAGCCGGGCGTTGGACATGGACGCCGAAATGCGGAAGGCGAGCGATTCGACGAAGTGCAAATGCTCTTCGTCATACGCGTTCAGATCGCGGTGAAAAATCTGCAAGACCCCATCCACCCGCCCCTGCGAGATGATCGGCGCGAAAATGGCGGACTTGCGGTCTTCCCGGCTGCGCCCAGGCGGGTCGTTGGGGTTGGTCTCGGCGTAGCTTGGCAGGACCTGCGGTTTTCCCGTCCGAATGACGGCGCTGACGGCATCCCGCCTCTCCGGCTCGAGCCGAAAGGCAGGGAGGCTCATAATGTCTGCTTCCTCCCCCGCAGCGCGCGCAAATTCACAGTGGAGCATGCGCGAATCGGCGTCATAGGAATAGACCCGGAATTGGTCGCATGACATGTGCTGGAGGGCGTATTTATGGGCGATCTCGAAGACCTTCTGAAGTTCGAGCGTGTTGCTCAATTCCCGCCCCGCTTCCACCAGCAGGCGCAATTCCTCGTTGTGCCGTTTGAGCGCGTGGTCCGCCCACACGCCGCGCAGGTAGGTTTGCAGTCTTTCGGCGGCGGCTTCCAGCAGGAAACGCTCCTCTTCCAGGAAGGGACCCTCGTCCCTGGCGGGTCTTTCTTCGAGGTAGGCGACTTGAACAAAACCGAGCGTATCGTCCGGCAGTTCGAAGAACCGGCTTTGCATCCATTCGGTCTCTTTGAAATTGGGCGTGGCGAACTGATGCCCGTTGTACCCGACGCGGGCGGCGGTGATCTCGGGATACTGCCATGCGGCGGGTATGGTATCCGCCATCTCCTGCAGCGCCTCGCTTTCGGGGCGGGAGTAATCCATGAAGATGCGCGAGATGTTTTGCAGGAAGTTCAGTTCCTTCACCCGCTCTCCCAGTTCGTGAATGAGGCGTTTTCTTTCCCCTTCCGCCCGTTTGCGCTCGGTGATATTCGTGATGGAGACGATCACCCTGGAGAGGTCTTCCTCATGCCCCGGCACAACAGACCAGATTAGCGCAATATCAATCAACTCGCCGTTCAGTTTTTTATTCACCCCTCCCCATTCGAATTTCAACAGCCCTTTTGCAATGAAGGATAATTCCTGCCTGAATGAATTCGGGATTTGTTCCGAAAACACCGCGCTCAGGTTCGTTTGCAGTTCCGCCTTGTTCTTCGCGCCGAACAGCGCGACGGTCGCCTTGTTGACATCCAGAACCTTGACGAGGGACATGCACTCCGCCACCACTTCGGGATGTTCCGAAAAATACGCCTCGAAATCCGTGACCCCCGCCTGTTTCAACCCATCCAGCCTTTGTTTCAACCCGGAGAAATCCTCCTCCCACAGCGAGATCGGCGAATCCTCGAACAGGCTGCGATACCGCCGCTCGCTTTCATTGCGGGCGTCGTTTGCCGCTTTTTGCTCGGTGACGTCCATGATGGTGGCGAGGATGTGTTTCCTCCCGCCAATGATGATGACCTCCGCGGAATACAAGGTATGGCAAGTTTTCCCCGTTTTGGTGACGCCCGTCAGTTCGCGGCTTTTCACCTTTCCCTTTTCATCGAGCAGGCGGCTGATCTCGCCGCGCTGGTCGGAGGCGGCGTAAAAATCCGCTTCCAGCGACTTCTTTCCAATGACGTCATCCCGTTCATATTCGAACATCTGGAGGAAACTCTCGTTCACGTCCACAAGGATGCTGTCTTCGAGGGTGGAGATGGTCTGCGCGGTGGGGCTGGCATGGAACGCCGTGGAGAACCGCTCCTCCGAACGCCGCAGGGACTCTTCGATCTGTTTCCACGCCGTAATATCCTCCCCAATGGACTGGTACTCCACGACCTCCCCCCGCTCGTCGAACAGGGCGCGATCAGTCCACTTTTGCCAGCGCTCTCCGCCGTTCGATTTGGAGGTCTTGTACTCGTAGGTGATAAAGGGCGTTTCCCTATTAAGGAGGGAGATTTTCTTTCTTACAAGTTCTTTTTCGGAACTTGGGATCAACGAATAGAGATTGCTTCCCAAAAGATCGTCCCGCGTCATTTGGAAATAGTCGCAGTAAAAGGAATTGATGAAGGTCAGCGTTCCATCCGACTTGAACCGGCACACCATCGCGGGCATGTCCTCCGCGATGATCCGGTATCGCTCCTCGCTCTCCCGCAGTTTTAATTCCGCCTTCTTGCGCTTGTTAATGTCCTCGATCTGGGAGATGAAATACAGGGGAGTTCCCTCGTTGTCTTTCACCAGCGCCACCGCCAGCAGCGCCCAAACCACCTCCCCGTTTTTGTGGAAGTACCGTTTCTCCATGCTGTAGGTCTTGATCTCCCCGCTCAGCATTTTCTTGACGTAATTCAAATCGGTGTCCAGGTCGTCGGGGTGGGTAATATCCTGGAACGTTTTTGCGAGAAGTTCTTCTTCCGAATATCCGAGGAACGAACACAGATTCGAGTTGACTTCCAGCCAGCGTCCTTCGGTGGAAACGAGAGCCATGCCGATGGCGGAATGTTGGAAGGCGTTTTTGAAGAGTTGCTTGGATTCAAGCATCGCCTCCTCCGCCCGTTTGCGTTCGGTGATGTCCTCTTTGACGGCAACTACGTGCGTAATCGTCCCATCCGGGGATATCAGGGGTGTAATCACCTGCGCCTCGACGTAGAAACTGCCGTCCTTGCGGCGGTTGGTTACTTCGCCGCGCCACACGTTTCCGGCGATAACGGTATCCCACAACTCCTTGTAGAACGATTCATCATGCCGCCCGGAGCGGACCAGTTCGCGCAGGGTTTTCCCAATGGCTTCAGCCTCCGAATAACCCGTCAACTGGCAGAACGCCGGATTGACCCATTCGATCAAACCGTCGCGATCCTGGATTACAACGGCGTTCGATGCGGCGTTCAACGCAGTCGCCTGCAAGGTCATTTGCTCCTGCGCTTTTTTCTTCTCCGTGATGTCGCGGTAGTTGATGACGATGGCTTCGACTGCCGGTTCGCTCAGCATGTTGGTAGCGATGGCTTCGACCCAGAGCCATTCGCCGTTTTTGTGCCGCAGCCGAAAGATTTCCCGCTGGCTTTCGCCCGGCTTATCAACCATCTGCTTGAATAACTCGCTTGTCCAACCCTGGTCGTCGGGGTGCATTAGTTCGAAAATATCGCGTCCGATAAATTCATCATCTTTATAGCCCAATAAGTTTATGGACGACGGGCTTTCCCAAAGAAGGGTGCCATCCGGCGCAAGCAGGGAGATGTTATCCAATCCGTTTTGGATCAGTGCGCGGAAGCGTTTTTCGCTGTCGCGCAGGGCGCGTTTCGCCTTTTTTTGTTCGGTGATGTCGCGCGCAATGCCGCGCGCGATTGGCGTCTCCACGTCCTCCACCCGCAGGGAATTATTGAACTCCCAAATGCGGGTCTCTCCTTTTGCCGTTCGGAAGGACATTTCGCCCCGCGCCCGCCCTTTTGCTTTGATCTCTTCCAGGTAGGCGTCGAACCTGTCCCGATGTTCCGGCGCGAGAAAATCCTGAATATTTGCGCTCAGCAGGGCTTTGCGCGAATACCCCGTCAGTTTTACGGCGAAATCGTTGACGGAAAGAAGATTTCCTTCGAGGTCGTGCGTACACATCAAGATCTGGCTGTTTTCCACCAGGTCGCGGTAGCGGTCTTCGCTGGTTCGCAGGGCTTCTTCCATCTGCCTGCGTTCCGTCACATCCTGAATCATTACCAGCGCAGCTTGCCGTCCGTTGTATTCAAGCGTATGAGACGTGATCTCCACATCTATGATTTTCCCGTTCTTGAGTTGATGCCGCCATCCTCCCGAAAACTGCCAGGGCGGGCGGCGGCTTTCCACGTCCTTGAGCAGCCGGGGGATGTCTTCCTTCGGGCGGATGTCCTTGATGGTCATGCCCAGGAATTCCCTGCGCGTGTAGCCGTATTTTTTTGTCGCGGTGTCATTCACATCCAAAAAAGCCAGCGTCTCCAGGTCGTAGATCCACATGGGCAGGGAGTGATGCTTGAACAACAATTGGAAGGAATCTGTATTCTTTGCCCGGCTTTTTGGCGCGCTTTTTTTGATCATTCGTTCATCCTTTCGACGATCAAGACAAGCCGTATTGATCTACCCTCATTTTCACATGAAAGCAGGGGGGGCTGTATGGGTGATTTCCCTACCTCAACGACTGAATTATAGTATTACTCTGTGAAAACCATGCCGCCGCGAAGATTTTGTAGCGCAAGTCTCAGACTTGCGCTACGTTTGGCTGCGGCTTGCCGCGCTATGAAATTGAAATATGGAATGCAAGTGGACACTGTCAAAAAAGGAACAAGTAATCTGCCTTGTTGGACCGCATTTTCTCTGCGTTCTCAGCGGCTCTGCGGTGAAAATTGGATGGGGCGGCAATTTGGGTTAATTAACGCAAGTTGCCACCTTCAAAAGAAAGAGGAGATTCGCCTGTTTTGGACCGCCGAGGCGCAGAGGGCGCGGAATTTTTCATGATTTTCTCTGCGTTCTCAGCGGCTCTGCGGTGAAAATTGGATAAGACAGCAAGGATGTGCGTCAGTTGGGGCGGGATCGGGCGAGCAGGCGTTCCATCAGGACGATCAAACTGCGCGGACTGGCGGGTTTTGCGAGGTATTCGTCGGCGCCGGCTTCGAGGCAGCGCTCCCGGTCGCCGGGCATGGCTAAGGCGGTGAGGGCGATTATGGGAACAGAGGCAAATTCCGGCGCGGCGCGGAGGCGGCGGATGGTTTCGAGTCCATCTATGCCGGGCATTTGGATGTCCATGATGATTAAATCCGGTTTGCGGGTTTCCGCCTGTTCGATGGCTTCAAAACCGTCGTTCGCCGTGACAACATTGTAGCCTTTGGCGGCGAGGTAGTCGTTTGTCACCATCCGGTTGACCGGATTGTCTTCGACCAGCAGGACGGCGGCGTGGGAGACGATGGCGGGGGCGGACGGCGGCTCGGCGGCTTCGCGTACTTTTGGAGCCTGCCCGCTTTGCCCGCCGCGGGCGGGGATGATGAAGTAGAAGCGGCTGCCCCTGCCCGGCTCGCTCTCGACCCCGACGCTGCCATTGTGCATTTCAGCCAACTGCCGGACGAGCGCCAGCCCCAGCCCCGTGCCGTTGTATTTTTTGGAGAGCGCGCTGTCCAACTGCGTGAAGGGGGTGAAAAGCAGGCGGAGTTGATCGTCCGGGATTCCGATGCCGGTATCCCAGACGGTGAAGCGGACGGCGTCTTCATGTTCGCGGACGACTTCCAGCCCCACGCTTCCACCCTTCGACGTGAACTTGACAGCGTTACTCAGCAGGTTGACCAGCATCTGACGCAGCCGCCTTTGGTCCGCCTGGATGGTTTCGAGCGCGCCTTCGATGGACGTGGAAATTTGCAATTCTTTTTTTAGAGCGTCTTCGCGGATCATGCGCAGGGCGGCTTCGCAAATATTTTTCAGCGAGACGGTTTCGTATTGCAGTTCGAGTTTTCCGGCTTCGATCTTGGAGAGGTCGAGGACGTCGTTGATGAGTTCGAGCAGGTGCCGCCCGCTTTCGCCGATGAGGTCTACGATCTTTTCCTGCCGCCCGGGTAACGCTCCATAGACGCCTTCCTTGAGCGATTCGCTCAGGTTGATGACGGCGTTGAGCGGGGTGCGCAGTTCGTGGCTCATGCCCGCGAGGAATTCATCCTTTTGTTTGGACGCCTTTTCGAGCGCAAGGTTGGCGGCATGCAGTTCTTCGGTGCGCGTCCGCACGCGTTCTTCGAGGCGGTCGCGCGCTTCCTTCAATTCCCTTTGCGCCTGCCTGCGGTCGGTGATGTCAATGGCGGTGGAAAGCACGCAGGTCTGACCATCCAGTTCGATCATTTCCATGGAGCCGAGGACGGCGCGGATCTCGCCCGATTTTTTGCGGATGTCCATTTCATGGTTGCGGATGACACCCTCGCCGCGCATCAGACTTGTGTATTCCTGGTTCTGCTCCGGTGACACAACCCCCAGCTCAAGCGACGTATGCCCAAGAAGTTCCTGCCGGTTGTAGCCTGTGAGCGCGCAGAATGCCTCGTTGATGTCTATGCAAACGTTATCCGCGGCGCGCGAGATGTACATGCCTACCGGGCTGGAATGGAACGCCTTGTAAAACCGCTCCTCCGATTGGCGCAGCGCGTTCTCGGCTTGGATGCGGTCCGCTTCGCGTTGAAAATTTTCCAACGCGAAGGAAATATCCAGCCCCATTTCTTCGAGCAGTTTCTTTTCCTCTTCGATCTCGAAGAAGCCGATGTCGGCGGCGTACAGGTTGAGCATGGCGACGATCCGCCCACCCTGCCGGATGGGGATCGCCGCGGCGGAATGGTAGTTGTTTTGCAGGGCGGTATCATGCCAGTGCGCCATGGCGGGGTCTGTCTGGATGTCGTTGCTGACTTCCACCAGCCCCGAGGCGGCGGCTTTGCCGATCAGCCCGCCCTTGAACGGCGCTTCGCGGACGTTGATTTCCTGAAAGGGCAGGCGGGATTGGGCTGAATAGCGCATGGCTGTCTGTGCGACGCGGCCTGTTTCGTGATCCATCCACCCGACCCATGCGAGGCGGAATTCCCCAAACTCCACGGCGACCTTGCAGATGCTGTCGAACAACTCCTCCCGCGTTTTGACGCGCACAATCGTCTGGTTGACCTGGCTCAAGGTGGCGTACAGCCGGGTCAGATACCGGATGCGCTGCTCGTTGGTTTTCCTTTCGGTAATATCCAGCACAGTCCCTTGAAACTTGACCGGCTTGCCGTTTTGATCCCGGATCACGCGCCAGGTCGGCTGGAGATAGCGGAGGGGCAGTCGTTCGGGGTTGCTGCGGAATTCGCGGGCGACAGGCGGCTCGCCCCTTGTCATCTTTTCCAGCGCATCCAAAACGGCGGGACGGTCTTCCGGGTGAATGCGGTCGAGGTAGGCGTCGAAATCGGGCGGGGAGTCGGCTTGTTCGAAGCCGAACATCTGGAACATTTTTCTCGACCAGTATCCCTGCCGGGTCTCCACATCCAATTCCCAACTGCCCAGGTTCGAGATTTCCTGCGCGTCTGCCAGGCTGCTTTCGCTTCGCTTTAATTTTTCCTCCTCCGCTTTATATCTCGAAACATAGGCATTCAGGAGAAAATAAATCAGCGCCGAGCTCGCCAGCACGAACAATAAGCCCTTGGTCGTTTGGGCGAAAAAGTGGGAAAGGGACGCGCCCGGTATGCCCTGTTCCACGACCAGGTCCGAAATTAGAATCCACAGGATTCCAAATAACGCATAGGTGAGGGCGGTTCGAAATGGCAGCGCGTTTTTCCGCGGTTTCATATTTGCGCAATCAGGGTGTCAGGTGCGATTAAGCAAGGAATCAACACGTTCAGTATAGCATTTCCGCATGGGAAGAAAATATCATCTTCCTTGTAAATTTGTAAACGCCCAAAGAAGTTTTTCCGCCTTGAATGGAAGGAATCACAAAAACGGAAGGGCGAATGTCTTTTTAATCGCACCCTCTTGCCGCTTCCTCAGCCGGTAAACCAAACGCTTCATAAATTGGCACGCCGTCCCACTCAGATGGGATGGGCAAATTCAACGCGTAGGCGATGGTTGCCGCAGTATCGGTGGCGGTGATTTTGGATGTCAACGCGGCAGGCTGGATGCCCGCGCCAAACGCGATCCAGGGGACGGTCATGTCTTCGGGCAGGCGGGAGCCGTGGAAGTCCTCATGCCCGCCGTGATCGGAGGTGACGATAACCAAAGTCTCTTCGCGGATGCCGCGCGAATCGAGTTCCGCCAAAAGATTGCCAAGCGCCTGATCGGCGCGGAAGATCACGCTCAATTGCTCGCCCGAAAGCCAGCCGTAGACGTGCCCCATGTCGTCGGTGGTGGCAAAGTGGACAAACATCAAACCAAAATCGGCGGGAAAGTTTTCGATCAGCCTTTCGGCGACGACCAGGTCGCGGTCGTTGATGAATTCAAAGATGTCCGTGCTTTCGGGTTCGGTGACTTGCCGCAATTTTTCCTTGCCGACGTACATGACGGTCTTCATGCCTGCGGCGTGGGCGAGGTCAAAAATATCGGTGACTGGCGCGAAGCCGTTTTCGGGGATGTAGTCGTTCCAGTTCACGCCGTGTTTGTCGGGGCATTGTCCGCTGAGCATGGAAACGTGCGCGGGCAGCGTGGCGCTGGGGTGGACCGTCTGCGCGGAGAGGGAGTAGGCGGCGCTTTGCATCCATGCCATCAGGTTGGGCATGGGCGCGAGCGGAATGGCGTCGGGGCGGAGACCGTCGATGGATAGAACCAGCACGCGGCGGGCGAGAGGCGGGGGCGCCGGGGTGAGAGTCGGCTCGAGGGTTGGAGTGGCAGTAGAGACGAGCGTCGCAGTTGAAGTTGGAATGGGAGTCGCTGTTTCGATTATGGCGGCTGATTGGCAGGCGGCAAGGAGGATGCAGGCGAGCAGGAAGAAGACGCGGGTTTGTGACATTCATCCATTATAAATTTTTTTGCGCGGTTGTATGATGGAAGGCATGACTGCAAAAACTTTTCACGAAGAGATGATCCATCACAACCGTACCGATCCGCATAAACAAGGTTCGGGTCTCTCGGACTTTATCCTGGGCGCGCAAGACGGGCTGGTCAACGTCCTCGGCGTGGTTCTGGGAATTGCCGCCGCGACGAATGATGTCCGCGTGGTGCTGGTGGCGGGACTGGCAACGACGTTTGCCGAATCCATTTCGATGGGCGCGGTGGCGTACACGACCACGCTCGCCGATGCGGATTTGTACCAGAGCGAGCGTGAGCGCGAGTACCGGCACATCGTCGAAGCGCCGGCTCTCGAAACGAAAGAGATCCGCGATATTTATGAAAGCAAGGGGTTCAAGGGGGATTTGCTGGAGCGCATTGTGCAGACGATTACGGCGAACAAGGATGTGTGGGTGGCGGTGATGATGGCGGAGGAGCATCAGCTCTCGCCGGTGGACCGTAAGACGGCGTTGAAAGCCGCGTGGGTGGTGGGGCTTTCTGCGATCATCGGGTCGCTGGTGCCGATTGCGCCGTTTATTTTTTTGTCCGTTGCGACGAGCATGTGGACGTCCGTGCTGTTCACGGCGATGGTGTTGTTCGGCATTGGCATATACAAGGCGCGGGTGACGGTGGGCAAGCCGATGCGCAGCGGGCTTGAGATGATGGTGATCGGGATTGTCAGCGCGATGGCGGGATATTTAGTCGGCGTGCTTTTGAAGGTTCCGCCTGTGCCGTGACGGTTTGCTGTGGATCATGACGCGCCAGATGGTTTTTATCCGGGGAACAGGAAGGCGAGCGCCACTGCTACGCCGATGCAAAGCAGCGCAATCAGGCTGACCAGCACGACGATCAACGATGTGTTGCTTTTCTCTTCCTGAATGGTGGGATTGAATTCGCGCGACACGAATTGCGGTTCGCGGCTGATTGCCGGGGTGGGTTCGTAGAGGGATGCGGGAATGTCCCTGGGGAGAATGCCGAGCCGCGCAAGAATCTTGAGCGCGGTCCGCACGTTTTCACGGGTTTCAGGAGACAGGTCATTGATGGTTTGGGAGGCATTGCCGTCCACGCCGATATTTGCGGAATGGGCTTTCATCACGTTTTGCACCATGTCGCCTTCCAGGAAATCGGGAATGCCGTTGCCGTTCTTATCCACTAAGATGTTCATCATCTGCTCATACGCCTGGCGTTCGTTGGCGGACATTTCATTCAGGCTGTTATAGGTTTTCCCATTAAACGTGATATTCGTCATTTTGCGCTCCTTGCAAATCGTTAGTGTATTTTAGCATGTTCGTTTTTTGTTCATGATAAATTATGGTATAAAAGTATTGAAATCCGATTGTTTTGTTATAAGATGAAAGTGCGTTACAAAAGGAGAAGAAAATGGCAACGATCACAGATATTGAAGGCATCGGTGGCGCGTACGCCGCCAAACTTCGCAAGGCGGGTGTCCGCACAACGGAAGCGTTGTTGAAAATGGGCGGCACGAAAAAAGGACGCAAGGATCTTGCGGAAGCGACAGGCTTCGCCCCGAAGACCATCCTTGAATGGGTCAACCGCGCGGATTTGTTCCGCATCAAAGGCATCGGCGCGCAATACTCCGATCTGCTCGAAGCCGCCGGCGTGGATACGGTAATGGAACTTGCGAAGCGCAAGCCTGAGGCTTTGCTTGAAGCGTTTGCGAAGGCGAATTCCGGGAAGAAAAGACTCGTCAGGCAATTGCCGGGCTTGAGTCAGGTGCGAGCCTGGGTCAAGAAAGCCAAGTCCATGAAACGGGCGGTGGAATACTAAAACGAAAAATCTCCGATGAGGTCCTCATCGGAGATTTTTTTCGAGGTTCCACTAGAGGATTTTCGCCGCCTCTTCGATCACATCCAGAACATAACTGCTCAGGCGGTCATCGAGGAACATTTTGTATTCTTTTTTGGTTTCACCGGATTGTTGATTTCGGAAGGTCTTCCGCAGGCTGTCCACTGTCTTAAGCGTTGCCGTCCATTCGCTTTCTTTTTGCCAACTGCCGGGCGTCCCCATGCAGCGATACCGCGCAAACTTGGCGGAAGCCTCCCCGCCTTCAAAGCGCGCTTCAAGGGAAAAATCACGCTTTTTGGTATTCGCTGCCGTTTGGCACGAAACCACCAATGGAGTCAGCCCTTTTCCGATTTTCACCGTCTGTTTTTTTATCTCTGCGGGCTTGCCTCCCAGCCTTTTGTTCCGCGCGGATTGATTGATCTGGTTGATAAGGTTGGCTGGCGCGATGTAGGCGGCTGGCTGCGAAGAGGCGGGATCAATGATGATGTTAAGCGCGGTCAGTTTCCAAAGCCCCGCTTTGATGGATACGCTTTCCCGATGGACGTAATACGTCCCCTCCTGACATGTGGTGGGCGGTTTCTTGTCGCTTGCCTGGCTCTGCCATTGAACGTTCCCGCCGCCGCTCAGCCAGGACCATAAAACCAGGATGACAGCAATCCCTATCACAATTTTCACGCCCAAGGGAATCCCTTCATCATCGCTTGAGGGCGCAGGAGTCTCTTCCACTGGCGGGGGACCCCCGGCAGGCTCAAAAGTACCAGCAACAGGTACGGCGGTTTCGGGTCTGCCGCAGGCTCCCAACATCAGACTCATGCCCAAAAGCGCCGCAAGGATGAGCAAAAGTTTTCTGTTCATTTTTTTCTTCCTTTCAAACGGTATGTTTCAACACTCGTAACGCCCGCAGGGTCACCCACTTGTTTGGTTTCTTTCTCGCGCCAAAATCCACCCAAGTCTTGTCTTTGTAGTCATAATCCAGTTGCCAGCGTCCGTTTTTATCCTGTTTTTCGCGGATGAGGTTGATGGTGTTCGCCAATCGTTTGTCGTTTCCGTAGCCCAGCCCGGTCAATGCTTCGGCGATCTGGAGAATATCGGAGACATAGAAAACAGGGAAACCGAACTTCCACCAATTGCCGCTGGGTTTTTCCGCGTAGCCGTTGGGATAATCCGCAGTCGCGGGGTCCGCCTTCAGGAAGAATTCCGCGCCTTGTCGAATGGCTTTTCGGATCAACGGCGTCCTTCGGTTTACATTCCACTTGCCGAAAGCCATCATCACCTTGCATCCGCCCCAGGCGCAGGGAAGTTTGTTGTTCGATCCGCAGGCGAAGAGAGGTCCACACTTCCCGGCATAATACCGGACTGGGGCATCCTTCTCTTTCATCGGAGCGATCCCGTCGCCGGTGACCGTCCGCGCCATCCATTCGTAAGCCGATCTCAGGCGCGGATGATCGTAGCCCAACTCCATCAGCGACCAGCAAAGATTCCCTTGCAGGCAATCAGCCGTCCCGGAGGGTGAGGCGGATGAAACCGCCGTGAATTGACCGCCTTCCGTCAGGGCATGATCCATCAGGTACTTGCACGCCTGCGCGATCCGCTTGTCTTCATCGGCAGACGCGCCAAGCTGGGCAAGCAAAACAATAGACCAGACGGTGGAGCGGTATTTCGGGCTGTATCCGGGACCCGCTTTGACAAAATAACCCGCCTTCTCGATATGCGACAACACTTCCGCAATGGGACCCTCTTTATGCGCCCGCCTTCGCGCAGACTTCAATTCTGCATCCTCGCCCGCAAGCCCCGCCAGATCGCGGAGCGCCAGATAACGGACTCCGGGTGAATCGTTCTCCAAAAGCCACGCTTCAGAATCCGCCCTCAACTGATCCTTCCACGACATATTCCCTCCCGCCGGAGCCTTTGTTTCTCTTCCGGCAACCAGGCAGACCGCACAGTCTTCTTGGAATCAATATAGCACGTTTGCGGTTGAATTGCCACACATTCCAATGCGATGCACATCGGAAGGTGTTTTGTTTAGCTTTGCATCTTCTCCCACTCCGCCAGATTCCCATCCATTTCTTTCTGCACGCGCTCATACTCCCTGCCAATGACTGCAACCTCATCCGGCTTCACCAGCGGACTTTCCAACTGCGAACCTAAATTCGCCAGCGTGGACTCCAATTCGGCAATCTTGTTCTCCAGTTCCTGAAGTCGCGCAATCTTTCTTCTTTCCTCTTTCGCATCAGTCTTTGACTTCGGGCTTTCAACCTTCGATTTTCGACCCGCAGATTTCGACTGATTTGCCGCCATAAACGCTTCGTATTCCTTTTGCTCGCGTTCGGCTCGTAACTCGGAATACGTTCCCTTGAAGGCGATCAGGTTCTGTTCGTCCGGGTCAACCTCCCAGATTTGAGTTGCGAGCGCATCCACGAGATAACGATCATGTGAAATGAGCAGGATGGTTCCCGTGTAATCTTCCAACACAGATTCCAGCACTTCCTGCGAAGGGATGTCGAGATGGTTGGTCGGCTCATCCAATAACAGGAGGTTGGTATCCTGCAAGGCGAGCTTTGCCAACGCCAGACGTCCGCGCTCGCCGCCGGAAAGCATGGATACTTTCTTAAGCACGTCATCGCCGCTGAAGAGATACTTGCCGAGGTAATCGCGGATCTGCCCCGGAAGCCAGTTCGGCATGACCGAATCAATTTCCTGCAACAGCGTGTTTTCAGGATTCAATCCTTCGTGCGCCTGCGCGAAATAGCCGATGTGCAGACTCGCGCCGAGGATGACTTCGCCGGACAACGGCTCCAGCTGACCGAGAATCGTCTTCAAAAACGTGGACTTGCCCGCGCCGTTCGGTCCGATCAACGCGGCGCAGTCCTGCCTTCGTAATTCGATGTCAGGCGATTTGAATAAATATTTATCGGGAAAGCCGACTTGCAAGTCCTTTGTGCGAATGACCAGATCGCCGGAGCGCTTCTCTGACCCTAAACGCAAATGTAGATGCGGCAGGATACGCACAGGCGACCTCAACGCCCGTACGCGGCGCTCGGCTTCTTCCACCCCGAAATGCGAGGTGGTGATGTTCACTTCCTCGGCGGTTTCGCTCCACTTTTGATTCAACGCGGCGTCGAAACCGATCTGCTCGATGGCTTGAACGACACGTGAAAGCCGCTTCAACTTTCCTTTGGCTTGCAGGGTGTTCTGTCCCGAAATATTACGTTTGATGTATTCGATCTCTTTGAGAAGTTTTTCCTTCTCGCTTTCGAACGTCTCCTGCCTGCGCGCGATGCGTTCTTCGCGTTGTTTCAAATACGCCGTGTAATTCCCGTTGTAAATCTCATACGCGCCGGGCAGCATTTCAAAGACCACATTGCTGACCTTATCCAAAAAATAGCGGTCGTGTGAAACGATCACCACCGCGCCGTCCCATTGATTGAGATAACCTTCCAGCCATTCCACAGCGCGGATGTCGAGGTGGTTGGTCGGCTCATCGAGCAGGAGCAGGTCCGGGTCCGAGAGAAGGAGGCGGGCTAAAAAGGCGCGGGTGCGCTGTCCGCCGGAGAGATGGTCGAGCGAGAGTCCATAATCTGATGCCTCGAATCCCAAGCCTGTCAACACCTGTTTGATGCGCGTCTCATAGGTGTATCCGCCGCGGCGCTCGAAATCCTCCTGCAATTTTCCGTATTGCTCGATGACATCGTGATTCGTCGCCATCAATTCTTCGAGG
Source organism: Anaerolineales bacterium (assembly GCA_020060625.1). Classification (GTDB taxonomy): domain Bacteria; phylum Chloroflexota; class Anaerolineae; order Anaerolineales; family Villigracilaceae; genus Villigracilis. The sequence goes on along the minus strand of JAGUZU010000036.1, from coordinate 28,571 downwards.
CGGTGCAGTTCGTTTTGCTGGCGGATTAAATCTTCGAAGACGGAATGACACGCGTCCCACAGCGTGCCTTCCATTTTGAAATCGGCTTCCTGCGAGAGATAACCGCTTCGGACTCCCCGTGAGCGGGTGACTGACCCCGAAGTGGATTCATCCTCCCCGGCAAGGATGCGCAGCAGCGTGGTCTTGCCGACGCCGTTCGGACCGACAATGCCCAGCCGCGAACCCTTTGCAACCGAAAAGGTGATGCCCGCGAAGATGTCGGTCGCGCCGAAGGATTTGGTGAGGTTGGAAACGGAGATGAGAGACATGATGATAGTGAATAGTGAATGGTGAATGGTGAATGGTGAATAGTGAATAGTACAAAGAAAATCGCGGATGGATTTTAACTCATCCGCGCCAATTCCCGATTCCCAATTTACGAATTTATTTCTCTTCATCCACCTCAACATGACCCGGCTTCTCCTTGCCCAACTCCAATGACCGTTGATACGCCGCCCAAACCGCGCGCGAAATCGCCGTGCGGAAGCCTGCCTTCTCCAGATAATACAACGCCTCGGCAGAAGTTCCGCCCGGAGAAGTGACTTGATTCCGCAGCGTGGCGGGATGTCTCGCCGCGCTTTCGTAGAATGAGGCGGAGCCTTTGATGGTCTGCAAAACAAGTCGCTCGGCGATGCGGCGCGGAAACCCCATGTGGACTCCGGCGTCTATCAACGCTTCGGTGAAGAGGAAAACATAGGCGGGACCTGTCCCGGAGAGGGCGGTTGCCATGTCAAGGTAGGCTTCGTCTTCCACGAAAACTTCCTCGCCCAATGCGCCGAGAATGGCGCGAGTCATCTCCTGCTGTTCCTCGGTCACTTCCTTTGAAGCCGCCCAGACCGTGATTCCCTCCCCGATCTGACCCGGCGTATTCGGCATCGAGCGGACGATGGCTTTGTGTTTCAACCCCGCGCTGATCTTCTTGATAGTCGCGCCCGCAATGATGGACAGAACCAGCGCATCCGAACGGACGCCTTTCAGCCCCTTCATGACTTCGGACAATCTTTGCGGTTTGACGGACAAAACCACCACGTCCGCTTCGTGACTGGCGGCGGAGTTATCCGTTGTCGTTTTGATTCCGTATTTCTTCTTCAACTCCGCGCCCCGTTCCTCGCGCGGACCGGAGGCGGTGATGTTTTTCGCATCGGCAAGTTTCTGATTGAGAAGTCCTGCAATCATGGCTTCCGCCATCACGCCGGGTCCGATAAATGCGATTTTTTTTCTGAGCATTAGGTTCTCCTATGGGCTAAAGGCAGGGATGGATTGGAGATTTCAGGCAGTTTATCATGCAAAATGAGATCGGTAATCTGATTGCCTTACACCCTTAAAATCAGGACGCAGATGAACGCTGAATACGCGGATAAAAAATCAGCGTTCCCGGCGTTTATCCGCGTCCCAACTCAAAGCGTAAGGTAATCAAATCGGTAATCTCATTTTGCGAGGATGGGGCGCATCCCCCGTTAAAAAACGGGAGCGGGTCCCGCCATCCAATTCTCCGCCAGTGCGAGCGCCCCCCGCGCAACGGCGTACATCCTTTCCTGAAATTCCCGCGAATAGTTGTACTTCAGAACGGCTTCGGCGAATTCGTCTTCGTCCACGATCACGGCGGGTTTGGGCGGGCGTTTCAATACATCGAGTTCATAATCTTCGAATTGCAAAACGCCGTTTTCGATTTTCACAGGCGAGCCGATGTTGACATAGATTTCAAACAATCTGCCTGCGGGTTCAAAGACCTCGAGCAAATTGTAGAATTCACCAAACCAATAATAAGCCCGCAAATGGTGTTGGATGGGAAATATTTTACCGTCCGCATTGAGAACGGGGGAGCCCGCCTTCCCAATTGTAACAATCGAGTCTGGGTTCGCAGACTCGATTGCGGCGGTCCAACTTCGGTACACGCTCCCGTCTGCTTTGCAGGCGTGGACGGAAATTTGATCTCCTGGTTTCATTACCGAAAATGCTGCAACGCGATACGCAGACGTTCCTCCACATCTTTTGGCGCATCCTTCGGGATGGACTGGATCGCGGCTTGCGCCTCGACGACCGAGTAGCCCAACGCGGTCAATGCGGCGAGCACTTCGCTGTCGTAATCCGCCATGGCGGCGACTTTCGCAAGCGCATCCGTTGGCTTGAGCTTGTCCTTCAAATGCAAAGCCATTTTTTGCGCGGTCTTCTTGCCCACGCCGGGGACCTTGCTCAACAGGTCTTCTTCGTCGGCGAAGATGGCTCGCTGGATGGTATCCAGCGTCAGCGTGGAAAGAACCGAAAGCGCCACTTTGGGACCGACCCCGTCCACGCCGAGGAGGATGTTGAAGAGGTCGCGGTCCGCCTGGGATTCGAATCCGTACAACGTCAACGCATCTTCCCGGACTGCAAGATGGGTGAACAAAAAGATCATTTCTCCCGCTGCGGCATTCGCGCGCAACGGCGCAGGGACGAAGACTCTCAGCCCCACCCCGCCGACTTCGACGATCAGGGCGTTCTCTTCGATTTGGGATACTTCTCCGCGCAGGGTTGATATCATAAATCTATTTAACCACAGATGAACATAGATAAAAAGGATTTTTCAAGATGAATTATGGTTGGGCGATTTCCTATGGTGGGAGGGGCGAAGACGCTTGATTTCAACCTTTGTCGTACTGAAGTTGATCAGCAGGCAGATTTTTGCGCCTGCGGCTCGCAAATGGTTCATTCGCGTTTATCTGCGGTTAATACCGATTCGTATTCAAATGCGTGATGGCGATTGCCAGCGCGTCGGCGGCGTCGTCGGGTCTGGGGATTTTTTCCAATTGCAGCAGCGCGCGCACCATCTCCTGCACCTGACGTTTGTCCGCGCTGCCGTAACCAGCCACGGCTTGTTTCACTTCGTTGGGGGTGTATTCGAAGGCTTCGACTCCCGCCTTTTGCAAAGCCAGCAATACCACGCCGCGCGCCTGTCCCACTGCAATGGCGGTGGTGACGTTGCGCGAAAAGAACAATTTTTCCACGGCGGCGGTTTCGGGCTTGTACTTTTTCAACAATTTGTTCAAGTTGTTGAAAAGCATTTCGAGCCGCGCGGGCGGGCTTTCGTCTTTCGGGGTGGAGAAAATGCCGAAGGAAACAGCAACCAGTTCCCCGTCTGGCATGAGGCGCACGAGACCGTATCCCGTTGTGGCGGTTCCGGGGTCAATTCCTAGGGCGAGAGTCATTCACGTCAATCGGTGAACAGCGGCAGGTGACCAAGCGAATGGATGTGCATCCATTGGGCGCGGTCTCCTTCCGTGAGGATGGCTGCCTCTGCGGCGATAACCGCTTCGGCTTTGTCCAGCACCATGCGCATACCTTGCAGTGTGGAGCCGGTGCTGATGACGTCGTCCACCACCAGCGCTTTTTTACCTTTGATGATCTCACGGTCTTTTTCGTCGAGGATCAAGACCTGCGGTTGACCGGTGGTGATGGAAAGCGTTTCGGCGCGGATGGCGTCGCCCATGTACGGTTTATAGGATTTGCGAAGGACGATATAGGGTTTGCCGGTTTCGACCGAAAGCGCGTGCGCCAGCGGAATGGATTTCGCCTCGGCGGTGATCAGCATGTCGTATTCCACATCTTTGATCTTTTTGGCAAGTTCGCGCGCGCAGGCTTGCACCAGTTCCGTATCTCCGAGGATGTTGAGAATGGCGATGCGCAAGCCGGGTTTGATCTCGAAAAGGGGCAGTTCGCGTTTGACGCCCGCAATGTCAATCGAATAGGTTTCACGTTTGGACACGATTTTCCTCCGTTGAAATTTTGCGTTGAAAGTTTATCATGATTCATTTGCCAATGTTATTGTTTTGGGTTCCATGGGCGCTCGCAACGGCAAATAATGGAATAGAAAATTTGTGCTATACTTCGCCCATGCGCGCGATCCGCTCTTCCGAAATCGGAAATTACCTCTACTGCCGCCGCGCGTGGTGGTATCGCAAAACCGGGACGCCTTCCGAGAATCAGACCGAACTTGCCGCCGGGACGGACCTCCATCGCAGACACGGGCGCCAGGTGCTTGCCTCGCTTCTCACCCGGACTTTGGGCTTGATCCTGCTTCTGGCGGCGATTCTCACACTGGTCGCATATCTCGCCTTTCAATGGTTATGACCTACGTCGTCCTTCTCCTTTTTTTGCTCGCGCTGATTTTTTTCTGGCTGTCGAACCGCCAGCAGAAAGCCGCGGGTCTGCCCGGCGGGCGGGTCATTTACACCGACACGGACGGCTGGGGCAAAGTGGAGAAGCCGCTTTTTCATGCCGCGCTCGGTCTGACGGGCAAGCCCGATTACCTGATCGAAAAGAACGGACAGATCATCCCTGTGGAGGTGAAGTCGGGGCGCGCGCCCGAAGCGCCGTATGATTCGCATATTTTTCAACTGGCTTCGTATTGCCTGCTGGTCGAAAAGACGTATCGCAAACGTCCGCCGTATGGCATCATCCATTACGAGAACCGCGATTTCGCAATTGATTACACGCGCGAACTGGAATCCGCGCTGATCGAACTGCTGGCAGACATGCGCCGGGACGACGTGAGGCGCAATGTCCCTCGCTCGCATGAACAGGCGTCCCGTTGTAAACGATGCGGCTACCGCAATGTCTGTGACGAAAAACTGGCATGACCCCAGGATGTTGAAAGTCCGCAACAGACAAAAGGTATAATCTCCCCCATGTCCGCATTTATCCCAAAGCGCCCGGTGGTAACGGCATACCCGAAGATGCCGGAAGCCTTTGCAGAAGGGGAAGCCATGTCTGCCTTTTTGAAGGAAAAGGGCATGGACGCGCCTGTCGGTTCGTTGTATGACGAGGATATCCGCAGGCGGGTGAAGAGCGGCGAATTCGACATGCTGATCGCCGTCGGCGGTGATGGAAGCGTTTTGAGAGCCGGGCATTTATGCGCTCCCTGCGGCGTTCCCATTTTAGGCGTGAACCTCGGCAGGCTTGGGTTTCTAATCCAGATAGACCGCAGGGAATGGCGCGAACACTTCGAAAAACTTTTCAACGGCGAGGCGTGGATCGAAAACCGCATGATGCTTCATGCGGAGCATATCCGCGCGGGGGAGCGGCTTGGCGGCTCGAACGCTTTGAACGAAGTGGTGGTTGGGCGCGGACAAAACCTTCGCCCCGTGCGCCTGACTGCGTTTGTGGATACCCGCCAATTGACCAGTTACGTGGCGGACGGCTTGATCGCCTCCACTGCGACGGGTTCGACGGCGTACGCCCTCGCGGCGGGCGGTCCGATCCTGCCGCCGGAATTGCGGAATATTTTGCTCGTGCCGATCGCGCCTCATCTCTCCGTTGACCGGGCGGTTGTCCTTTCGGAAGGCTCTTCGGTCAGCATTGTTGTCAAGAGCGAGAATGCCGTGCTGAGCGTGGACGGTCAGCCGCCCACGCCGCTGATGGAGGATGACCAGGTGATGGTCACTGCGGCTGACGTAACCGCGCAATTCGTCCGCTTTGGAGACCCGGGGTATTTTTACCGCAATCTAACAGCGCACATGAATGAAAACTCTTTAGGACTTCCACGATGACCGAAACTACAACGCTCTATTGCTACATCCATCCAACACGCGAAACCAGCCTGCGGTGCAAACGGTGCGAACGCCCCATTTGCACGTCCTGCGCCGTCCGCACGCCGACGGGCTATATTTGCAAGGAGTGCGCCCGCGCCCACCAAAAGGCATTCGAGACGGCGGTCTGGTATGACTATATTGTCGGCTTGGCGGTCACATCCATTCTTTCGCTGCTTGCCAGCCTGTTGATCGCTTTCATTGGCTCGTTCATTGGCTTTTTCATGTTCTTCCTTGCGGCAGGCATCGGTGGCGGCGCGGGGACGTTGATCTCGAACCTGACCCTGCGCGCGCTCAACAAACGCCGCTCACGGGCGTTATTCCTCACCTGCGCGGCGGGCGTTGTACTTGGAGGATTGCCCGCCGTCCTTGCCTTGTTTTTCACGGGAAATATCTACGGCGTCATCGGGGTCGTCATTTATCTCGTCATCGCAACACCGATGGTGTACTCTCGCATTTCAGGGATTCGACTCTAACGTATGCTTACCGAACTCCACATCCAGAATTTCGCGATCATAGACAAACTCGACCTGCGCTTCGGTCCCGGGTTGATCATCCTCACCGGTGAGACGGGCGCGGGCAAGTCCATTATCCTCGACGCCGTGGTCATGCTCATCGGCGGGAAGGCGGATACGACCTTCGTCCGCACGGATTCGGACGCGGCATTTGTCGAGGGTGTGTTCCAGCTCAAAGGTCCGGAAAAAGAGGCGGTGCATGAAATCCTCAAGCGCGAAGAGTTGCTGGACGATCCCGATTACGTCACGCTGATGCGCGAAGTCCGCAAGGAAGGGCGGAGCGTGGCGCGCGTCAACGGGCGGACGGTGAATGTGGGTTTGCTCAAGGAGTTGGGCGCGTTTCTGATTGACATTCACGGGCAGGCGGAACATCTTTCCCTGCTCGATCCGCGCGCGCATCTGGGTCTGCTCGACCGCTATGCGGAAGTGTCCAAGCCGCTGAATGAATATCGTCAGACCTATCATACCTTGCTCGGTTTGCGGCATGAGTTAGCCGAGCTGCGGAAGGCGCAGGCGGATGCCGACCGGCGCATCGAGATGCTCACGTATCAAGCCGAGGAGATCGAAGCCGCCAAACTCAAGCCGGGCGAGGACGACGAACTTCGCAAGGAGCGCGACAGGCTTGCAAATGCCGAGTCGCTGGCGAAGAATGCGCAGGAGGCGCTGGCGGTTCTGGAGGAAGGCACGCCGGATACTCCTGCTGCAACCGATCTCGTCGGGCAGGCGGCGCAGGCGCTTGCCGCGCTGGCAAAGATCGATGAAGGTCAGATCGAATTGGCGAATCAGGCGGAGGTCATGCTCGATACGATGTCCGATGTCATTCACAACCTGCGGAATTATCTGGAGGAGATCGAGTTCAATCCGAAGCGATTGGACGATGTCGAGGAGCGGCTGGACCTGCTCCACTCCCTCATACGCAAGTACGGTGGGAATATCCCCGCGGTCATCGCTTATGGTGAGGACGCGCGCAGACAGTTGGAGACCATCACCGGCGCGGCGGATCGCATTACAGAATTGGAATTGCAGGAAGCCAATCTCTTGGAGAAACTCGGCAAACAGGGAAGCGCGCTTACCGAAAAGCGCAAGTCCGCGGCGGGCGAGATGGGCAAAGGCATCGAATTGGAACTGGATGACCTGCGGATGGCTTCCGCTAAATTTGGCGTGGATTTCCAAATCAAGCAGGACCCAAACGGCGCGCCTCTCGCAGATGGAACCCGCATCGCATTCGACCAAAGCGGATTTGACCGCGTGGAATTTCTCGTCGCCCCGAACCCCGGCGAAGGACTCAAGCCGCTGGCGAAGATCGCCTCCGGCGGCGAGACCTCGCGCCTGATGCTCGGTTTGAAGAACGTCATGGCGCGCGCCGACGAAGTGCCATCCCTCATCTTTGATGAAATTGACCAGGGCATCGGCGGGCGTGTGGGTATGGTGGTCGGGCAGAAACTGTGGAATCTTTCGCGCAGTCACCAGGTCTTTTGTGTGACGCACCTCCCCCAACTTGCCGTCTTTGGCGACCAACATTATCAGGTTCAAAAACTGGTGGATAAGGGGCGCACTCTTACCCGCGTGGAGCAATTGGAAGGCGAATCGCGCCTGTTGGAACTTTCGCAAATGCTGGGCGAAGTGGGCGAGGGAACCCTGCGATCCGCCCATGAATTGCTTCAGACAGCCCGGCAAATGATAAAAGGCGCGAAAAAATAGAATCAAAAAACGGACGCCGCGGCATCCGCTTTTTTTTATTTTGTTTTCGCTGCGAGATTAAATGTTGACCGCCAGGGTGAGGGGGGCACCCTAGCGGTCAACGGTTGTAATATTACTATGGGTTTCAAAAAAAAGCAAGATCTTTAGATAAGAAAAATCTTAATAAATTTGTAAGTGCCCTGAGTAGGAATCGAACCTACATCTAAGCCTTAGGAGTGCCTTGTTCTGTCCATTGAACTATCAGGGCGACGATGGAATTATACACAAAAGATTTGAATATATCCATACTACGTTAATGCCCTGACTACATTCCGTCCCGCCGCGCCGCTGACACCCCCGCCGCCGTGGACGCCGCTCCCGCAGAGATACAGGTTGTCAATCGGCGTTTTATGGTTCGACCACCCCGGCATCGGACGCATAAACAGGAACTGGTCGAGCATGAGTTGACCGTGATTGAGGTCGCCTTCGGTGAGACCGTAGGTTTCTTCCAAATCTTGGGGTGTGATGACATGGTAATTGGTAATTAGTGATTGGAGATTGGGGAAGTAGTCGGCAAGTGTAGCCATTGCCAATTTATAAATATTCTCACCTTCCACTTTCCACTCACTGTTTCTCAAAGAAAACGGCGCGAACTGGAAGTGGATGGACACCATATTCCCGGATGTAGTGATTTCGAGATACGGCTTTTCGGAAATTTCGCCGTACTTTGCCGCGTCGTAGGCGCGTTCGAGATACTTGATGGATGGAGCAAGGACAATCGTCCCGCCTGGGATTCCATGAGCGCCGTTCGTTTGCAAATGGACTTTCGCCACCGACCCGCGCATCTTGATGGACTGGGTATGCCAGACGAACTCCGGCGGCAGTTCGCGCGCGCCGACGAGATCGAGCAGGGTGTGTTTCGGGTCGGCAGAGGAGAGAATTGTCTTCGCGGAAATCTCTTCGCCGTTGGCAAGAACAACACCCTTGGCAATTTGATTTTCGATCTTGATATTTGCCACTTCTGCTTCGGTGCGGATTTCACCGCCGAATGATTTCACAGCATTGGATAATGCGGCGGTGATCTCTCCCGCCCTGCCCACATTGACATTTGCCAAGCCGCCGCGATTCATCCAGTTATGGATCAGGGTATAACCTGTTCCCGCTTCCATTGGTCCAAGCGTGGAGGCATGGATGGCAACCGCTGCGACCGCGCCTCTCACCGCATCCGATTCGAAATATTCTTCGAGCAATTCTTCCGCCGTCATTGGGAGCGCGCGGATGAAGTTGAGCATGTCTTTGCGACCGGCGAGGCGAAGTTCCAAGCCCAATTCGAGCAAACCGTATCCTTCGCGAAGGTTGAGGCTCTTCGGCAAACGCGGCATGAGCGTGTAATAGGCGGTATCGAGGATATGCGCCGCCTTGTCCATAAAACGGACAAACTCATTCCAGCGGGATGCGTCCCGCCCGGAAAAGCGTTTGATGGACTGGGCTGCTTTTGCAGGATCAGCCTCGAGGATGAGGTGATTGGAATCAGGCTGGAGGGAGATCAAGGCTGGTTTGACGGAAGCAGGCTGCGGGTCCAGCCCGAAGCGGGTGAGGTCTAAATCCTTGACGATGTCCGGGCGCAGTTGTCCGCCCGTCCAGACGGCATCCGCCTCGAACCCATCCCCGAACGATTCTGTGACAACCGAGCCGCCTGCAATCGGACGGCGTTCCAGAACGAGTACGCGCTTTTTGGCTTTGGCAAGATAAGCGGCGGCGGTCAAACCATTGTGTCCCGCGCCGATGATGATGACGTCGTATTGTTCCATGAATTCTCCGTTTGTATGCAATGGCTGGAATTATAACCGCTCGGGTTTCGCGCGGATTATAAGCCCGCTCTCAACTTTCGCGTTGGAATCTACGTTACAATAGACACCGCCTTTATGGAAGACAATACATCCTTTTTTGCCTCCCGTGCGGCGCGGACGTTTGCCCTGTTTGTGCTGTTTATCCTCGGTTTGGGAATCCGTCTTTACGACCTCACTGACCTGCCGCTCGAGTTCCATTCCACGCGGCAGATGCTTTCGGCGTTGAAGACGCGCGGCATGTATTACGAAACCCGAACCGATGTTTCCGCGGAAGAACGCGCGTTTGCCATTCAGCAATGGAAGTATCGCGCTTCGGTGGAGCCGGAGTTTTTCGAGCGCATCGTCGCGTGGACGTATCAATTCACCGGCGAGCAGGTTTGGATTGCGCGCATCTACTCGTCTGCGTTTTGGATGGTCGGCGGGGGGTTTCTTTATCTGCTGGCCCGGCGCCTCACATCCGACGATGGAGCCGTCGCGGCAACAGCCCTGTATCTTTTCCTGCCGTATGCCGTCCTTGCCAGCCGCAGTTTTCAACCCGACCCGTTGATGACGATGCTTATCGTCGTGTTTTTATGGGCGGTTTGGGAGTGGGTTATTTCGGCAGATGCCACGAACGTCAAGTCTCCTTGGCTTTTTGCCATCCTTGCCGGGGTGTCCGGCGGGCTTGCCATTTACATCAAATTCCCGGCGGCGTTCTTTGTGGCGGCTGGAGGTTTGGGAGCGGTGCTCAGTCGCGGGTCGGTGAAGGAGGCGTTGAGAAATCCACAGGTATACGTCATGGCGTTGCTTGGCGTCCTGCCGGGGGCGGCGTATCTCGTTTATGGCATCTACGTCGCAGGCTATCTCGGTCAGCAGTTCAGCGGACGTTTCATCCCCTCGCTTTATCTCAGCCCGTCATATTATCTCGGCTGGATGAACATGCTCAACCTTGTGACGGGCGGAGTCGTTTTGACGCTTGCCCTGCTTGGGTTGTTTTTCTTCGATGACAAAAAACGCCGCTTCCTTCTTGGACTTTGGACCGGGTACGCCATCTTTGGGCTTTACTTTAACTATCACATTTCCACCCACGACTATTACTCCCTGCCGTTGATTCCCATCGCAGCGCTTTCGCTTGCACCACTCGCGGGTTTTTTCCTTGAGAAACTCGCCCAACTTTCCAACACGAAATTTTTACGCTTTTCCGCCTTCTGCCTTCTGCTTTTTGGACTCTTCGCTTCCGTTTGGAACACCCGCAACACCCTCAACGCCGTGGACTATCGTTCCGAAGCCGCGATGTGGGCGGAGATCAGCCAGAAAGTGGACGGTTATAATCTGGCTGGGCTGACGCAGGATTACGGGTCACGCCTTGCCTACTGGGGCTGGAAGAACATCACCTCCTGGCCCACCTACGGCGACTTGCTCTATCGCGATGGTCTGCGCGGCTCCCAGCGTGAACGCGATTTCGAAGAACTATTCACTGGGACTATCGCCAAGAAGCACCTTTTCATCGTCACCGATTTCAACGACCTCGACCTTCAGCCCTTCCTCAAAACCAGACTGGAAAATTATCCCCTTTTCGCGGAAGGCGACGGGTATATTATTTACCAACTCAGGCAGTAACCGTCTTGCAAAGGGAACTCTTACCAAAGATGCAGAAATTTGAAACCGTTTTTTTTCGCTACGTAATGACCATATCTGTGCTTGCCCTGCTCTCCGTGACCCTGATATACGTGTATCTTGGCACGTTCTCGCGCTATATTGCAGATGATTACTGCGAAGCCGTGCGGGTGACAAGCGCTTCCCCTGTTCAAGCGGTCCTCGACAGGTATTCCGTTGGCGCATGGCGGGCGGCGAACCGATATTCGAATCTGCTCTTTGTCGGCGTGAGCGAGTCTCTGGGTGGGAATAATATGCCTTTTGCCATCGCTTCCATGTCTCTGCTGTGGCTTGTCGGCTTGACGTGGAGCGCGCGCGAGGTCGGGAAATTGCTGAAAATGAACTGGGTCTTTGAGACCGACCTGTTCATTGGATTGGCGTTTGGCTTTTTCAGTTTCTTGCAGGCGCCAAGCTTGTTTCAAACGGTGTACTGGCGCTCGTCCATGATGACCCATTTTGCGCCGCTCGTGTTCGGCTCGCTGTTGTTTGCCTTTGTCATGCGGCAGGTCCGGCGCTCTGAGGATAAACCGCTTTCCCTGCCGGTGTCCCTGTTTATTTTGGTTGCGGCGTTTTTCATTGCAGGGTTTTCCGAACCGCCCACGACAACCCTGCTCACAATCCTGCCGTTGCTCATGATTGTCGTCTGGGCTTTTACCAAGTCTCCCGTTGGGCGAAAGAAATTCCTTGCCCCACTGGCGTGGACGTTTGCCGGAGTTGTTCTTGGCTTTCTGGCAATGATCTTTTCTCCTGCACTGGCAGGTGTGGCGCGGGAAAAGACCTTGAACATCATTGACCTTCTGGCAACATCATTTTATTACGGCTATCTTTTCATTATTGACACTCTAAAAACCCAGCCGCTTCCAATCCTTGTTTCCGTTCTCATTCCCCTTTTACTGATTTGGCTGCACAGACAAATGAAACCGTCCGAATTGTCACAGGGACAAAAGCGCGTGATCTGGGTTATCATTTTTGCCATTCCATTTCTGGCTTGGCTGTTGATCGCCGCCGGGTTTTCGCCCAGTGTTTATGGACAGGGCTTTCCCGTGGAACGCGCGCGTTTCCTCGCCCGATCCATCCTGATCGCCGCGTTTATGTTGGAAGGCGCTTTGTTTGGCTTATTATCGGAGCATATTCAATTCAAATCGAACAAAGTCTTGGGGCAATGGGTCGTCATGGTCGTGTTCGCTTTGATTGCCATCGTCTATCCGCTGCGGGCGGCGGTGAACTTGTATAAGTCCGAAGTTCCCGAATACCGCGAACGCGCCGAATTGTGGGACCTTCGCGAGGATTACATCATCCGTCATGCGGAAGCAGGCGAGAAGGACATTGTCATTCCCGGCTTTTCGGGCGTGTATCATGTCAAGGAATTGGATAACAATCCCGATCACTGGGTCAACCTTTGCGCCGCGCAGTATTACGGCGTGGATTCGATCCGCGCCGTCAGTGTGCCTGATGAAAACCTCCTGGAATTTTTGAATGAATAATCGATCCCCCATTCTCGTCACCGGCACGCATCGCAGCGGCACAACCTGGGTCGGCAAAATACTCGCCGCCGACGCGGACACCGCCTACATCAGCGAGCCGCTCAATGTGCTTCACCGCCCCGGCGTGTTCCGCGCGCCGGTCAAACATTGGTACACCTACATCACCGAAGAGAACGAAAACGAATATCTCCCCGCTTTTCATGAATTGCTCAATTTCCAATACCACACATTGCTCGAACTCAAGTCCCTCCGCTCTGTCAAGGACTTTCTACGCATGGGGCGCGACTTTCGCATTTTCTTCGACGGCAGCATGAAAGGACAGCGCGCTCTCATCAAAGACCCCTTCGCCGTTTTTTCCATCGTTTGGTTTGCCCGGCGGTTGGGTTGTGAAATTGTCGTCACAGTCCGGCATCCTGCGGCGTTTGCGAGCAGCCTCAAACGTCTGGGATGGAATTACGATTTCCGCAACCTGCTCGACCAGCCCCTTCTTATGCGCGATCTGCTTGAAAATGACCGCCGCGAAATGGAATCGATCCTACCGGATGACATCGTTGGTCAGGCGGCATTGCTTTGGAAGTATATCCATCGCTTCGTTCATTCGACCCGCAGCCTGTTCCCGCGATTCAACATTATCCGCCACGAAGACCTCTCCCGTGACCCGATCCCCGGTTTCCAAGCCTTGTACGCCTCTTTGAATTTGGATTTCACTGAAAGAGTCCGGCAGACCATCCTCAACTCCAGCAATTCTGAAAACCCCGCCAAATTAGCCAAGAATAAGACCCATTCTATAAAACTGGACAGCCGCGCCAGCCTCGATAATTGGAAGAAAATCCTCACGCCCGATGAAGTGACCCGCGTCCGCAAAATGACCGAGGGCGTTTCTGAGCATTTCTATTCGGATGATGAGTGGAACTAAATGAAACCAACCGCCCTGCCTCTTGTCTCCATCGTCACGCCTTCGTTCAACCAGGCTTCATTTTTGGAGGAAACGATCAAGTCTGTTTTGGGGCAGGATTATCCACGCATTGAGTACATCGTCATTGACGGCGGCTCAACCGACGGCAGCGTGGACGTGATCAAAAAGTATCAGAGTAGACTCGCGTTCTGGGTCAGCGAGCAGGATAAGGGTCAGACCGATGCGATCAACAAAGGGTTCAATCGCGCCAGCGGCGACATCCTTGCCTGGATCAACTCGGACGATACCTACCATCCCAAAGCGGTTGGTGAAGCGGTTTCATATTTGATGGAGCATCCCGATGTGGCAATGGTGTACGCGGATTGCAATTTCATCAACGAGCGGGGAGAGGTGATCGGCAAGTTCGCGTCGCGCCAGACGGATTACCAAAAACTGCGGCGCGGCTACGTTCATATCCCGCAGCAGACGATGTTCTTTCGCGCAAAGTATTGGAAGGAACTTGGACCGCTCGATCCATCATTTTATTTTGCGATGGATTACGACCTGTGGGTGCGGATTGCCAAACATGCGCCGATAAAATACCTGCCCGGCAGGACGTGGGCAAACTTTCGCATTCACACATCCAGCAAGACCAATGTGAATGACGAGCGCGGCTGGAAGGAAATGCTGCGCGTGCATTACCGTGACGGCGGCTCGTTCTTCACGCCGATTGTTGCGAAGTATTACACGAGAAAAATCATCGGTCCGCTTTGGAAGTGGCGAATCAAGAAATCATAAATCGGTAATCGTAAATCGAAAATGAATTATCTCTTCTCCTCCCCCTCTCTCGATGACTTCATCCGCCTGCTGCGCGCCTGGCGCTTTTGGGCGCTGGGCGGGATCATTGGCATGTTGATCGGCGCGGCTGTGTATTTCGTCGCTCCGCCGCCATACCGCGCCCGCGCTACTGTCAATGTGGATTTCAATCTCGAACAAGCGCTCCCGCTGGAAACTGACCGCCAGCATTTTTACTATCTCGAACGCGAAGCCCGCAAGATGGTGGAACTCGCCTGGTCGGACGATGTGCTTGCCCAACTCGATTACCCGCTGGACGAGTTGCGCGATGGAAAGCTGCAATTAAGTCAACCTGCCGAGGCAGGCTGGCGCTTCTACGCCGATGACCGCGACCCACAGGTGGCGGAAACGCTTGCTTCCGCATGGGCGAATGCTTTTGTGGAGAAGGCACAAACGGAGATCGAAGCGGGCAACCTTAACGAATTCATCCGGCTCGAAGTAACCCAATCCGCGAAACTGCCGAAGGAACGGAGCCTTCCGTTGGGCGCGTTTTTGCTGGCTGGCACAAGCGCTTTTCTTTTGCTGGCGGCATTTGCCGTGTTGTTCATCAAGCCAAAAACAAAATGAAATCCTCCGTGTTCTCTGCGGTGAGCAATTTGGAGAAACTCACCTACCTGTTCTGGGGGTTGGCATTGCTCGCCCTGCCTGTCACCAGTTTTCGTTGGTTCCCCGGTCTTGGCGAAGGGACATTGGTCCGTCCGCTGGCGTTGTATCCGCTTGCGTTTCTTTTTCTCCTGCTTTTCATTCAGGCATGGCGCAGGAAGGTCAAATTGTTTTGGGCGGGCGCTTTTCTTGCGCTTGGCGCGTTCGTCTTATTCGTCCTGTTCTCCGGCATTGCCGGTTCATTGCTCGATCCCATTCCCCTGCGCGGACAAACCTACGGCGGGCGCGTCATCCGCGCGTTGATAACGCTTTTCATCGGCGTTTCGTTCTTCGTCAGCGCGGTGTGGATGAACAGGAACGAAGCCGACCTGCGTTTTTCCGTCATATGGATTTTTGCCGGACTCATCCTCGACCTTGCCTGGAGCGGTTTGCAGGCGGTCACGTTTTACACAGGCTTGCTCGAAAAAGAAACCGTGACGCATTGGCAGTTGGCGTTTTCCATGCGCGAACTTGTCCGCACGAACCGCATCTCCGGTCTCGCGTATGAACCGGCATGGCTGGCGGGTCAGTTTGCGACGATCTTCATCCCATTCTTGTTTGCCGCCGTCCTGACGAATTTCCGCATCACTCGCATGAAGTGGCTGGAACCTGCCCTTCTGGCTTTATCCCTGCTCGTAGTGTTAGCCACCTACTCTCGCGGCGGGCTCTTGACCACCGTCGCTGCCGCAGGCTTGACGTTCCTGTTTTTCGGGCGGAATGTTACCCGCAGCATTTGGTCGTGGTTTATCAACGGCTTCCGCAAAGGGATGTTCAACCTCCTGATTCGACTTGGGATGATCGCCGTCGTTTTCGGCGCGTTGACAGGCGCATTGCTGTTTCTCGGTCAGCGGGAATACTTCCGCAGTTTGCTCAACTTTGAAGCCGATGACTTGAGCGATTACATGGTCAATATCAGCGCCGGGGCGCGCGGAGCGTACTCTGCCGCGGCGTATGAAACGTTCGAGGATCATCCGCTCACAGGTGTCGGCTTGGGCGCGAGCGGGTTCTACATCTACCAAAACCTGCCGGATTGGTCGCTGACGACCGTGCCGGAGATTGCAAGGCAGTTGAGTCCTGAAAATCGTTTGTATCCAAACCCGAAGAATCTTTATCTCCGCCTGCTTGCGGAAACGGGTCTGATCGGCTTCATCCTCTTCCTTGCATTTCAACTCCATGTTCTGGGCGATGCGCTTTCGCTTTTGAAACGGAACGAAGCCTGGGCGCGTTTTGCCGCCACCGCCGGAGTATTTGCATGGCTGGCAATCACCTTTTATAATTTCACCCAGGATTCCCTCACAACGCCAAATATCTGGCTGGTTTCGGGTATTGTGGTGGGGCTGTCTGCAAACTCGGTACGTAAGGAAATCAAATGATCGTTCTTTCCGTTGGGATGCCGCGCGCGGGATCGGGCTGGCATTACAACCTTATTCATGACTTGATGAAAACAACCGGCTGTGCCGATGCGCGCGAGATTCGCGAGAAATATCGTTTGCAGAAAATCCTGACCGAAGTGAACTGTAACATCGGCGTGCTTTCGTGGCGCAGACTCGCCATGGTGACCCTGCCCGCGCTGGCGGGAAATACCTTCGTCATCAAAGCCCATTCCTCGCCGACGACTGCTTCGCGTCTTCTCTCGACCCTGGGCTTGCTTCGCATCACATACATTTACCGCGACCCACGCGATGCCATGCTCTCGGCATACGAATTCGGTCAGCGCGCGCTTGCGAAGGGGCGTCCCAATGCCTTTTCCCATCTCTCTGACTTTGAAAAAAGCCTGGACTTTGTCATGGAGTACGTGCAGATCTGGGAAAAGTGGGTGAAAGAGAAAAATGTGTTGGTCGCCCGCTACGAAGACCTGCTCATGAACTATGACGAAGAATCCGCCCGGCTGGTGGATCATCTCAAACTGGACGGGAGCAATCCCGAGGTCAGCGCAGTGATTGAACAATACCGCCCCGGCGCGAATGACGACCAGCAAGGTTTGCATTTTTACAGGGGAAAGATCGGCAGATTCCGCGAATTTTACGACGCCGGGCAAAAGGGGATTCTGGAGTCCAGGCTCGGAGAAACGCTGGCGAGCATGGGGTACGCGATATAACCGTAATCCAGTTGTAATCTCCTGGAAGTTGCCGAACCCCTTGTTTTTCATTATGATGGAGCGGTGATGATGCGCAGATTTGACACACCCTACATGGCAGATTGGTTTGCCATTTCATTACGCTGGATCATGCTGGTGGGATTGATCGTATCGCCTGGACTTACGCAAAAACTGGATATCATCTCCACATGGCCGCTGGGCTTGATGATCGTCTGGAATCTGGGGATGACCGCGCTGGCGGGCATGAACGTTCGCATGACGTATCACCGCCGCATCAGCATCCTAGTTGACCTTGTCCTTGCGGGCGCATTTTTCTGGGTGCAGGGCGGCGTGCGCGGACCCGCATTTTGGGCGGGTTTGTTACCCATCCTGACCGGTTCGATCTTTTTTGAATTTCCCGGCGCGTTGACCAGCGCGCTGCTGTTTGCAGGGTTCGTATACTACACGGGCGCAAAACTGGAAGGGGACACATCGCTCTCATTGATGGTGGCGGGGATATTGGCGGCGCTTGGAGTCGTTTTCGGCTTTTTGGGGCGGCGGCTCATGGCGCACATGCGAAAGAACCGCGCCTTATGGCTGGATAGCGAAGAAAAGAAACGCGCCATCCAAAACGAGCGCATGCGCGCCATTTACGAATTGACTTCGACTCTTTCCTCCACATTGAGTTACAAGCGCGTGCTGGATTCCGCGCTGGATATGAGCGCCGCGGCGCTGAACCCGGATACCGACCCCGAAGAGCCGATCAGCGACCCTCTGGTTGGGGCGGTGATGCTGTTCAACGGCGGGAAATTGCGCATCGGTTCGGCGCGGCGTTTCACCACCGCGGACATGAGGGTTACCTTCGACGGAGCCGAGGGCATCCTAACCAGAGCATTGGATGAAGGCGAGCCGATCCTCTTCAAGGACGTCGGCTACGATCCCGAACTTGGGCGCGTCATTGCCCTCCGCAACTGCACCAGCGGCTATTGCTTCCCCCTCCGAAGCGGCTTGAACGTGTACGGCGTGCTGCTGTTTGCCCACCCCGACCCGGACTATTTCAATCCCGAACGCCTCAACCTGCTGGATATCATCGGCAGGCAGGCTGTGATCGCGATTCAAAACGCGCGTCTCTACCAGGACCTGGTCGAGGAAAAGGAACGCATGGTGGAGGTCCATGAAGAGGCGCGCAAGAAACTGGCGCGCGACCTGCACGATGGTCCCACCCAATCTGTGGCGGCGATGGCGATGCGGTTGAATATCGCCCGGCGCATGATGACAAAAGACACCAAATCCGCCGCGGAGGAACTGGTCAAACTCGAAGACCTTGCGCATCGCACCACCAAAGAGATTCGTCACATGCTCTTTACCCTGCGCCCGCTCATCCTCGAATCGCAGGGACTTGACGCCGCCGTTCGAGCCATGGCGGATAAAATGATGGAGACCTTTTCCCAAAGGGTCGAAGTGAATATTGATGAACAGGCGGCGGCTCAGCTGGAAATGGGCAAACAGGGCGTCATTTTCTACATCATCGAGGAGGCGGTCAACAACGCCCGCAAACACGCCGCCGCGGAAACCATCAAGGTGAAACTCGATCAAATGGATACCGGGGTCATCCTCCTGCAAATTACTGACAACGGCGTTGGGTTCGATGTCAAAGCCGTCTCGGAAACGTACGACAAACGCGCCAGCAGCAGCCTCGGCATGATTAACCTGCGCGAACGGACGGAGCTCGTCAACGGGCTTTTGCAGATCGACTCCGCAAAGGGGAAAGGCACCAAAGTGCAGGTGTACATCCCAATCACAGAAGAAGCCGCAGACCGCCTGCACCACCCCGCGAAAAAAAGTAAATAATGCGCGCCCCTGTTGGAATCCATTATTCCATCCATCGGACGGAGGGAAACCCCGAACGCCCGCCCATCATCCTCATTCATGGCGCGGGCGGTAATCGTCTGACCTGGCATCCGTACATCCGGCGGCTTGCGGGCGAAACCATCTACGCGCTCGATCTGCCTGGGCATGGAGAATCCGAAGGCGCGGGGCGAAATTCCATTAAGGAATACGCCGGGGATGTTCTCAAATTTATAAATGAACAGAAGATTCAAAAAGCCGTCCTCGGCGGGATTTCAATGGGAAGCGCCATCTCGCTGACGCTGGCGGTGAATCATCCCGAAAAGGTTGCAGGTCTGATGTTAATTGGCGGCGGCGCGAAAATGCGCGTGGCAAAATCCATTCTCGATTCCGTGGGAAACTCCGATACGTTCGAGGCAGCCGTTGAAATGATCAACACGAGCTGCTTCAGCGCGAACGCGCCGCAGGATTTGCTTCGTCTCTCGAAACAGATTTTATTGAAAACAGATCCGTCCGTTCTGCTGGGAGATTTTCTTGCGTGTAATCAATTCGATCTCACCGGTCAACTCTCCGCCATTAACGTTCCCGTCCTCATTCTATGCGGCGCGGAAGATAAAATGATGCCACCCAAATTTTCCGAGTCGCTGCGGGATAACCTCCCCAACGCCCGCCTTCAAATTGTGAAACGCGCCGGTCACATGCTTACGCTCGAACAGCCGGACGCGGTTGCGGATTCCCTGAAACGCTTCATGGATGACATCCCGCCTCGGACTTAACCCAAGCCTGCTCCTACAACCCAAACAGTTTCTTCAAGACCGGCATGGACGCCATCACCGCCCGCGCGCGGTGACTGAGCCGATTCTTTTCGTCCATGTCGAGTTCCGCCATCGTCCTGCCCAATTCAGGGAAGAGAAAAATAGGGTCATAACCAAAGCCGCCCGTCCCGCGCTCTTCGGAGATGATCTCGCCGCAGCAGTTGCCCTCGGCAAGTTCCACCGCCCCCGCAGGGACGGCAATCGCAATCGTTGCATGGAAATGCGCCTTCCACGGGCGCGGCTTTCCGTTGAGATTTTCCAGCAAAAGGGCGCGGCGGTCTGCGTCGCTGGCTCCCGGCTTGGGAGAGTATCTTGCGGAATACAAGCCCGGCGCGCCATCGAGCGCGTCCACTTCCAAGCCAGAATCATCGGCGAGGGAGGTCAATCCGCTGGCTTGCGCGAAAGCGGCGGCTTTCTTCGAAGCGTTTTCGGCGTAGGTGGAGCCGTCTTCCGGCACATCAAGATTCAGGTCAATTTGAAGCGGGGTGACGAGTTCAAGCCCGGTGTCCTTTAATAAGTCCTGCAATTCTTCGACCTTGTATACGTTGTTCGTTGCGATCAGCAGTCTCTTCATTTGCTTCACCCTTTCAAAAGGAAATCGCCGCCGTCCGTCACGCCTTTTGTGATGACTTTGACCGCGTCAGATTCAACCAAATCTTTCAGCGCAAACGACTTTAGCTTTGTCTGCGTCGTGCGCACGGATGGATCGAGGAAATCGCCGAATGGAAGCGATGTCCTGAACAACTGATAATATAAAAAGCGGCGCGCGTTTCGTTTGAATTCGGGCGGGACTTCGATGGTTTCCGCCGTTAAAAATTCCTCCATCTTTTCCTGTATTGCCTTCGCAGTTTGCGGGAAGAACACAGTGGGATATTGCGTGAACCTCGCTTTGCCCGCGCACAACACGGGCGCGCCCATGATCGAAGCCTCCAAACCGATGGTCGAGTTGTAGACCATCACAAACTTGGATTTTTGAATCAATTCATACGAACTGAGCGTTTCGTTCGGCGCGACGTAAACGACATTGGGCAGGTCTGCCGCGCGGCGTGCCTCCACCCATCCGCCGACTGTTTCTCGGCTGGCTTTGCGCGCGCGCAGTTCGTCGGGGTGCGCGCGGATGACGAACAACGTCTCCGGGTGCGCGCGGATGACTTCCAGCGCCATGTCGAGCCAGTCGAACATGTCTTCGAAAACGGTGTTGGCGTGCGGCTGGCTGGTATCGAAGATGACGTTGGTAAAGACAGGCACGATCTGTTTGAACTCCGCCGCCCTGCGTAAAAACGATTCGTCCAGCCCTTTCATATCCGCCCAAAACTTGATGCCCGCCATCGTAAAGTCGCCTTGAAAACGCCGCGCAAGATAGGCGTCGAGCCTCGCGTTTTGGTCGCTGTTCAATTCAAATTCATCGGGGATGTGGATCGGGTATGCCGTCGCTTCGCCGTCCGTGAAGAATGCCGAGGCGGGCTGCAAACCAACTTCATGCGTGATGACGCGCAGTCCGCGTTTCCGCGCCACCCAGCGGGCAGTCGCTTCGGGGAAGAACTGCCCGTTGAAAACCAGAACAGCCCGCGGCTGGGTCTGATCGAGAAAGGATTCAAATTCACGCGCCACGTTCCACGCGGACAAAATATATTCCCGATAAAGAAAGCGCGTGTCCTCATCATCCAGAAGATGATGGACTCGCAGTATCCATCGCAGACCGGGAAGACTCAACGCCCCGAGCGGAATTCCCTCCCAAACGAAACGCATCATCTCTTCGACCGATAAGCCTGCCACTGCTTCGGCAAGTTTTTCATCACGCTGATAACGGAACCAGCGCGGACTTGCCCCCGTGTAAAGCGCGCGCGATTGATGGGTACAGGATTTGCATGGCGGCTCCCTGTGCGGATCGTCGCGGTTCGTGCCCAGCACGCAGCGGCTCATGCCTGCATGGCAGGCGAAATACGCGACCGGGATTCCCTGCAGCCGAAACGCCCAGGACGCAAGCAAATGAAAGCCCGCGTTCCACGAAAGATCGTCAATGCCTGTGGATGCCTTGAAGAAAACGACCGGCGCGCCGCTTGGCTTTGGTTCCGTCCGCGCCACTTCGCGCGCCGCCGATGCGATCTTCAAATTATTGAGCCTGCGGACAAGTCCGCGCTTGATGCGTTGTGTGTAGAATTCTCGCAGTCGCTTCATGATAGGGTTGATATTATACGGTATGCTGTGAAAACAGACGCAGGGAGAGAAGGAGAGATTGTAACGCGGACTTTACATGGAAAAGCGGGAAGAGGAATAGAGTAAAATTACCGCATGAGTTTACCCTTGTTTCAACTACCCAAACCGCTCAATGATCATTTTACCGAAAACGCCGATATTGTCTTATTTAACGGCGATACCAAAGACTTGCTCGCCGAAATTCCGGATAATTCCATTCAGTTAATCATCACGTCCCCGCCTTACAATCTTGGCAAAGATTATGAAAGTAAAGTTGAGATTGAGCATTATCTCGAACAGCAATCTGAAATTATTGGCGAACTTTATCGTGTTTTGAAAAACACGGGCAGTTTATGTTGGCAGGTGGGTAACTTTGTTGAAAATGGCGAAGTTTACCCTCTGGATATTTTGTATTATGGAATATTTAAAAAATTTGATTTGCGCTTGCGAAACCGGATTATTTGGCGTTTTGGTCACGGGCTCCACGCATCAAAGCGTTTTTCAGGAAGATATGAGACTATTTTGTGGTTTACAAAAAGCGACAAATATCTATTTAATCTTGATCGCGTTCGTGTCCCATCGAAATATCCTGGGAAGCGTCATTTCAAAGGGGAAAAAAAGGGACAACTTTCCGGTAATCCATTGGGAAAGAATCCGTCTGATGTATGGGAAGTCGTTTTACAGGATTGGGAGCAGGAAATTTGGGATATCCCAAACGTAAAAGCCAATCACCCTGAAAAAACGGAACATCCCTGTCAATACCCAATCGAACTGGTGGAACGATGTGTTCTTGCATTTTCCAATGAGGGCGATTGGGTTTTTGACCCGTTTGCAGGTGTAGGTTCCGCGCTTATTGCTGCTATCAAAAATAACCGCCGCGCTGTGGGGAGCGATAAGGAAAAGGAATATGTTGATCTGGCGCGAGATCGGATTCTTTCTTATTTCAACGGGACGCTTGGTTATCGCCAGCTTGGAACGCCCGTATATCAGCCAACGGGCAGGGATAAGGTCTCGCGGATTCCCGATGAATGGAAAGAAACCTACGAACAAAGAAATCTGCTTGACGACAAAGGAGAATACGGAAGTTGGTATTGAAATTGTTCCCGTGAAAGAGCTGGCTGAAGATATGTCTTCGGGCGTTTCATATTTTGAACAATTTGTTTGGGATTTGGAACAACGCGGCGTGTCGGATATTGACATTCCTGTTTTGATTTTGGGGGTTGCGCCATAATCTTTATAAAACTCTCTTAAAAAAGTGACGGCCGCCTGTGAGGCGGCTGTCACTTTTGGTAGCGGCTTTCCCGCATTCTCAATACCTCTTCTCGCAACCTCCCCAACCCCAGCAAATTCAAAATCGCTGAAATGAAAAGATTTGTCCGCGCCAGCGCTGTCGGCGGATGGATGGTCAACGCGCGGAACCATGCGCGTAACGCCCGGGCGGGAAGCCCGCCATCGAGCAGATAACGCGCATCCACACGGAAGGCGGAGGCGTGTGCGCGACGGTCAACGTCTAACAACGATTTTGCTAGGTCTTTATCCTGTGCAATGGTCTCCAAAATGCGGAAGGCTTCGCGCCCGAACTCGGTGGCTTTGGCGACATTCTTCGCCTCGGCATGATAACGCGCAGCCGCCCAGGTTTGGTCCACATGCAAAAGTTTTCCTTGTTTGGCAATTTTTATCCATAGCAAGTGATCGAGTAAAAAATGAAACGTGAGGTCAAGTCCGCTTGTTTTTTGCAAAGCAGAGCGGCGCATGAAGACAGCGGGCTGACCGATGATTTGAAAACAAAGCAATTCTTCAAGCGCGAGCTGCTTGTAGGTGAGCGTGTTGAAGGTTGCGCCATGTTCATCCACTGCGAGCATATTTCCATAAAGCAGAGCAACATCAGGGTTTTCTTCAAAGACCTTTACCGCCGCACTGACTGCTCCGGGGAGATAATAATCGTCGGAGTTGAGCCAGGCAACGATGTCGCCGGAGGCGCGGGCAAATCCTTTGTTGATGGCATCCGCCTGTCCTTTATCTTTTACCGATTCCCAATATGCCAATTTCGCAGCATATTTCTTGATGATGTCAACGCTTCCGTCCGTAGACGCGCCGTCCATGACGATGTATTCGATGCGTGGATAATCTTGATTCAGTACAGAAAGAATCGTCTGCTCAAGATATTTCGCCTGGTTATAGGAGGGGGTGATTATCGAGACAAGGGTCATTTTAAAAGGGACGCGGATAAACACTGAAAACGCGGATTTTTAATTCGGTTTCCATGTGTGAGTCTTGCGGTAATTATCGTATGCCTTGCGTTTGAAATCTGGCTTAGGTCCAAAATTTAACAACAGTCCTACTTCATAAGGAGTTGCACGAAGATAGTTTAACAATTGGGCTTCATGTTCTGGCGAAAGTCGCGATGCTGCTTTCAACTCAACAATTACAGCCTCGTTAACAACCAAATCGGCAAAGTGTTCGCCAACAACCTGATTTTGAAAATATACAAGAATTTCAACTTGCGGCTCCACTTTTAAACCCATTGAAGTAAGAGCAACAGCCATGGCATTTTCGTATACTTTCTCAAGAAAGCCATAGCCAAGCTGGGGATAAACGATCTTGTAGAAAGCGTGCAAGATTTTTTCAGTTACATCTTTGTGTTTCAAGTCTACTTGGTTATTCATCACAAAAACCTCCGCGTCCATCCGCGCTCGTCAGCGTCCTATTTAGCCCTTAGATCGTAAAGAACATACCCTTCACCTTGAATGGCAATGGGATATGTATCCAATATTTTTTTCAGACCAGGTTGTTTATCCAATTGCCCAAATGCGGTCACAAGAAAATAATCTTTCCCTGCGGTCAATTCGTCGAACTGCGCGGCGTTATCTTTATCCGGGTTGCGGGTGGCGCTCAACTCGGTGGCGAGGGGCCACAAGTCCACTTTGCGCCAGCCATACAGCATCAAGCGATAGCCGTAATCCTGCGTCAGCGCGATGACTTTCGCATCCGAAGGGAAGGCATCCCCCACATGATTCCAAAATGCGGGTTCATGACGAAAACTTTCCGCGACGAGGACAGAGCGGGAAACGTAGGCTTGATATCCGATCACAGCCGCCGCCAGAGCGATGAAACCCGCGGCTCGGACTCCGCCCATGCCTGCCACACTTTCAGTGAGCGGATGCAACACCACAGCCAGTCCCAGCGCAATGAGCGGGATGAGTTGAATGTGATAGTAACTGTGCGTATACATCTGGAAAGGCAACGTGAGCCCGTACATCAGATAGCCAATCCACAAACTGACCAACAGCCAACGCATACGAGACGGGGCAATGAGCGCGCCTGCGATGCTGAGGAAGAGGATGGTTAGACCGAAAAGCGTGCCAAGAAATGCCAGCCATTTGGTGTAGAAGTCCGTGCTGGTAATGAGCTTCATCAGCGCGACGGTCCATGAGAAGAAGTATTCCGTCGAGCGTCCCTGATTGAGAACAACGTAATACAACAATGCAGGGACGACCATAATGGCAGCCATCGCCCAAACCTGTTTGGACTTCCAGAAATCTTTGCCGAGAGTGAAGAATACTAAAGAGATTGCAGCAGCGCCTACAAAGAATGCGATGACAATTTTTACGAAGGTGGCAAAACCGAGGAAGACAGCGGCGAGGATTGCCCACTTCCAGGTCTCCCTCACCCTCATCCCCAACCCTTCTCCCAGAGGGAGAAGGGAGTCTTCACTCCAACGGTAGAGGAAATAAATGCCGATGATAAAGGCTGAGGTCATCAACGGGTCGGGTTGGAAGGAACGGCTGACTTCGACGGAGAAGGGCAGGACGAAGTAATACGCCATCGCGATCAATGCCGCCCACGGATTTGCCGCACGACGCATCAGGTCGAAGAGGGCAACTCCAGCCGCGAGCCAAAAGAAGGTCTCCCACACGCGAGCGACGGCAATGGTCTCGCCGCCAGTTAGGAAGTAGGAGTAGCCAACGATGGTTTCAATGACGGGTGGTTCGTATTTGCCAACTGAGTTGGCAAACGATGTGGCAAGTTGACGTTGTTCTTCGGTGGCAGAAGGTAAGGCGTTGTAATAGATTTCACGCGCAACGAGGGAATTACGAAGTTGACGAGAAGTGTGAAAGTCAAGCGGAGGGTCGGTGAGGTCGAGGAGTCGCAGGAGTCCGCCCAGGGCGAGGAGAAGGATGAAGAGGACAGACCAGGTTTTGGTACGGGAAAGAAGCGAAAGGGTCATTGAGGAGTCAAAGGTCAAAAGTCAAATTATTAGAAGAGCGAATTGTAGTCCACTTTGGGAAAGACGGTCAGTTTGCCGCCGATGGTTGCATCCACAACTTGACGACCGGCTTTGGCGTAGGCTTCACGCGCCATGATGTAACCGACCTCGGAGGTATCAAGATCGGGGAGCTGCCATTTGACGCCTTTGCCAAAATAATTTGGCATGAAGTGATTCGGGTCATCACCTTCGGAGACGACGGTTTTGTTGGCGTCTCCTTTGGAGGTGAAGTTGTGATCCACGCCGATCATGATAGCTTGCTCGATGCCCATGTGATAAGCGAGTTGTAATGCGAGGTTGGTGACAGTGGCACCTTCCCAGACGCGATTGCGAACGTCGGTGGAGAATTTGGGTCCGGTGTAGGAGGTGTAGACGAAGGTTGGCAAATTGGGAACTGGTAGGTTGGGTGGGTAGTGGCGGTGGGAACGCCAGGCGATGAATTGCGGAACTTGAAGCGCGAGGAAGTCATTGACGAATTGTTCGATGACGAGGTCGTTGGTAACGCAAATATATGAAGTGGTGAAACCAAGTTCGGGAAAGGCGAGATAAAAGCGATTCATGCCAAAGGTGATCTCGTTCTTGAGTTTGCTGAGATCGGTCTGCTTCAGCGACGGTCCGTTGCCGATGATGAAGGCGCGTTTGCCTTTGTGGATGTCTTTCAACGCGGCGAGACGTTTGATACTCTCACGCCGCCACGGGTGGAAATAAACCGCTGGAAGTTGAGGGATGCGGCGGACGCCGTCGTAGGTGTCGCGCGCGAACTGCCAAAGCGGCTGCGGGATAAATGATTTGAGGGTTTGTTTCATTCAGGAAGGAAGTCTTTTCGGGAGAAGTGGAGTGTGACGAGGGCGACCAGACTTACAAGCATAAAGAGAATATCAACAAACCCAACCTGATCGAAGATGGTGAGGATGATATTAAGCAGAAGGATGATAAAAGCCAGCCAATAAATAGCTTTGCTTCTGGCTTTCAGGCGGAAATAACAAAACAGCAGGATTCCCGCTTCGATGAACATTGCAAGAGAATAAAAGGCATACCAGGCTGCCATATTCGGGCTTTCACCGATGCGGATGAACGAGCCAATGCCAAGAATGGTCAGGGCGGCTGAGATCAACAGGATTAAATAACGAGCAATGGTTGAGGTTTTCATTTTTTACTCCGTGCTGAGTCTCGCCGTCGCGCCGCCGTCCACGATCATGGCTTGACCGGTCATGAAGGAGGATTGCTCGTTATCGGCGAGGAAGTAAATGGCATGGGCAATTTCAGCGGGTGTGCCCACGCGCCCGTTGACGGTTTTGCGGGCGAGGTTATCCAGGCGTTCCTGCACATCGCCGCCGCCGACGTGTCCGCGCCCAAGACCGGCACGCAGCATGGGCGTATCCACCGCGCCGGGCAGAACGGCATTGACGCGGATGTTTTCCGGCGCGAATTCGATTGCCATGGCGCGGGTTAGCGCGAGCAACCCGCCTTTGGAGGCGGCGTAGGCGGCGATGTTGGCGGAAGTCTGCACGGCATGGACGGAGGAGACGTTCACGATGGCGCCGCCATTCCCAGCTTTGAGAAGCGGATGCGCCAGTTTGACGCCGAGGAATACCGAGCGCAGATTTGCCGCCATGACCGCATCCCACTCATCGACGGTTGTTTCCACAAGTGGTTTTGCCACTTGCAACGCGGCATTGTTGACCAACGCATCGAGCGAATCGGTGAAGGCTTTGGCTTTCTCGAAGATGGATTCCATATCTTCGGGGCGGGCAATGTCGGATTGGATGAAGAGTCCGTTTTTGGGGAAATCTTCGCCAAATTCGTTGCGATCCACGCCGATGACTCGCCAGCCTTTTTCAGCGAAAAGGGCAACGGAGGCGCGTCCGATACCGCCCGCCGCGCCAGTGATGAGGATTGTTTTGGTCATGATTTTTGTACACGGAGTGACACGGAATTCACGGAAAGAGCTTAATGGTTACGGGTTGGGGGTGATCCAAGTCAATGAACCTTTCTTAGGGTTATCATATATTTTACGTCGAAATTCGGCTTCACGTCCGAAGTTCAATAAAAGACCAACTTCAATCTCTGTTGCCTTAAGATAGTTCAAGAGTTGGGCGCTATGAGCAATCTATAGTATTGCTCTGTAAAAACTATGCCTACCGCGAAGATTTTGCGCGTAGGTCGGATTGCCAATCCGACTTACTTTGGCTGCGGCTTGCCGCGCTAT
>JAGUZU010000079.1 GCA_020060625.1 Anaerolineales bacterium | reverse complement strand
TGCCCATATATGGATTTCCACATTTGGGCAGAATCATCGGTTTGATGGGAAATTGCCCATATATCCGATTGTTTAGACAGCAAGATGCGATTGCCCTATGGTGAATGGTGTTCGGAACGCTTACAGCGATTCTGTTATGGTAAAATCGCCCACGCCCCAAAAATTGGGCTTTGTGGAGGGATGGCCGAGCGGCTGAAGGCGCATGTCTTGAAAACATGTTTGGCGAAAGCCAACGTGGGTTCGAATCCCACTCCCTCCGCCAGACGATTGACGATTCGGGATTTGCGATTACAATACCAATCATAAATCGTCAATTTCAAAATCGCAAATTGACATGGGGAGGTGCCAGAGTGGCTGAATGGGCTCGCCTGCTAAGTGAGTGCTGGGTAAAACCAGTCGCGGGTTCGAATCCCGCCCTCCCCGCCACATTAACAACACGCTCTGAAAAGGGCGTGTTTGTTTTCCCAATCGCGCGTCCCCATTGAGGGGAATATTTTCGAATCCCGCCCTCCCCGCCACTATAAACACGTCCACACGGGCGTGTTTTGTTTTCCCAGTCGCGCGTCCCCGTTGAGGGGAATATTTTCGAATCCCGCCCTCCCCGCCACGTGAAAACACACTCGATTTTTCGGGTGTGTTTTGTTACCCTTCCCCATTCCACTCAATATCGAAGGTGGATGCTTGCAGCGCGGAGATGCCCATTCTTCGCGCAAGGGAAAGATACGAAAAGATGCTTCTGAATTGCAGGAGGAACGGCAGGGGGTCTTTGAAATCCAAGATGACATCATCGCTGGTGAAGAAGGTCTTCAGCCAGTGAAGGAAACGTCCGTTTAAAATGGAGGCAGGCAGGGAATAGGTCAGCATGGCGGGGGCAAGCATATACGAACGCCCGCTGACCGGCGTGATGGTATCCATGTCGGGATTAAAGAATGCCTCAACAAAATGCGGATGAGACGCCAGCAAATGCGCGCCGCTCGTCGCGCGCGGATTGCACTCGAGCGCGTACAACTCCCCTTTGGGCGTTTCGATAAAATCGAATGCCATCTGTCCTGTCACGTTGAACTTCTCCACGAACGTCCGCGCCCATTCGAAGACGGCAGGATGATCCACATGTTGAAAGACGACCGCCGCGCCCTGCCCGGCTGTAAAAGTCACGGGATACGCCGCGTGCGCGGTGATGTGTCCATTGTGGCAGACCGAATAACTGCAATAATGCCGCCCGCGGAGGAAGGCTTGCGCAACCCAGGGCGAATCAAATATCAGCGTGGATAAGGCTTGGTTCAACGAAGGCAGGATCAAGGTCCGCGAAGCGAAGCGCGAATAAACGGGCTTGAGCGCCAATTCCCGCCAGTGCGCGAACGCATGAAGCAGGTCGTCCTGATTGCGGATGAAGATCGTCTCCGGCACGCGCAAATCATGCTCCGTCGCGTTGACCACAAAATTCCATTTGTTATGAAACTTATCCAGTTTTGAAAGCGGCTCGGCAAACACGCGGCAAGGAAGAGAATCCAAACCCTTTGCGATGTGAAAGACTTCCTCGCAAGTGGGGATCAACAAGTGGATTTGATTCTGCTCGATGATCTGCTTCAACGCCCAAAGAAACGCCTCGGTCTCCTGACGCGGAGTTGGCACGGCAAAATCAGCCTTTATCGCATTCGACGGCTGACTCAAATGTCCGCGCAGCGACTCCGCCGTGAAGACGGTGTGCCCCGCGCGATGAAAAGCGCGGGCGAGATCGAGCGTTACGGGCGCGCGCCCGCCGGTGAGGAGAATGTTCATGGTTTATATGTCATTGCGAGGAGGAGCGATAGCGACGACGAAGCAATCTTATCGTACACGGAGGCTGCTTCGGGCTTCGCCCTCGCAACGACATTAAAAGGTGATCACCATCCCGCCGATGGACAACCCCGCGCCTGTGCCAACCAACAGCACCTTGTTGCCGCGTTGAATGCGTCCATCGCGCACACCTTGATACAACGTGACAGGAATCGAAGCCGCCACACAATTACCAAGCGTTTCAATGGTTCGGATGATTTTATCTTCTTTCCAGCCGAAGCGTTCGAGCATCATCAAGCCAACCTTGCTTGCCTGATGCGGCACGACCACGTCCACATCCACCATACCTTTCGATAAGCCGGGATACAACTCTTCGAGAAATTCATGCGCAATGCCGCGCACCATGCGCAATACGGCGGGACCGTCCATGTGAAAGAGATCGTCTTCGGGGTTGTGGCCGTCAAAGCGCGGATGAAAGCGCGAACCGCCGCCCATGATTGTGGTCAGATACGCGCCTTCACCGTAGGTCTTAAAGTGCGAGTGATGAATTTTGGACGTATCATCCGGGTTTGCTTTCGTCACGACGACAGCCGCCGCCGCGTCGCCCACCAATGAAGCGGACTCTGGTTCTTTCGGGTTGATGCCGCAGGAAGCCACGTCCGCGCTGCAAATCAGGATGTTCTTGTATCGCCCGCTGCCAATGAAGTTTGCAGCAACATCCATGCCAGCCACAAAACTCAAGCAAGTCGTGTGGATGGTCATGGCGGGAACGCCCGATTTTCCCAACCCTAATTGACGCTGGATCAGCGCGCCCGTATCGGGAATCGCCTGTTCGCCCGTGCCGGATGCGTTGATGATGAGGTCAATCTGCTCCGGTTTGAGCTTTGCCTCGTCCAACGCCTCCCGCCCCGCCTCGGCAGACATGAATGACGACGTTTCATCTGTCACCCAGCGACGCTCGCGCACGCCATTGCGCCGCTCCACCCAGCCCGCAGGTACGCCGCACATCGCTTCAAGTTCGGAACTCGGCACAATTCGTTTCGGTAAATATCTTCCCAAACCAATAATTTTGAGGGGAATGTCAACTTGCATGAATGCTCCTTCCCTCACCCCTTGCCCCTCTCCCAATGGGAGAGGGGTTGGGGTGAGGGCTAAAAATCCATCTTCTTAAAATACGGTATCGCCATCTTCGACACCTGACAGATCAGCTTCCACGGTAACTGCCGTCTCTTCGGCAAATGCTTCGTGTACACCGCGTTATACTCCGTCACCGACTCGCCGCCGCGCACCTTCTTGAACTTGCCCACGCCGCCGCTGGCGTGGACGAGCAGTCCGCGCTTCACGCCTTCCTGCAAGGTGACCAACGTCAGCAGGCGATACAAACCTTCCTCCAGCGGAAGTGACGTATCATACCCGAACAACGGCTGGGTCATCGCGCCATTGCGGACGAAGAATCCCATAATGCCGTTCAAGCGTCCATCCTTCTTAAGTCCATACATGTGCAGGATATCTTCGTCGCGGGCGAGTTTCAGAAATTCAAAAGTGAACTGCGGGTTGTAGAAGGAATATTTTTGCAGATACAGCAGGTTATACAGCTCCACCGCGCGATGAAGTTCATCGTCTGATAAATCTTTTCCGTTCACGACCTCATAGCCATTCTTCTTCAACACGCGCAAGTCTTCCTTGCATTGACGAGTTTTTAACGCTGCAACCGGGTCCATATACCAGACTTGGCGGCTCAAGACCAAATCATAACCAAGCCCTTCCAGCGTCTGATAAATATGCGGATTCTTCTTCTGATCCACCGAGCGGAAGACGATGGCGCGGTCTGGAAACCACTTGATAAGCGCCTTGCTCAACGCCGATAACTGGTCGCTGGCAGCGTCCCCTTTGGGGATTACTGACGGGTACAGATTCGTCGACAACAGATAGTTGTTGACAAAGACTACCTTGTCCAATTCGGCGTAACGAAAATACCACGAGACGGGCGTCATCACCAACTTCACCGCCACTTCCGCCAGCGGATTGTTGAGATGTTTCACTTCTTCAAATGCACCATACGAAACATAATGGCTGTACGGCGAAACCGTATAAGTGTTCTGCGGGTGAAAATCTGAAACCGTGATGGGGATAATCGTCTCACCCACTTTGACCGCCATCAACTGCGTGTTATGCACATTGCGGATGTATGTTTGCGGGTCTTCCATGAGTGGAAGCAAGTATCGTCGCGCATAATCGCCATCGTCCGTGGCAGGGAATTGCAGGGTGTGAATGTTTTCGCGGGTGAAAAGTTCTGGTTGCATAAAATAAAATCCCGTAGGGATGGAATGATTCTAGCCGAAGATATTCATTGAAAAGCAATCCCGAAGGGATGACATGGAATTTAGGACACCCCTTCGGGGTTCCCCAAAATGGTTATGACAATTCTATAATCTTTTCACCCCTTCGGGGTTTCGAGGAAGCGAATTGTCTCTTCGCAATGCGACGGGATGACGTTCGTATCAGGATGGGTCAAATGATAGGAATGCAATTGTCCCAGCGTTTCGCGGTAGGCGGCGGGATCGGGGAAAAGCATATCCGCGATTTTGTGCGGCGGTCGGTTCTCGACGATGGAGCGTTTTAGCCATGCCGCATCCGCGACAAAGAAGAAGACTTTGCCAGCGTCATCACGTGCGAAGATGCCCATTTGCCCGTGCGCGTGACCAGGTAACTCCACTCCAATGATTGATCCGTCGCCAAGCAAATCGTAGCCTGTTTTGAAGGGCGCGTATTCTTCGGATAATAGAATGGGCTTGGTGATGTCTACTTCTTGGGAGCGGGAGTCGAAGTCTGAGGGGATGAGTCCGCGCAGGAAGGCGTGTTTCATATCTTCGGAAGGATGCAGATTGCGGAGTCCGCTAAAGGCGTGGGGAAGGTAAACATAACGAGACCAAGCCAGGTCGGGGAGAGAGGCGATATGGTCCGCGTGGAAGTGCGAGATGAAGACAAAAGAGATGTCGGCAGGTCGAAGGTCAAAGGTCAAGAGTTGGTTGACGACGAGGTCTTCTTCTTTCAAATGGACTGGGGTCATCCAGCGATAAAAACGTTGGGGGAATTTTTTTGTCTCATCGAAGAAGCGGTAGGAATAACCCGTGTCGAAAAGCATGGCGCCGAATTTTGGGTGACGAAAGAGCGCAAACATGGCGGGGAAGTGAATGCTGCGCCAGCGTCCGCCGTGGATGGCGATGTGTTCGGGGGCGGTGCAATAGCCTGCGTGAAGGATGTTGATTTGCATGAGCCAATTATGTCGTTGCGAGGAGCGCTCTTGTTCTCTGCGACGAAGCAACCTCCTACTTTGTGGGGGATTGCTTCGGGCGGGAGATCACTGCCCTCGCAATGACATGGAATCCTTCCACCATTTCAAGAATCGCTCCACACCCTCTTCCACAGAGACCTTGGGTTGGTAGCCGAGTTCGTTTCGCGCGGCGGAAATATCGAGCGTGGTGCTATTCGCCATCATACTGACGGAAAGCCTTGTCAGTGGCGGTTCGGGGCTGAATGGGATGAGGGAGTAAATAAATTCAAGCGCGCTCGCAGCGGCGCTGGCAGTTTGATATGAAATCTTTCGTTTGGGATGTGAATAGCCCAGTTCGTCACAAATGCGTTCGATGAGTTTCCAAATCTTGACTGGCTCGCCGTTGGAGATATTATATTTTTTGCCAAGTGTGTTCGCAGGCGACTCGGCGCATAATAGAAGCGCATCCACCACGTTTTGGATGTAGGTCAGGTCCACGATGTTTTCGCCGTCACCGAGAATGGGCAATCTACCCGATTTCAGCCGCGGGATCAGCCGTGGAAAGATGACCGTATCGCCTTCGCCAAACAACGCGCGCGGGCGAATGGACACCACGGCAAGTCCATTCGCAAAGCCTTTGTCAATCTCTTCCTCGGCAAGAAGTTTCGTATGGGCATAATTGCTGATGGGTTCGGGCAGCGGATCGTTTTCTTTTACGCCGGTGCGCGAGTTGTAATCGAAATAAATACTCGGCGTAGAGACATGTACCAAGCGTTTAACGTTGTTTTGCAAACAAGCCTGCACCACGTTGCGCGTTCCGATCACATTGGCTTGGTGAAATTTTTCGAAACTCCCCCAGGGCGAGGGGAACGCCGCACAGTGAAAGACAATCTCGCTTCCCTTGAACGCTGCCACAAGGTCATCCTTTTTTTCGATGTCCAATCGAAGCGGACGAATTCCCGCATCTTCGAGTTCGATCAGATTCGCTGTGTTGCGCCCGAGCGCGGTCACATCCCAGCCCATGCCGTGCAGACGATGGGCAAGCGTACCGCCCAAAAATCCCGTTCCACCTGTGATCATTGCCTTCATACAAGTCTCTTTTCTGCGCGTGCCTTTAATTCTTCGCGAATGATCTTGGAATTGTGCCGCGCATCGGTTGGAAATTTTTTCATAAACAAAAAAGTTTTGATCCTCGCAGCCTGCGGATGGAACTTCGCCAGGTCCATCAACTCGCGCCTCATTTTATCCTTATTCGTTCGCGCGTTCCGTTTCAACGCCACCCACAAAACAGGCTCGCCATCCACGCCGACCAGCGCAGCCCGATGGACAAACGGATGCGCGTTGAAGATATTCTCGATCTGCTCGGTGAACAGCACGCCATCCTTCGTGATGACCCGATGCGACTTCCGCCCGCAATACCACAGCCTGCCTTCGTCGTCGAAGCAGCCCACGTCTCCCATGCGGTGGATGATCTCTCCGCGATACGCGATCTTCGATATTCGATCCGCGTCTTCTCTTTGGATATAACCCCGCGTCGTGGCTGGACTTTGAACTGTTATCTCGCCAACAACATTGGATTCCACTTTGAGCGAATCCTGCCACTCTGCAATCGGCTCGTCGGTGATGGGGATGATACGCGCGGTCACGCCTTCGATGGGCTTTCCTAGGCAAATCCCCGCGCCGTTTTCGATTTTCTCTTTCAGCGAAAATATCTCGCGGCTTTCCACTTTGGCAATGGGCAGGGTCTCTGTCGCGCCGTAGATGCCGAAGAGGTCGGTGTGGTCGTCGAGCAATTTGCGGAATCTATTTTGCAAGTCAATGGTCGCTGGGGCGCCTGCGGTGATGATGCGTTTGAGGGAAGAAAGAAGAATGGGGCGAGATGAGGAATGGTTGTTTTCTGCGAAAGAAGAAAGAATGTCTAGCACAACAGGCGAGGCAAACATATTGGTGACGTTGAATTTCTGAATCGCGCCAATCACTTTTGCAGGGTCCGTTTTGCCGGGGACGGGGAAGGTGATGTCTGGAATCACGGATGTGACGCCGAGCAAGACATCAATCAGCGCGTAAAGAGGGAAGGCGGGCAGGTCGATTTCATCTTGCGAGATGTTGAAAGTATTTTGGAACAAGTCCAACTGCGCGGCGAGGTTGGATTGGGTGTAGATTGCGCCTTTGGGCAGCCCCGTGGAGCCAGAGGTGTAGATGATGGCGGCGGAGTTGGTAATTGGTAAATTGGTAAATTGGGAATTGGGTGTCGGTTGAACGACCTTTGACTTTTGACTTTTGACAGATTGAATAGTTAGGTTGTATTTTATAGAAGTTCTCCCCCAGCCAAAGAGGATTCGCAAAGCATGGGTCAATGTGTTGCCAATGAAAATATCAGGTTTGGATTCTTCGAGGATTTCGCCGACTTTTCTTAATCCGACAGCGGGATCAAGGATGATGGGGATGATGCCGAATTTGAGCAGGGCGAGAGCGAAGGGGAAGAACTCCAGGCTGGGTGGAGTCATTACAGCGGCGGTGAGGCTGGGGGTCAGGGAGCAGGCTGAAAGTCCGGTGAGGAAGCGGTGGGTTTTGTCCAGCAGGCTGGCGTAGGTGAGTGTTTTCCATCCGGTTTTATCAAAATAGATCAATGCGGGTTTATCGGGCTGGGTCGCGGCGGTTTGCTCGAATTTGGCGAAAAGGTACATGATGGGATTGTATCTGTTTGTCATGATGTTTATCAGGGTTGTCTTGTTATTTTTGTTACTATAATTGGTGATAATTTTCACTACCATAAAGTTGGGGGAATGGACTCAACTGCGAATGGATGGCGATGGTCATCCCCGGTCAGAAATGGGTCCGGCGCGCCGTCTTGTCGCAGCATTCGCTGCGCGGCATCTTATGTAATTGTTGAAACCGTTCCGAATAGAAATCTGACATGGAGGCAATTCATGAGCGCCACTGATGTAATGACAGAGCGTTCGTTTTACGCCAAAGTCCTTGAAGCCACTCCAAGCGGCGAGCGGTTGAGGCTGTGTCTCGAGTGCGGGAATTGCAGCGGGATCTGTCCGTTTGGGTATTTGATGCTCTATCCGCCCAGCCGCATGATCGCGATGATGCGGGCGGACCGGATCAACAAGGTGGTGGAAACCGATACGGTGTGGATGTGCGTCTCGTGCTACGCCTGCACTGCGGTCTGCCCATCGAAGATTCCGCTGACGCCCGGGCTGATGGCGGGCATCAAGGAGGAATTGATCCTGGCGGGCAACGTCCCCGCTGAATTGCAGAGCGCGTTAGCCAACTCCCAACGATACGGCAACCCGCAGGGCGAATCGCCGCGCAAACGGGCGGATTGGACTCTCGGCATCCAGCCGGAAGTCAGGATCATGGCGAAGCACAAACAGTCGGTGGATGTGTTGTGGTTCGTCGGCGATTACGCTTCGTATCATCCGCGCGTGCAGGCGGCGACGAAGGCGTTGGCAAAAGTCCTCAACGCGCTCGGCGTGGACTTTGGGATTCTGGGTCCCGATGAAACCAGCGACGGCGATTCGCAGAGACTGGCGGGCGAACGCGGTCTGTTCGAGATGCTGGCGGAGAAGAACGGCAAGGCTCTCGGCAGGTATCAATTCAATCAGATCATCACCACCGATCCGCACGCTTACAACGCGATCAAAAACGAATATCCCGCGCTGGGGATTTCATACCCGGTGCAACACTACACTGAATTTCTCGCTGAGCGGATTGACGTGCTCAAGTTGCTGATGAAACAGCAGATCAGCGCCAAAATCACGTATCACGATCCGTGCTATCTCGGTCGCGCAAACGGGATCTTCGATCCGCCGCGCGATCTGTTGTGCGCCATCCCCGGCGTGGAACTGGTTGAGATGACTCACAATCACACCAACAGCCTGTGTTGCGGAGGCGGGGGCGGCGGGATGTGGCTGGACGGCTTCCAATGGGAGAAGGCGCACGTGCGACTCTCCGATTGGCGCGTGCGCGAGGCGATGAACGCGGGAGCGGATGTTCTCGCGGTGGCATGTCCCTACGAAACGCCGCGCTTCGAGGATGCGGCGAAGACGATGCCCGGCGCGGAAGCATTGAAGGTGCGCGACATCGCCGAACTGCTGGCGGAAGCCCTGGGAGTATGAAGGAGGCGGAGCTATGAACATCGTGGTTCTGATAAAACTCGTTCCCGACCTGGTCGAAGAGTTGACCATTGACTCCGGCGGCGCGGGGCTCGACCTGACCTTCGCGCGCTGGATCATCAATGAGTTCGACGACCACGCGCTCGAGCAGGGCATCCTGTTGAAGGAACGTCATGGAGGAACGGTTACAGTCGTCGCGCCCGATCTCGAAGGCGCGGACGACGTGCTGTTCACCGCCGCCGCCAAAGACGCCGACCGGCTCATCAAGGTCAAAGGCGATTTCACAATGGCGAACAATCACGCGCTGGCGCGCGCGTTCTCGGCGATCATCAAAGACCTTCAAGCCGACCTCATCCTGACCGGCGTGCAGGCGCACAATGATCTCGATGGATCGGCAGGACCTCTGTTGGCGGAATGTCTGCAATTGCCTTATGTGGGTTACGTCTCCGGCGTTGCGGTCAATGATGGCAAGTCCACGATCAGGAAGGAATATCCCGGCGGTTTGCTCGCCGAAATGGAAGTGGCTCTTCCAACCGTGCTGGGTATTCAAGCCGCGGAACAGCCGCCGCGTTACGTCGCCGTGAGCAAGGTGCGGCAGGCGATGAAGACCTCCTCCATTGAGGAACTGGACGCTTCCGACCTGAACCCGGACGGGGCTGCTGAAATCGGACGCATGTTCCAGCCCGAGGCGGCAGCGCACGCCGAGATGATCGAGGGCAGTCCCGAGGAAGTCTCCGCCAAACTGGTCGGTCTCTTCAAAGAGTTGGGCGTGCTGTAAAGGAGGCGATGATGAGCCAGGATATTTACGTCGTCATCGAACACCTGCGGGGGCAGGTCGCGGATATTTCGTACACCATGCTCGCTGGCGCGCGAGAGTTGAGTCCGGCAGCGGGCGGGAAAGTCGTTGCCGTGCTGCTGGGTCATAACGCAAAGGATTTGGCAAAGGACTTTGCCGCCGACCAGGTTCTGTATCTCGATCATGCCGCGCTGGCTGAATTCACTTCGGACGCCTATCAACTGGCATTGGCAGATTTGATCGGCAAGGATCAACCACGCGCCATTTTATTTGGCAACACCTCCATCGGCGCGGATGTGGCGAGCGTGCTTTCGATGCGGTTGGGTCTGCCGTTGGTGAACTCCTGCCGCAGTTTCACCAGTAACGCGAAATTCATTTCGCAAATTTGCGGAGGGAAGATCATGGCGGAGGGTGAGTTGCCGTCGCCGACCGCGCTGGTCACGATGGTTCCGGGCGGTTATTCGCCGGATCAAGGTCGAAGCGTGGATTCGCCCCCAATTGCAGAATCAGCCGTCCCTGCGTTGGAGGCGCTGCGCGTCACGTTATCCAAATACATCGAACCCGAATCCGCTGACGTGGATATATCCAAAGAACCGCTGCTCATCGCCGTCGGGCGCGGAATCCAAAACCAGGACAACATCGAATTGGCGGACGCGCTCGCGCAGGCGATCGGCGGCGTGGTGTGCGCTTCGCGTCCCGTCATTGACCAGGGCTGGCTTTCCACGTCGCGGCTGGTTGGAAAATCGGGCAAGCAGGTGAAGCCGAAGGTCTATTTTGCGATGGGCATCAGCGGCGCGCCCGAACACGTGGAGGCGATCACGCAAAGCGGCACGATCATCGCGGTCAACACCGACCCGAAGGCGCCGATCTTCGACATTGCGAAATACGGCGTGCAAATGGACCTCTTCGAATTGGTCGAAGTGCTGACCGGGCAATTGAAAGCGAAAGTTTGAGATGAACTACGAAGCGTTGAAGTCCGTTATCGTTTTGCTCGCGCTGTCCACCGCGACGGGCATATTCATCGCGCGCGCCTATCGCCTGTTGTGGGTCAACCTGCGGCGCGGAGGGGCGAGCGGTCGCTTCGATCATTGGGGCGAGCGGGTCAAAGGCGTGCTGGTGTACGTCGGCGCGCAGTTGCGTTTGTTCCGTTTTCTCGTTCCAGGCACGGCGCACTTCTTCGTCTTCTGGGGTTTCCTGTTCCTCTCGTTGACCATCTTGCAGGCAATCGTTGAAGGTCTCGCGGCGTTTGCGAATCCGCATTACGTATTGCCGTTGATCGGTACATGGGGTCCGCTGGCGTTGATACAGGATCTGCTTGCGACAGCCGTTGTCGTCGCGGTTGCGTATGGTTTGTATCTGCGGCTGGTCGTTGATCCTGAGCGTTATCGTGGAAGTCACAAAGGCGCCGGCGTGAAGGTGCTGGGATTCATCATGACCATCATGCTCAGCCTGCTGGTGATGAACGGACTCCGCATCAATCTTAACGAAGACCTGCTCGGCGCGTGGAGACCTGTTTCCACGCTGACAGGGATGCCCTTCGCGAGCCTCAGTCCTGCCGTGCAGGGAGTGATCGAAGAAGCCGCTTATTGGATTCATCTCGGTGTGGTGCTGTTATTCCTGACGGAATTACCGACAGGCAAACACTTTCACATCTTCACATCTATCCCAAATGTTTTGCTTCGCAACTTGGAACCGCGCGGACGTTTGCCCGCGCCGCAGTCAGCGGATGGCACGGCGGGCGTCAGTGTGATGGAACAGTTCCGCTGGAAGCAGATGCTTGACTTCTATACCTGCTCCGAGTGCGGACGCTGTCAGGAGATGTGTCCCGCTTCCCAGGGCGGATCGTCTCTTTCGCCCAAACTGCTAATCATGGACTTGCGGCGCAACCTGGAAGAACGCGGCGCGGCGTTATCCGCAAAATCGTCGAATGGCATTTTGTTCAAGTCACTTACGGGCGATGTCATCACTGACGAAACGATCTGGGCTTGCACCACCTGTTACACCTGCGACCAGGAATGTCCGTTGTTCATCGAACACGTCAATCCGATTGTGGAGATGCGCAGGCATTTGATCGTCGAAGGGCGCGTGGATAAGAAGTTGCAGGATGCGCTCGCCAACCTGGGACGCTACGGCAATTCGTTCGGTCAGTCCGAGCGGATGCGCGCCAAATGGACGCAGGGTCTGCAACCCGCGATCAAGGACGCGCGCAAAGAACCCGTCGAGTATCTGTGGTTCGTCGGCGATTACGCTTCGTACAGCCCCACGCTGACCGATGTCACGCGCAAAACGGCGGAGGTCTTCCAAAAGGCTGGTTTGAATTTTGGAATCCTGTTCGATGCCGAACGCAACTCCGGCAATGACGTGCGCCGCGTGGGGGAGGAAGGTTTGTACGAAATGCTGGCAGAAAAGAACCTGCTAGCCTTGTCTAAATGCAAATACGAAACCATCGTCACCACCGACCCGCACACGTACAACACCTTGAAAAACGAATATGTGTGGAACGGGAATGGTCGTCCGCGCATTTTGCATTACACCGAATTGCTCGATGAATTGATTTCGTCGGGTCAACTGAAGTTCGGCAAGAAACTCGATGCCCGAATCACGTATCACGATCCATGCTATCTTGGTCGCTACAACGGCGTGTACGATGCGCCGCGCCGGGTGATCGAAGCGACGGGATGCAGAGTAATCGAAATGCCGCGTCACGGCGACCGCGCCTTCTGCTGCGGCGCGGGCGGCGGGCGGATTTGGATGGAGGAGAAGCCCGGTCACGAGCGTCCAGCCGAAATGCGCGTCCGTGAGGCGGCTGCGTTGGACGGAGTGACGACCTTCGTCGTCGCCTGTCCGAAAGATGTCACCATGTTCCGCGACGCGGTCAAGACCACCGGCAGCGAGAGCAGGCTCGAGGTCAAGGATTTGATCGAGTTGGTTTATGAGGCGTTGTAATTAGTACCGCAAGATTTATCTTGCGCCCAAACGCAACATGAATGTTGCGGTACATAAGGAGAATGACTCAACATGAACGCGGTGACGCAAGCCGCATCGCAAAGGATAAAAAGGATCAGGCTGCCCATCGTAACGAAGTTGACCCTGAGTTTCCTGTCCATCATCCTGTTGAGCAGCCTCATTTTCACCATCGTTGGAATTCAGCTCATTAACAACCGAATCATCGAGGAGGCGCAGGACCGCGTCCGCAACGACCTGAACGCCGCGCGCGAAATCTACCAGAACCACCTCCAACACGTCGAAGATGCGGTGGAGTTCACCACCGTGCGGCTGTTCATGGAGGACATCCTGCGCGGAGACATCCGCCAGGAATACCTGGACGAACTGACGCGCTTCAAAGAGAGCGAGAGTCTCGACGTGCTGACCATCACGGACGCCAATGGAAAAGTGATTCTGCGCGTCAACAATCCCGCCCTCTCCGGCGACGACCAGAGCCGTGACGAGATCGTGGCAATGGCGCTCAAGACAAAGTCCGCCGCTTCGGGAACGACCATCGTCGCAGCCGAAGAACTGCGACGCGAGTCGGAGACGCTGGCGAAACAGGCGTATTTCAAATTCATCGAGACGCCCATGGCGCGCCCCCGCCTCGAAAGCGTGGAAACGGCGGGCATGATGCTGAAAGCAGCCGTGCCGATCTTCGACGAAGGAGGTCAATTGATCGGAGTGGTGTACGGCGGCATCCTGCTCAACCGCAACTACGACATCGTGGACAAGGTCAAACAAACGGTCTTCCAGGGCGTCGTGTACGAAGGCAAGGACATCGGCACGGCGACCATCTTCCTGGACGACCTGCGCATCTCGACCAACGTAAAAGACGAGAACGGCGAACGAGCCATCGGGACGCGCATTCAGGAGGATGTGTACAACAAGGTCTTCGTCGAGGAGGAACCCTGGATCGGGCGCGCCTACGTCGTCACCGACTGGTACATCACCGCCTACGAACCCATCCGGGACATCCGCGGCAGGATCATCGGCATTCTGTACGTCGGCATCCTCGAACAGAAATACTCCGACATCCAGAGTCAAACGGTATGGATCTTTGTCGGCATCACGCTGGCGGGCGCGGCGTTGACCACCGTCTTCGCCTTGTGGATCTCGCGCCAGATCTCCAACCCGATCCGCAAACTGGTGGCGGCTTCCGAACAACTGGCGGAGGGCAACCTCGACGCCAAGGTGCACCTGACTAGCGGAGACGAATTCGGAAAACTGGCATACCGCTTCAACCAGATGGCGGAGGCGCTGCGCCAGCGCGACGAACGTTTGAAGGAGTTCACGAAACGCAAGATCATGGAATCCGAGCGGCTTGCCATCGTCGGTCAACTGGCGGCGAACGTGGCGCACGAACTCAACAATCCGCTGCAGGGCATCGTCACCTATTCGAGCCTGCTGCTCGAAAAGGACGTTTGCGACGACCCTTCGCGGCAGAACATCGAAAAGATCGCCATTCAAGCCAACCGCTGCCGCGAGATCATCCGCGGGCTGCTGGATTTTTCGCGGCAGAAAAAGCCGGTCAAAACGCTGGCGAACATCAACGCCCTGCTGCGCGGCTGCGTTTCCCTGGTCGAGAACCAGGCGCTCTTTCACAACATCACCGTCGCGCAGAACCTCGATGAGAGCCTGCCGATGATCGTCGTGGACCCGTCGCAGATCGAGCGCGTCTTCCTCAATCTCATCATCAACGCGGCGGAGGCGATGGACGGCGGCGGCACGCTCAGGCTTACCACCAGTTACGGATTGAACGCGAAGAACGTCGAGATCGAAGTGAAGGACAGCGGTCACGGCATCAGCATCGAAAACATGCAAAGGATCTTCAACCCGTTCTTTACCACCAAGGAGATCGGACACGGCGTCGGGCTGGGACTGGCGATCAGTTACGGGATCGTCAGGGAACACAACGGCGAGATCACGGTCGAAAGCGAGCTCGGCAAGGGCGCGAAATTCACCGTCAGCCTGCCGGTCGTGACGAAAGTTAGTGAAGAAAATGGAAACAAAATCGCGGATTTTGCTCATTGACGACGAGGAGGTCGTGATCGACTCCTGCTCGCAGATTTTGGCGGGCGGACCCTACGAACTCGCCTCCGCCTCCGACGGGACGGCTGGTCTGCGCCTCGTGAGCGAATTCCACCCCGACCTGGTCTTCGTGGACCTCAAGATGCCGGGCATCTCCGGCTTCGAGGTGCTGGAAAAGATCCGCGAAATGGACCCGACCATCGTCATGGTGGTCATCACCGGCTTTGCCACGGTCAGTTCGGCGGTGGAGGCGATGAAGAACGGCGCGTACGACTTCCTGCCCAAGCCGTTCACGCCCGACGAATTCCGCATGATCGCGCGGCGCGGACTCGACAAGCGCAGGCTGATGCTGGAGACCATCGCCCTGCGGCGCGAAAAGGAAATGCTGCGCGAGCAATTCGCCGCCATCGTCTCGCACGAACTGAAAGCCCCGCTCGGCGCAGTGCAGCAAAACCTGTTCGTGCTGGCGGACGAACTCTCCGGCTCGCTCAACGAAGACCAGATGAAACGGATCGAACGCATGAAAACCAACATCAACGACCTGATCCAACTGATCCTCACCTGGCTGCGGGTGCTGTCGGTGGACGTGAACAAGATCCGCGAGAACTTCAAGCCGACGCCGGTTGCGACCGTTTTGAGCAAAGCCGTCGAGACCGTCCAGCCTCACGCGCAGCGCAAGGATATCGAACTGGTCTCGTCCATCCGCGAACCGCTCGGTCACGTGAACGGCGACGAGGGGACGCTGGTCGAGGTGGTGGTCAATGTTTTGGGAAACGGGATCAAGTATTCGCGGGCGGGAGGCGAGGTCGTCATCCACACCGAAAAAACAGCCGACGAATTGATGATCTCCATCACGGATCACGGGGTCGGCATATCCAGGGAAGACCTTCCGCATATTTTCAACGACTTTTACACCGGGAAAGCGGAGCGGGGAGGCGAAGGGAGCAGCGGCATCGGGCTGGCAATTGCCCGGCGGATCGTCGAAGCGCACGACGGTTCGATCACCGTCGAGAGTGAGTTGGGCAGGGGCAGTACGTTTGTCATTCATCTGCCGTCCCTGAGGGAAGAAGCAAACCCCGCGCCTCGCGCGGACCTCGAGATGGCGAAATCCTGAGTGAAGGAGATGTCCATGAATACGGATAAAAAACTGATCATCATTGACGACGACCCCGATTTCGTCGGGGCGATCCGCTCCACACTGGAGAAGGCGGGCTACCAGGTGGATGCCGCCTACAACCCCAGGGAGGGG
Organism: Anaerolineales bacterium; assembly: GCA_020060625.1. GTDB lineage: Bacteria > Chloroflexota > Anaerolineae > Anaerolineales > Villigracilaceae > Villigracilis. The sequence goes on along the minus strand of JAGUZU010000079.1, from coordinate 7,981 downwards.
TTCCAGGCGCTGCAAGCCCGGCATTACGACCTGCTGCTGCTCGACATCATGATGGGGCGCGGAGCGGAGGGCATCGCGCTGGCGCGCAAGATTCGCAAGGACGCCAGGCTGCGCGAAATGCCGGTGCTGATTATCACGGGCGTCCGCGAGCAGATCGCCTTCCTTTTCCCAGGACAGGCGGTGCATCCCAACTTCGTGGACGTGGATGAACTGGTCGAAAAGCCGGTCGAGCCCAATCTTCTGCTGGAGAAGGTGAGCGCCCTGTTGAAGGCGGCGGAAGAAAAACACGCGCAACCCCAGTGACAAGGAGAATCTATGGCTGCCGAACTATCGTTCAACCAAGAAATCGCCAACATGATGTACGCCACGCACGGCAATCCGATCAGTCATTGCCTGCAATGCGGAACATGCAGCGGCACCTGCCCGGCGGCGGACTTCATGGATTACACGCCGCGCGCCATCATCGGGATGATCCGCGAGAACTTCAAGGACGAGGTGCTGGCGAGCAACACCTACTGGTCGTGCGCCTCGTGCTATCACTGCACGGTGAGGTGCCCGGCCGGGATCGACATCGCAGACATGATGTACGCCCTGAAGCGTTACTCCATGTGGAAGAGCCGCTTCAAGGAGGGGTTGATCGGTCCCGACTTCTCGGAGGCGTTCGTGAAGATGATCGTCAACTCCGGCAAATCCTTCGAGCCGATCCTCGCCACCACCTACCTGCCCAGGTTCAGCGCCGCAGACATGGTTCAGGAGGCGTTGACCGCCACCGGACTGGTGTTGAAAGGGAAGATCCCGCTGCTGCCGAAGAGAATCAAGCGGCTCAAGAAGTTCCAACGGATGGTGAAGCGGATCATCCCGCTGGGAGAGCTGTCATGAAACAATACGCCTATTACCCCGGCTGTTCGCTGGAAAGCCTGGCGAAGCCCTATCAACTCTCCGCGAAAGAGGTCTCGCTCGCGTTGGGTTTGGACCTCAAAGAGATCGAGGATTGGAACTGCTGCGGCGCGACCGCCTACTTCCCGGTGGACGAATTGCTGGCATACACGCTCGTGGCGCGCAACCTCGCCATCGCGGAGAAAACCGGGTTGACGGAATTCGTCGCGCCGTGCAGCGCGTGCTTCAAGAACGCCTATTACACCAACAACTATCTCAAGAAAGACCCCGACCTGGCGGATCACATCAACTTCGCGCTCGAGGAAGACGACCTGCACGTGGAGGGAACCTTGAAGGTGCGCCACCTGATCGAGGTCATGCTGGAGGATGTGGGGTTGGAGGCGATCAAAAACCAGGTCACGCATCCGCTGGCAGGCTTGAAGATCGCCCCGTACTACGGCTGCCAGTTGCTGCGCCCGCGCAAGGATCACGAAGACGTGGAGAACCCGCAATTCTTCGAGGAACTATTGTCCGCCATCGGCGCGGAGCCGCTGAAATACGAAACCAAAACGCGCTGCTGCGGCGCTTCGTTGATCATCACCAATCGCAAAGCCGCGCTGGAGATGGTGCGCCTGCTGTTGAAGGAAGCCATTGACCGCGGCGCGGACGTGATCGCCACCACCTGCCCGATGTGCAACGTCAACCTGGAGGTGTACCAGAGCCAGGTCAACCGCGAGTTCGGCACGGACTATTCCATCCCGGTCATGTACTTTACGCAGTTGATGGGTATGGCTTTGGGAATCGCCCCGCGTCGGCTCGGGATTGCCAAAGAATCCGTCCCCAAAGCGCGGGAGGCGGTGACCGCGTAATCGGCGCTCTCCAGCGCCGGGTCGCGCAAGAGAGCGTAACCTACGCGACAACATGATGAATCAGGAGAAAACCTATGACAGAAAAAATCGGTGTTTATGTTTGTCATTGCGGAACGAACATCGCAGGTACGGTGGATGTCGAGGCGGTCAGCAAATGGGCTGGTGAAAAACTGGCTCACCAGGGCGTGGTCGTCTCGCGCGATTACAAGTTCATGTGTTCCAGCCTGGGTCAGGAGTTGATCCAGAAGGACATCAAGGAGTTCGGCTTGACGCGCGTGGTGGTGGGGGCTTGTTCGCCGCACCTGCACGAAGCCACCTTCCGCAATGCCTGCAAGGAGGGGGGACTCAACCCCTACCTGTGCGAGATGGTATCCGTCCGCGAGCAGGTCTCGTGGGTGCATACCGACAAGGAAGCCGCCACCGAAAAAGCCAAGGCGCTGATCGCCGGCGGCGTGGCGCGGGTGGTGCATAACGAGGCGCTGGAGCCCCTGCGCGTGCCGATCCATGCCGACACACTGGTGGTCGGAGGCGGCATTGCGGGCATCCAAGCCGCGCTGGAGATCGCCGATGCGGGCTTCCACGTTTACCTGGTGGAGCGCGAACCGTCCATCGGCGGTCACATGGCGCAGTTCGACAAGACCTTCCCCACGCTGGATTGTTCGGCATGTATCCTCACGCCGAAAATGGTGCAGGCGGGCAGCCACCCCAACATCACCCTGCTGACGTGGAGCGAAGTGACCAAAGTGGACGGCTACGTGGGCAACTTCGTGGTCAGCATCAACAAGAAAGCCCGCTACATCAAAACCGAGGACTGCACCGGCTGCGGCATTTGCTGGGAGAAATGCCCGTGGAAGGTCACGGATGAGGTCTTCGAGGCTGGGATGGCGAAGCGCAAAGCCGTGTACGTGCCGTTCCCGCAAGCCGTTCCCAAATACCCGGTCATTGACGCGGTCAATTGCGCCTACTTCCTCAAAGGCACTTGTAAAGCCTGCGAGAAGTTCTGTCCCACCAATGCGATTGACTTCGAGCAAAAGGACGAAACCATTACGGTGCAGGTCGGCAACATCATCCTGGCAACCGGCTACGACCTGTTCGATGCGAAGCGCATCCCGCAATACGGCTACGGCAGGCTGGAGAACGTCTACACCAACCTGGAGTTCGAGCGGCTGTGCAACGCGGCGGGTCCGACGGGCGGCAGCATCGTCCTGCACGACGGGAAGACGGCTCCAAAAACAGTGGGCATCGTTCACTGCGTCGGCTCGCGCGACCAGAACTATAACGCCTACTGTTCCGCGATCTGCTGTATGCAGAGCCTGAAGTTCGCGCATCTGGTTCACGAACGCACCGGCGCGGAGGTCTACAACTTCTACATTGACATGCGCACGCCCGGCAAGGGCTACGAAGAGTTCTATCAGCGTCTGCTCGAGGAGGGGACGCACTTCGTGCGCGGCAAGGTGGCGGAAGTGACCGACTTCGCCCGCACGCCGGAGGAAGAGGGCAAGTTGATCATCCAGGTCGAGGATACGCTGATCGGCAAACAGCGCCGCATCCCGGTGGACATGGTTGTCCTTTCGGCTGGCTTGCAGCCGCGTCACGACGCCAAGGAAGTCGGCAAGATGTTCGGCATCGCGTGCAGTTCGGACGGCTGGTACATCGAACGGCATCCGAAACTCGACCCGGTGGCGACCATGACCGAGGGCGTCTTCATCGCCGGATGCGTGCAGGGACCGAAGGACATCCCCGCCAGCGTGGCGCAGGGAGCGGGCGCGGCGGCGCGCGTGCTGGGCAAGATCCAGCAAAAGGAGATCGCGCTCGAGCCGGTGCGCGCTTCGATCAACGAGGCGCAATGCTCCGGCTGCCGCATCTGCAACGGCTTGTGTCCGTTCAGCGCCATCCTGTTCCACGAGGACAAGATGGTATCCGAGATCAACCCGGCGCTGTGCCAGGGCTGCGGAACGTGCGTGGCGGCTTGCCCCGCAGGCGCGATCAGCGGCACCTGTTTCAGCAACGAGCAGATACTCTCGCAGATTGAGGGATTGTTACTGCTCAATCTCGATGTGAAGGAGGCTGCGGCTGCGTAAATGGTAATTACGTAATCACCATTTACGCCTGCCTGGAGAAACTCTTATGAACGATAAAACTTTCGAACCCACCATCATCGGTTTTACCTGTAACTGGTGCAGTTACCGCGCGGCGGATACGGCTGGGACGGCGCGCGTGAAATATGCGCCCAACGTCCGCCTCATCCGCCTGATGTGTTCCGGGCGGCTCGACCCGACCTTTGTGTTCAAAGCCTTTGCCGGGGGCGCGGACGGCGTGATGGTCACCGGCTGCCATCCGGGCGACTGTCATTACGTGGAACAAAACTACAAAGCGCTGCGGCGCTTCATCCTGATGAAGCGCGTGCTGGTGCAAATGGGCATTGATCCCGCCCGGCTCAAATTGCAGTGGGCAAGCGCCGCGGAAGGCGTCCAGCTGGCGGCGGAGATCAACAAGTTCGTCGAGGAAGTGCGCGCGCTCGGTCCGCTACATTGGAACCTGGACTACCAGGAAGCCGTTTCCACCCCTGCGATGGAGGAGGTGACAGCATGACCGCAAAACCCAAATTCGCAATGTACTGGGCGGCGTCCTGCGGCGGATGCGAGATCGCCGTGCTGAACATCCACGAAAAGATACTGGATGTGGACGCCAACTTCGATGTCGTTTTCTGGCCCGTCGCCGTGGACGCGAAATATAAGGACGTGGAGGCGATGGAGGACGGCTCGATCCTGCTGACGCTCTTCAACGGCGGCATCCGCAACGACGAGAACGAACACCTCGCCAAATTGCTGCGGCGCAAATCGCAGATCCTGGTCGCCTTCGGCTCGTGCGCCTGCGAGGGCTGCATCCCCGGACTGGCAAACCTCAGCCCGGTGGGAGACATCGTCCACACGGCGTTCAACACACTGACGACCGACAACCCGCACGAAATCTACCCGCGCGCTTCGTTCGACGTTCCCGAAGGCGAACTGCACATCCCGCGCCTCGCAAACGTCCTGCGCCCGTTGGATCTGGTGGTGGACGTGGATTACTACATGCCGGGCTGCCCGCCGGAATCGCATCAGATCGCGGCGGTGGTGGACCTGGTCGTCAAGGTTGTCAAGGGCGAAGCGGAACTGCCGCCCAAGGGAGCGGTGATCGGCGTCGGTGATTCGACCGTGTGCGATGAATGTCCGCGCGCGCGAAACGTCAAATCCATCACGGAATTCAAACGCATTCAGGACGTTGCGCCCGTGGATCCGAACCTGTGCCTGCTCGAACAGGGAATTCCCTGCAACGGTCCCGCCACACGCAGCGGATGCAACTCCCGCTGCCCGAACGCCGGGACGCAGTGCATCGGCTGCTACGGTCCCGCCGAGGGCGTGCTGGATTACGGCGCGCGGCTGATTGCCGCCTTCGCTTCCGTGATTGACGCGAAGGAGCCGGAAGAGATCGAACGCATCCTCGACGGCATCCCCGATCCGGTCGGACAGGTGTATCGCTTCAACCTGGCGGGATCCCTGCTCAAAGCCAGCGCGGAGGCTTGGAAGGCGAAATGATCTGTGCTATCGTATGTATGTGTCAATCCGCCGCTTTTTTGCAGGTACATGTAAAGGAGTATGACATGACTACGAAACCAATCGAAAACACCGAACCCGTCGAAGACCGCAACGCGATGCTGGAAAAAGCCCTGATCGAGGAATATCTTCAGGACAAGGGCTATTCGCGCGAAGACCTCAAAAAACTGCCAGCCGAGGTCGTCGAAAAATTGATGAAGGAAGCCTCGCAATACGCCTCGCTCAAAATGGAAGAAGTATCAGCGCGGGCGCACTTCGTCAAGGAATTGCACGACGACGCTTCATCATTGGAAAAATAAAGATGCGATGCAAGGATAAAGGATGAATTCCGGCGCTCGCAAGCCGCATCAATTGGAGGGATGAGGATCTTTTCATCCTTCATCCTTCCAAAGGAGCAACTATGACCCAACGAATATCCATCGACCCCGTCACCCGTCTCGAAGGACACGGCAAGATCGAGATTTTTCTCGACGAAAAAGGAAATGTCGCCAACTCCTATTTTCAAATCCCCGAATTGCGCGGTTTTGAGCGCTTCGTGGTGGGACGCCCCATCGAAGAAATGCCGCTGCTGACCAACCGCATCTGCGGCGTATGCCCCGAGGCGCATCACATGGCGGCATCCAAAGCGGCGGACGCGGTCTACAAAGTGGACCCGCCCCGCGCGGCGAAGATGCTGCGCGAACTGCTCTACATGGCGTTCTACTGCACCGACCACACCACCCATTTCTACGCGCTGGGCGGTCCTGATTTCGTGATGGGACCCGACGCGCCCGTCGCCGAACGCAACATCCTCGGCGTGATCCACAAGGTTGGGCTGGAGATCGGCGGCAAGGTCATTCAGATGCGCAAATATGGGCATACTGTCGTGGAGATGCTTGGCGGGCGAAAAGTGCATCCGTGCTCGTCCATCCCTGGCGGAATGACCAAAGGCATCACCGAGGAACAACGCAAGGAGATCGAAGAGATGGGGCGCTGGGCGGTGGACTTCGCGCAGTTCAGCCTGAAACTCTTCAACGACATCGTGCTGGGCAACAAGGCATACGTTGACCTGATCCTCGGCGACGTGTACACGCACCGCACCTACTCGATGGGCTTGGTGGACGCAAACAACAAGGTCAACTTCTACGACGGCAACGTGCGCGTCACCGACCCGAACGGCAGGGAATTCGTCAAGTACGAGCCGAAAGATTACATGAACCACATCGCCGAGCACGTCGAGCCGTGGACCTATCTCAAGTTCCCGTATCTCAAGAACGTCGGCTGGAAGGGCTTTGAAGACGGCATGGATTCGGGCGTGTACATGGCGACCCCGCTCTCGCGCCTCAACGCCGCAGACGGCATGGCGACCCCGCTCGCGCAGGAGGAACACGACCGATTCTACAAGACGCTCGGCGGCAAGCCCGTGCATCAACGCCTCGCCACACACTGGGCGCGCCTGATCGAACTGCTCTACGCCGCGGAACGCTGGGTGGAGCTGGTCACCGACCCGGAGATCACTTCGCCGAATGTGCATACCAAACCGACCGATATCCCCACCGAGGGAATCGGCATCGTCGAAGCGCCGCGTGGGACGCTCACGCATCATTACTGGACCGATGAGCGGGGCGTCGTGACCAAAGCGAATCTCATCGTCGGCACGACCAACAACTACGCCCCGATCCAGATGTCCACGAACAAGGCGGCGCGGAGTCTCATCAAGGATGGGGTCGTCAACGAAGGTTTGCTCAACATGGTCGAGATGGCGTTCCGCGCCTATGACCCATGCTTCGGCTGCGCCACCCATTCCCTGCCGGGGCAGATGCCGCTGGAGATCACCATCCGCGATGCGGACGGGAATCCGTTCGAAGTGTTGAAACAGTTTTGTTAACCAAAAACCGCAGGTCACGTGATAAACGTGACCGTCTCAAGCGGAAATGTTTGGGCGTGGAAACACTTTGTTAAGCGGAAACAGGCTCGGGCTTGGAATGAAGCGAGGATGTCGTCATGAAAACTATCGTGATCGGGCTTGGCAATCCCATCCTCGGCGACGATGGCGTCGGCTGGAAGGTTGCCGGGGAAGTGCGGGATCAACTCCCTCCCGATTCACACGCGGATGTGGAATGCCTCTCTTTGGGCGGCATCAGTTTGATGGAGCATCTAATCGGTTATGAACATGCGATTTTGATTGATGCGTTTGCGTTGGACGAGCCGACGGGTTCGATCCTGATCCTGAAATTGGACGACCTGCCCAATTATTCCGCGTTCCACACCACCAGCACGCACGATACGTCGCTGCAAAAAGCGATTGAGATGGGGAGGTCTTTGGGGGCGCAACTGCCCGGAGATGTGACAGTGGTTGGGATTGCGACAAAGCGCGTGTATGATTTTAGCGAGGAACTCTCGCCGCCGGTTGCGGATGCCGTTCCGCTCGCGGCGAAGTTCGTGCTGGATATGCTCGGGGAAAAGATGAAGTCTGAAAATTGATTTTTGACGCTGTACCCAGCGCGGTCACAAATTGCGCTTTTTTAGAATGGGAAAGCGTAATTTGTGACCGTGGGCATTATATAGTATTGCTCTGTAAAAACTACGCCTACCGCGAAGATTTTGCGCGTAGGTCGGATTGCCAATCCGACTTACTTTGGCTGCGGCTTGCCGCGCTAT
>JAGUZU010000008.1 GCA_020060625.1 Anaerolineales bacterium | reverse complement strand
TTTATCCGCCAAGGTCGCCAAGATTCAAGGCTTTTGACTGTTTTTCTTGGCATTCTTGGCGGCTTGGCGGTTGCCTTTCGGCATTTGTACGGTAGTGAAATATAATTCAATATATGTTGAACTATATTTCAGAAGAAACTCACCCCGCCCCTGTAAATTTGGAACTATTGACGGAACGACTCAAAGTTCTTGCCGAGCCGAAGCGCCTGCTTATCTTCAATCTGCTGATGGAAGGCGTGCAGTGTAACTGCGAACTGGGCGATTCCCTGCAAATACCGCCCAACTTGATCTCGCACCATCTCAGCAAGTTGCGCGCTGTCGGTTTGGTGAATGTGGAACGCGACGCGGTGGATTCGCGCTGGGTGTATTACTCGATCAACCGCGCCGCGCTGGAGGAACTAAACGCCGCCTTTGGCGCATTCTTCGACCCGAACCGCATCCAGCCAAGACAGCCTAAATGCGGTCCGCAAGCATTGGTTATTCCAAGCGAAATTAGTGTTGCTAAAAAATAAGGAAGCTAAACAAACATACCTGACATTATCCCCCTGCTGAACACCCTGCCCACTTCCATTGCCCCTGCTGACGTGGAATTTTTTGACCCGCCGATGTGCTGTCCAACTGGCTTGTGCGGACCGACCCTCGACCAGGCTTTGCTGGATGTTAATGAAACAATGAAATGATCCTTTCCCTCCAACGCGATAATCTGCGGGTGGAACGCTATCAGATGGCGAGCAGCCCCAATGCTTTTCTGGGCAATGCCGAAGTGATGAAACTCGTGCGCGAGAAACAAATGGATGCTCTGCCAATCATCATAGTGCGCGGCAAGGTGATTAAGGTGGGGGCGTACCCCACAATGGATGAAGTTCGTGTTGCGCTGTCTCTCATCCCCAACCCTTCCCCCAGTGGGGGAAGGGAGCCGTCCCCTCTCCCACTGGGAGAGGGTTAGGGTGAGGGTAAATCAATGACCCAATTCATTTTCTTCTCTGGCAAAGGCGGCGTAGGCAAGACCAGCATGGCTTGCGCGCACGCTGTCTGTTATGTCAATGAAGGCAAACGCACGGCTTATCGTTACGACTGACCCCGCCTCCAACCTGGCGGATGTCTTCGAGCAGGCGGAAATTGCACCGACCAGCAAAACCACCACAAGCGAAAGAAATAGTAGCTTACGTGTTTTTGAAATCATATTGAGTCTCCGTGATCAGATAGCCCAATGGTAGTCTGACAACCCAATTGACTCCAGCGCAGGATTGCGGGCAAAAATATGCGCCAAATGGCTTATGACGAATGTCATGGGAGATCTACCGGCAATTATTACCACCCTCCGGTTGAAGGAATTGTTGGGGAGTTGTTGACGTCGGTCATATTGCCACAATTTCTGCACGGTGTTGACGACGACTATCATCCCAACAAGGAATGTCTTCGGATATTGAATCAGACCCGGCTTCAGTTACGAATCAATTTTCCCTGTCCTTTGCGTTTTTGTATTCACTCCGCAGCCAAAACAGGACCACAGCTACTGCCGTACCCGCCATCCCTGCCAAGACAACCACACTGGAAGCGGAACCAAACCACATCTTCCAGAACGAGGCGAACAGGATCACGCCGACGGCAAAAGCCGCAATGTAGGAAAGCCCGGAAAAACGAATTCCAACATGTTTCATATTACACACTCCATGTGGACGTTACTCCACAATTAACTTGCCGCGCAGCATGCCCATCTGGCATTGAAAACCATACTCGCCGGAATTTTCAGGCGTGAACTCAATCGTCACCTGTTCACCTTCCGGTAATGCTGCATTCCGATTAAAGTCTGGAAATAGGACTTGTTCGGAACACGCCGCACTTTCCCGCCGTGTAAATATCAGGCGGACAGGTCTCCCTTTTTGCACAACGATCACATCGGGGGTGTAACCGCCTTTCACGGTGACTGCCACCTCCTGCAAGCCGGAAGCGGATACAGCGGCGCGCGTCTGTGTCTTGGGCGCGAACCAGAAATACCAGGGGATCAAAATAGTCAGCGCGATTCCCAAAAGAATCACAGAAATTTGAATTGCAGTCATATCATGCTCCTTTAAACTGTCTGAGTTGCCGCATTAGCATTTCAACGGTTGGAAAACCTTTTATACCTTCAGGCGTGACATACACGCGGCAACTCAACGAATAATTTTTGCGCTTCTCATGCCAGAGATCCTGCCCGTCCACGCGAAAGTGCGGCGAGCCAAGAAACTTCAATCGGGTTGCATCATGGTCGTCCAATACCCTGACCATTTCCACGGAAGCGGATAAGCCTTCCTTCTGCAAAGCGGCTTCGAGATTTTTCAAGCCAGTTTCCCAGGAGGGGCAGCCATCGAAGTAAAGAAGTTCGATTTTCATAAATCACCTCGCGCTGAATTTCGGTTTGAACCCGCGCAGGCGATTGGCATTGCCAACCACCGTGACGGATGAAAACGCCATCGCCGCACCCGCGATCATTGGGTTGAGTAACAGCCCGAAGAAGGGGAAAAATACACCCATTGCAACAGGAATCCCCAACGTGTTATAAATGAACGCTCCAAAAAGATTCTCATAGATATTTTTCATCGTAGCGCGGCTGACTTCAATTGCCGTAACGACCCCCTTGAGACTGCCTTTAATAAGCGTGATATCCGAGGCTTCAATGGCGACATCTGTGCCTGTGCCGATGGCGAGACCGACATCGGACTGGGCGAGCGCAGGCGCGTCGTTGATGCCGTCACCGACCATGGCAACGATTCGAGAGACTGAAGAATTAGAGACCGGAGATTGGAGATTCCGGACTTCGCTGGCTTTGTCTTCCGGCAGGACTTCGGCAAGGACCTTGTTGACGCCCACCTTGCGCGCAATGGCTTCGGCGGTGCGGCGGTTGTCGCCGGTGATCATCACGACTTCGATGCCCAAATTTTGCAAGGCTTGGATGGCTTCCGCTGAGTCTTCCTTCACCGTGTCTGCCACAGCAACGATACCAGCGGCTTTGCCGTCAATTGCGACGAACATCGGTGTCTTACCATCATCTGCAATTGATTTCGATTTTTCTTCCAATGCCCCAAGCGCGATCCTCTCGCGGTTCATCAACTTGAGATTGCCGATCAATATATGTTTATCTTCGACGATAGCCGAAACACCGTGACCTGGAATGGCGTCAAAATCTTTGACTTCCGCCAACACCATATTACGCGTCTGCGCCCCTTCAACAATTGCCTGCGCCAATGGATGCTCACTGACCTTTTCAACCGATGCCGCCAACTTCAACAACTGATCACTGTCCACTGCTGACTGTTCACTGACAATTACATCCGTCAATTCAGGCTTGCCCTTCGTAATCGTGCCCGTCTTATCCAGCACCACGATTTGAATCGCGCGAGCAGTTTGAAGCGCCTCCCCCGAACGGATCAGAATGCCATGCTCGGCGCCTTTACCGATGCCGACCATCAGGCTCATGGGCGTGGCAAGCCCCAACGCGCAGGGGCAGGCGATGATCAGCACCGTCACGCTCGTGACCAGCGCGTAGACCAACTGCGGCTGAGGTCCAATAACGAACCAAATGACGAACGTCCACACAGCCAGGATCATGACAGTTGGTACGAAATAGCTCGAAATAACATCCACCAGCCTCGCAATCGGCGCTTTGGAGTTCTGCGCATCCTGCACCATTTTGACGATTTGCGCCAGCGCGGTATCCTTGCCAACTTTCGTTGTACGGAACTTAAACGCACCTGTTTTGTTGAGTGTTGCGCCGATGACTTCGTCGCCCTGCTTCTTTGAAACAGGCAATGACTCACCCGTCAGCATGGACTCATCCACAGCGGAACTACCTTCGACGAGGATACCGTCCACGGGCACTTTCTCACCTGGGCGCACTTGAATCACATCCCCAACCACAACTTCTTCAACCGGCAAATCCATTTCCTTCCCGTCGCGGATCACACGCGCGGTCTTGGCTTGCAATCCAAGCAATTTCTTGATCGCCGCGCTCGATTGTCCCTTGGCGCGCAGTTCAAGCGCCTGCCCCAAAACGACCAATGCAATTACCACGGCCACCACATCGTAGAACGGTTCGGACGTACCTTCAGGGAAAATTGCGGGAAAGGAAACTGCAAATGTGGAATACAGCCATGCCGCACCGGTTCCGATGGCAATCAAAGTGTTCATGTTCGCCGAGCGGTGTTTGAACGCCGCCCACGCGCCTGTGAAGAAATCATAGCCTGAATAGAACAGAACGGGCAGAGTGATAATCCCCGAAATAATCCACGACCATCGGATCGTTTCCATGGACATATCGCGGATCACCGGCACATATTCCGGATAGGCGAACAACAGCACGGGAAGCGAGACGACCGCCGCGAACCAGAACATCTTCATCAGGCGGCGGTACTCGCGCGCGTGCGCCTCTTCCTGTTTATCCACAGATGCGTCGCTTGTTGCGGGACGCGGTGTGTAACCCCAAGTCTCAATGGCTTTATTCAATTCTGCCAGCGTTGTGTTTTGCGGAAGATAATCCACCATCGCTTCCTGCGTGGCGATGTTGACGGTCGCATTCAAAACGCCCTGCGTGGATTTCAACTCGTCTTCGATGAATTTTACGCACGAGGCGCAGCGTAAATTCTCAATCCCGATCTTGACGTTTGTCCCGCCGATTTGAAAGCCGATGGATTTGATTTCACTCACCAACCGCGCCACACCCACCTTTTGCGCGTCATACTGGACCTCAAGCCTGTTTGCTTTTATATTAGCTTTTACCACACTGACGCCATCGAGCGCGCGCAGAGTCGACTCAAGGTGAGTCGAATGCTCCTTTAACGGCGGCCCGCCCAGGGGTAGTTCGATGCGGGTCAGAGTCCGTTCGGGGTTGAAGCCCGTCGTTGCAGATGTCGTCAGATAGCGGTGCGGGTCTTTGTCAAATTGATCCACGCAAGATTGCGAGCAAAAATAAAACGCCTGCCCCATGGGTTCGCGACGAGCGAAGGCGCTTTGGGGTTCGATTTCCATTCCACAAACAGGATCGCGTTGAGTCATGACTACCTGCCTTATAAAAGAGATACTAATAGTGTATGCCTGTTTGACAAGGCGCGCGAGCGATTTCTTGCCCGACTCAATATAAGCAAAATAGCCTATTTTGCAATAGGCTATTTGTAATTTGCCGAATATAGTATTGCTCTGTAAAAACTACGCCTACCGCGAAGATTTTGCGCGTAGGTCGGATTGCCAATCCGACTTACTTTGGCTGCGGCTTGCCGCGCTAT
>JAGUZU010000072.1 GCA_020060625.1 Anaerolineales bacterium | reverse complement strand
TCCGTGATCTCCGTGTTCTCTGTGGTGGAAAAAACCTTGCACACGTGTGCCTGCGTCCCAGTGCAGGCAAAAAACAAGAATTTCATTGATAAGGTACTATTTCAGGAACAATCCCCACATTGCCAGCAAGCCAAATACAAGAACCGCCAACCCGGCGCCGGTGAATATCTCGCGCGCCTCGCGCTGGTCGAACAGGCTCATCTCCGGCGGCGTCCCCACCACCATCCAGCGCGGCGAGGCAAACCAGGCGAACATCGCGCCGCCAAGCAATCCGCCCACGTGTCCCCAGTTATCGATCCCGGGCGACAAACCGATGAACAGGTTGATGGCAATGATGAATACCATATTCCCAATCGCCTGCCGCGCCTGCCTGCCAAACAGCTCCCGGTTTTGATAGAAAAAGACGACCTGCGCGCCAATCAGACCAAACACCGCAGTGGATGCGCCAATCGAATACCCATCCTCGCCGGTAAAAAGAAAGGAAAAAACATTCCCTGCGAACGCGCCGAGAAAATACAGCAAAACGAACCTGCCATGCCCAAACTGGCGCTCCAAAAAGGAGCCGATGGACAGAAGCGCATACATGTTGAAGAAGATGTGCGCCACCGAGCCATGCAGAAACACCGGCGTGATAAACCGCCACAATTCCCCGGCGCGGATGGCGCTGTTGATGCGCGCGCCGTAGATCTCCAGCCAGTCAATTTGATAGATGGCATATCCCCAAAGCGCCACAGTCAACAATTGAAGCAAGTATGCCGCCACGGTCACGCCGATGATGACGTAAGTAACGTTGGGCGGCAGGGAAGGCATCCGCACGCGGACGGTTTGGGTCGGCGGAGCAGGCTCGAGGTCCGGGTGTGAAGCGGGGGGTTGATTCATAAATTCACCTTGCGTTGATGCACGCGCAAATGTTCCGCCGCAATGATCGCGCGGACTTTTTCCACCGTGTCATCCAAATGAAAATCCTGATTGACAATCACGTAATCGAACGCGTCCAGCCTCTGAAATTCCTTGCGGGCAGTGGCAATGCGCAGGGCAAGCGAGTCGGCGGATTCGGTTTTACGTTCGCGCAGACGGCGTTCCAGCTCCTCTTCGTTTTCGCAAGTAATGAAGATGAGAAGCGCCTCAGGCGCAAGTTTGCGGACGGTTTCCGCGCCCTGCACATCGAGCCGCATGACCACATCCTTGCCGCTGTCGAGCGCCTCGCGCACCTGCGCCTTTGGAATACCTTTGTAATCGCCGTATACGATGGCGTATTCGATGAGTTCGTTCTCCTCGATCATGCGCGCAAACTCTTCCTTTGAAACAAACCAATAATCCCTGCCATGCACTTCATTCTCGCGCCGGGCGCGCGTGGTGGCAGTGACCACAAAATGGAACGGAAACTCGCGCTCCTTCATGCGCTGCACGATGGAATCCTTGCCCACGCCGGAAGGACCGGAGATGACGATCAAAAGCGGATTCGGTTTGCGTAATTCAAACATGTTGGACATTGACGTATTGTACCAAAGAGACGCCCGCCTCTCTTTTGACCTTGGGCTTGATTCGGTTAAAATAAGCGTATGCCTACTTATGACTTTATCTGCAACTCCTGCAAGAAACGATTCGACATGTTCATGACTTACAGTGAATACGGCAGGAAGACGGCGCATTGCGTCCATTGCGGGAGCGCCGACACGCGCCGCCGAATGACAAAAGTGCGGATCGCAAAAAGCGAGGAGAACCGCTTCGAATCCATGTCGGATGATTTGGCGGGTCTCGAAGATTTGGAAGACGACCCCAAAGCCCTCGGACGAGCGATGCGGAAAATGGGAAAAGAAATGGGGGAGGAATTGCCGGGCGAATTCGATGAAGTGGTTGACAGGTTGGAGGCGGGACAGAGCCCGGAAGAGATCGAATCCGCTTTGCCGGATATTGATTCGGGAGTTTAAGCGATGTATAATTTGTATTGACAATTTCCCTCTGTAATACCACCAATAATATCTAAATTTCTGAATTATAGTGACTTTTGTCACACAATTTTAGCCTAAATTAACTTGTTATTAATCTTACATGTCTTTAAAATTCCATCTAATGACTGGAAAAGTCGAATGTAGAGATTTGAGGAGGTGTCGCGAGTAAGAATATGTCTACAATCTTTTCAATTTGATAAAAGGAGAATGCAACAATGAATTTAAAGAAAATGCTCATTTTGCTCGGTATCTTGATCACGGTCGGCGCGGTATTAGCGGCGTGTGGTGGCGAAACAACCGAACCGGTCTCAGAGACCGAAGCGCCTGAAACCACTGCTCCTCTTCCGGAAATGCCCTTTCTGACAGAGTGGCAAGGCTCCGGTCATGCGGATGTGGCAAGCGAACCCTTCCGCCATTGGGACGAAGAAGACCCCGCCGAAGTGCCCACATCCTGCGCCAAGTGCCATACCAGCGACGGCTACCAGGATTTCCTCGGCGTGGATGGTTCTGAATCTGGCAAAGTGGATGCCGCCGTACCCGCTGCTGACGCGCAGGGCGTTCAGTGCGTGGCGTGCCACAATGCCGGGACTATTTCCAAGACCACTGTGACATTCCCCTCCGGCGTGACCATCACCGCTGGTGATGACGTCCGCTGTATGGAATGCCATCAGGGGCGCGAGTCCAAGGTCAGCGTGGATGCGCAGATCGAACGCTTCGCCCTCACCGACATGGACGCAGTCGTCGCCCCCATCAAGGATGACCAGGGCAATGACGTCCGCTTTGGTTTCCGCAACGTTCACTATTATGCCGCTGCCGCAACACTCTATGGCGGCATGGTACAGGGTGGGTATCAATACGAAGGTCTGGTTTACGACGCGAAGAACGATCATGTCGAAGGCTATGACTCCTGCACCGGCTGTCACAACCCGCACACACTCGAAGTCAAAGTCGAGCAGTGCGCAATTTGCCATGATAACGTCTCCACGGTGGAAGACCTCAAGAACGTCCGCATGGTTTCCTCTGCAAAGGATTACGACGGCGACGGCGATGTGACGGAAGGCATGTACTATGAGATCGAAGGCTTGCAAGCCGCCTTGTATGCCGAAATTCAGAAGTACGCCGCCGATAAAGCCGGAACCGGCATTGTGTACGACTCCGCCGCCTACCCCTATTGGTTCGCTGACGCCGATGGCGATGGCGCCGCCGACCAGGGCGACAACGGCTCAGTCGGTTTCAGCACATGGACGGCACGCCTGCTCAAAGCCGCCTACAACTACCAGGTCTCTTTGAAGGACCCGGGCGCGTTCGCTCATGGCAACAAGTACATCGTCCAACTGCTTCATGACTCGATTGCAGACCTCGGCGGCGATGTCAGCAACATGGCGCGCGATGATGCCGGTCACTTCGCCGGAAACACCGAACCCTTCCGCCACTGGGACTTCGACAATGAAGGCAACCCTGTCTATGAAGTGGAAGCCTCCTGCGCCAAGTGCCACAGCGCCGCCGGTCTGCCCCAGTTCATCGAACACGGCGCGAACCTGCCTGTGGAAGCCGCCAACGGCTTCGCCTGCTCCACCTGCCACAATGAAGAAGCTTGGCCCGAACGCTACACGGTCGCTTCTGTGACCTTCCCCAGCGCGGCGGTTGTCAGCTTTGGCGGCAAGGATGCCGATGGCAATTACGTGGCTGACGACTCCAACCTTTGCATCCTCTGCCATCAGGGACGCTCCTCCACGCCCACTGTGAACCGCGCGCTGGGCAGCAAAGATCTCGACACGCCCGATCCCAGCATCCGCTTCAGCAATATCCACTACTTTGCCGCGGGAGCCACGATCTTTGGCGCGGACGTGCAGGGCGCGTACATGTACGAAGGCAGGGAATATGTCGGTCAGAACATGCACGCCGATGAAGGCGGCAAGATGAACAAGTGCCAGGACTGTCACGACGTCCACGCGCTTGAGCCCAAAGTCGAAACCTGCCAGACCTGCCACGATACCACCGACCCGACCGCCATCCGTGAAACCGATGTGGATTACGACGGCGACGGCGATGTGACCGAAGGCATCAAGGGCGAGATCGACACACTTACCGAAGCCCTCTACGCCGAGATGCAGAAGTATGCGGAAGGCGCAGGCGGCGCGATCACCTACGACGCGCACGCCTACCCGTACTTCTTCAATGCCGAAGGCAAAGGCTATGCAGCGTGGACGCCCCGCCTGCTCAAAGCCGCCTTCAACTACCAGTACATCCTGAAAGACCCGGGCGCCTACACTCACAATCCCAAGTTCGTAGTTCAGTTCCTGATCGACTCGATCCAGGACCTGGGCGGTGATGTGAGCGCGTACACTCGTCCATAGAAATTCACGCAATAAAAAAAGGTGGCGGGCAGAAATGTCCGCCACCTTTTTTTATTAATCATGCCAAAACAGTGATATTCTGCACTATTTGCATGGTGAAGCTCTCTTTACAATTGGGGCATTCGCCCCATGTAATTCGGACTATAATACTGAAATTATTTTAATGAAGGAGAATGTAATGCGCCATAGGATACCGCATCGTCCGCCCCGCACCCGGATACACCGCCCGCGCTCAGTGCAGACCTTCATCCTGCTCCTCGGACTGGGGCTTTTTGCCTTCGCCCTGACAGCCCTTGCAACGCCCGCCCAAGCCGCGCCCGCGTACCAGGAAGACAAACCCTCGAACGATTTCTGTCTCGCCTGTCACCAACAGCAGGATATCGCCAAAACGCTTGGCAACGAAACCCTCCCCGTCACCATCAACCCCACCCAGTTCGGGCGTTCCGTCCATGCCCAGGAAAACATCCTCTGCGTGGACTGTCACACCGACATCAGCGACTATCCCCACCCAACCGTTCGTGAAAACAGCATCCGCGCCTATTCGCTGGCATCCGCAGATACCTGCAAGGAATGCCACGAAGACAAATACGAAAAGATACAAGACAGCGTGCATCAAGTCGCCTTCGACGCGGGCAACCAGGGCGCTCCCATCTGCGCCGATTGCCACAATCCCCACACCCAGCCCCGTCTGATCGGGCGGGAAAGCGGAGAACTTACCATCGCCGCCCGCAAACTCGTCCCGGAGACCTGCGCCGAATGCCACGTCGACATCTATAACAATTATCGTGAAAGTGTTCACGGTAAAGCCCTTACCGAAGAAGGCAATGTGGACGTCCCCACCTGCGTCGACTGTCACGGCGTTCACGACATCCACGACCCCACCACTGCCTCCTTCCATAACAGCACGCCCGGGTTATGCGCCAAATGCCATGAGAATGCAGAGATCATGGATAAATACGGCATCTCCACCAACGTGGTCAATACCTACGTGGCAGATTTCCACGGCGCCACCGTAAAACTCTTTGAAGAACAATATCCCGACCAGCCTACGAACAAAGCCGTCTGCACCGACTGTCACGGCGTGCATGACATCGCAAAAACCGGCAACCCTGCAACGGGCGTTGCCATGCAGGAAAACCTGCTCACAAAATGTCAGCGTTGCCATCCTGGCGCAACCGCCAACTTCCCCGCCGCATGGATGAGTCACTACGAACCCAGCCCCGAACACTACCCAATCGTCTATTACGTCAACCTGTTTTACAAATTCTTCATCCCCACCGTCCTTGGCGGCATGACCTTTTTTGTCCTTACCGATATTTACAGGCGCATCGTCAACCGCGCGAAAGGACGGAAACACGCATGAACAAGATCACGCAAACCTACCTGCGCTTCCCGCTTGCGCGCCGCATCGAACACTGGATCATGATGCTCTCCTTCACCACGCTGGGACTCACCGGGCTTCCCCAGCGCTTCCCCGATGCCTCCTTTTCCCGCATCATCTTGAATGGGTTGGGCGGCATCGAAACCCTGCGTGAAATTCACCACGCTGCCGCCATCATCATGATGCTCGGAACCGCCTGGCACATCCTCGTCATGGGCTACAGCGTCTTTGTCCTGCGCGACCAAATGTCCATACTCCCCACCCTGCAGGACGCCAAAGACGGCATTCAGACACTACTCTATAACATTGGCTTCGCTAAAACCTACCCTCAAATGGGACGTTACACCTTCGAAGAAAAAATGGAATACTGGGCGTTTGTTTGGGGAGCCATCATCATGGGGTTGACGGGCTTCATCATGTGGAACCCCATCACCGCCACCACCTTCCTGCCAGGCGAATTCGTTCCCGCGGCAAAAGCCGCGCATGGCGGCGAAGCAGTGCTGGCTGTGCTTGCCATCATCATCTGGCACATGTACGGCGTGCATATCAAACGCTTCAACAAAGCCATGTTCAACGGAAAAATGACCGAGGAGGAAATGCTCCACGAACACCCCCTCGAACTCGCCGATATCAAAGCCGGCATCGCGGATCGCCGCCCCGACCCTGCAACCATCCGCAAACGCCAGATGATCTACTACCCCATCGCCGCACTCCTGACGTTGGGCATGCTCGCCGGAATCTACGGCTTTATCAACGCCGAAGAAACCGCGCTGGAAACCATTCCCCCCATTACCCAATCAGCGCCGGAGGATGCCGCGCCGGCGCCCTAGCCGCATAAAAACGATTGCAAGATTGGAGAATGCAATGAAATTTCGAGAACGGTTGAGAAAGTTCTTCTTCCCCGCACCTGATTCACCGCGCTGGATATTGCTCCTGCCATACATCACACTGATCGTCGTTGCCGCCCTCATGGTATTTGGCGGGATTCACACATGGGAATACACCAATTCGAACGATTTTTGCGGAACCGTCTGCCACACCATGCCGCCGCAATACACGGTCTTTCAAGAATCGCCCCACTCCAACGTCACCTGCGAGGAATGCCACATCGGGCGGGCTTCCTTCTTCGACCAGGCAATGCGCAAGACCCAGGGCATCAAGGAAGCCTATTATCAGATATTCAACCTGTACGAATATCCGATCCGCGCCAAGGCATTGCGCCCGGCGGTGGAGACCTGCGAAAAATGCCACCGTCCCGAAATCTTCGTGGACGACAGCCTGCGCCTGATCCACCGCTACGGCAATGACCGCCTGAACACCGCCGAGATCGCCTATCTCATCATGAAAACCGGCGGAGCCGACGCGCGCACGGGGACCGCGCTGGGAATCCACTGGCACATCACCAACAAGATTTTGTACTACGCCAACGACGAATTGAACCAGGATATCCCCTACGTGCGTGTATATGCCGACGATGACACATACACGGAATACATTGATATTGAATCCGGTTTTGACCCAGCAGGGCTGGATGAAAGCCAGCTCAAACCCATGGACTGCATCACCTGCCACAACCGCGTCACGCACGAGTTCATGGTTCCAGCCGACTCAGTTGACCTTGCCATGTCGCGCGGGCTGATAGACCCGGATATCCCCCTCATCCGCGTCAAGGCAGTGGAAGCGCTTAGCGCCGAATATGCAACGCGCGATGACGCAATGAAAGCAATTGCAGACATCGAAGAGGATTACAAACGAAACCTCTTCGATTACTACAGCCAGAACGGGCAGAAGATCAAACAAGCCGTCGCCGAAATTCAGGAACTCTATGACCGATCCGTTTTCCACGACCAGGAAATAACCCCCGCAACCCATCCCAACAATTTGGGGCATATCAATTCCCCGGGGTGTTTCCGCTGTCATGACGGCACACATCTCAACGCGGAGGATGAGGCGATCCGCCTCGAATGCAATGTTTGTCACTCCATCCCGGTGGTGGCGGGCTCGGAGGATTTCCTCATCAACATCGAGATCAGCCGCGGACCGGAGCCGGAAAGCCATCTCAACCCGAATTGGATCAGCCTGCACAATGAAGCCATCGGACCTTCCTGCTCCAACTGCCACACCACCAAAGACCCCGGCGGGACGAGCAACACGTCGTTCTGTTCCAACAGCGCCTGCCACGGGAACGTCTTCACATTTGCAGGATTTGATGCCCCGGCTCTGCGTGAGATTTTGAAATCGCAGCTTCCCCCGCCCGAGCCTGCTCTTGAAGTCCCAACCCTGACCGGCGACCCAACCTTTGACAATTACGTCGGCATACTCTTTGCCGTCAAATGCACGGGTTGTCACGTAGAAGGCGATGCCGCCCCCGAAGGCTTGGACCTCTCCACGTATGACGCCGCCATGCGCGGAGGCGATAACGGCGCAGTGATCCTGCGCGGCAACGCGGATAACAGCCTGCTGGTTCAAGTGCAATCCGGCGACCATTTCAATACCTTCACGTCGGAGGAATTGGAGATCGTGAAGCAGTGGATCAACCTGGGCGCGCCCAAAGAATAATGCAGACAGAAGCACAAGTAAAAAGAGCCGCTCGAAAGCGGCTCTTTTTCTATGTTTTCGCGGTTTGAAATTCACTTATATTTGAACGGCTTCGCCTGATTTTACCGTCACCGTTTCGCGCGCTTCGCTGGTGATGCGATGATCCACCACACGCAGGTACTTCACGCCAAGCGAGAATGCCAGCAGACCGTAGGCGATGATGCCCAAGCCGGTCACCCATTCCACAAGGGACGGGGTGTAACTGGCGTAGGAAACCAGCGCTTCACCGGGCAGGTAGGAGATGACTGCCAGCAGACCGACGATGTTCGTATCGAAGCGGAAGGCGACCACGCCGCCCACGACCATCGCCAGACCGAGCATCCGCCAGAAGGGGGATAAACGCGCGGGTCGGTAGAGCAGGATGAAGGTCGGGAGAAGCGCGCCGATGATCATCTCGCCGAACCAGAAGTTGAAGGAGAGAGTCCCTTTGGTGAGCAATTCGAAGGCTTCCGTCCTGCCGGGTTCGTAGGTATAGGTCTGGGCAAGCCAATCCCAAAAGCGGAAGTAGAGATAGCCGATCATCAAATAGCCAAGGAACTGCGCCACACGCTCGATGAGACCGTCGTTGATCTTTGCCTTGGGCGTAAGCCGCGCCGAAAGCATGGATGCCAGCAGGGTGAGGGCGATGCCGCCCACGATGGCGGAGAACATGAAGAGGACTGCCATTTCGGGCTTGTACCAGATCGGGCGGGCTTTGATAACGCCATAGACCGCGCCCAGCGAGGATTGATGCAGGCTGGAGAGACCCAAGCCGAGGATGGCAAGGAAGGGGGCGTAGTGATGGACATGCTCCATTTTTTCCGTGAGTTTGGGGAAGCGTTTCTTCAGCCATTCAAAGGTGGCGAAGATGGGCATGGTTTCCAACACCAGCACGGTCAGGTAGAGCATGATGCACATGGTCACTTCCCACAGCAGGGAATGGGTGTTCCAGTAGACCAGCGCCTTCCAGAAGCGGTCCGGGCGACCAATGTCGAGGACGAGCGCGAGCATCGCCATGGTGTAACCGATGAGACCGACGAAGGTGGCGGTGCGCGCGATGGGCGCATAGCGTTTGAGACCGAAGAGGTACACGCCCGCGCACAGGCTGAACGCGCCCGCGCTCAAGGCAATGGCGGAAAGATCGAGCGTGATCCACAAGCCCCAGGGAACGCGGTCAGTCAGGTTGGTGATGGAAAGTCCCTTCCAGAAGACGGTGAGACCGCCGAGGAGCGCGCCCAGGAGGAGCAAGCCGAGGAAGCCGAGCCACAAGCCCCAGGGAGTCAGGGCGTTCTCGCGTATGGTTTTGATGATGGTTTTCATTTCAACCCTCCGTCGTTGTCACATCGCGGACAGGCACAACGCCGACAGGGATGTAATACACGCGGCAGCCCGTGCCAAGATGTTCGCGCAGGCGATAGGATGGATATTTTTTCAACAACTGGCTGACCTGGGAATTCGGGTCGTTCAGGTCGCCAAAGACGCGCGCGCCGGTGGGGCAGGCGGCGCAGCAGGCGGGCGTGGCGGCATCGTCCACGCCGGGAGTGAGACCGAGGGAAAGACCGCGGTCAATGCGTTGGTAGCAGAAGGAGCATTTCTCCGGCACGCCGCGTGGACGACGTTCCACTTCGGGCATGCCCCATTCCGGCACGGCGGGATTATCGCCCTCGAACTTTTCCCAGTTGAAGGTACGCGCTTCATACGGACATGCGATCTGGCAGTACCGACAGCCAATGCACTTGTCGTAGTCCATCATCACGATGCCGTCGTCGCGGTAGTAGGAGGCGCCGACCGGGCAGACTTCCACACAGGGAGCGTGTTCGCAGTGCATACACGGGCGCGGCAGGTAGGTCATTTTGCCGCCCACTTCCCCGGCTTCCAACACCTTGTTCCATTCGATGTCCGGGCTGACGTCGTTCCGCGCGCGGCAGGCGAAGGTGCAGTGTTCGCATCCGATGCAGTTGGACTGGTCAATGACCATCGCCCATTGATGTTCGCCTTTCGCGCCTTCGGAGGCTTCCACCTGCTGTATGGCGCGAGTCCCTGCGGCGACTGCAACGCCAACTGCGGTGAGTTTGATAAAGTCGCGGCGGCTGACAGTCTGGTTATCCATTTTCATCCTCCTCGGTATGCCGATGCTTCACCTCGCGGCGATAGAACTTTTCCAGCCAGGGCGCAAGCACAATTCCACCCGCCAGTCCCAAAAGTCCGGCAAGACCCGCGTATCCCATCGGGCTGACCGGCGTCGGCACAGGAGTTGCGGCGGTTTCCATCATAGGCGCGGCAACTGGAGTGTCCGCAGCCGCTGCGTCGCCCGTACTTGCCGCTTCCGCTGAGGAGTGCATCTGCTCGGCATGACAGGTATTACAGGTCTTCACACTGGCGGAGAAGGAGTGATCGGGAACGGTGTGAGGCGGATATTCAGCCTGCTGTAAATGATCTACATGGCAGTTGATGCAGGAGACGCCCTCCTGATGGTGCTTTGTGTAGGGGAAATCCATACTCGCTTCCCGGTGGCAGGAAATGCACAACTGGGAGGCATCCTGAAAGCCGCTGCCGTCGCGCGCCACTGTAAATTTCAACGAGGCGCTGTGCGCGTCGTGGCAAGTCGTGCATTCCATTCCGCGCGCGTAATGCGTGCTTCCCTCCCACTCGCCCCAGCCAAAGCGGGTATCGCTGTGACAACGCCCGCACAGATCCGGGCTGTCGTCTGTTGTGATCGTCGTCTTTGGGTGATCGCCGCCTATATCCACATGACAGGCGGAGCAGCTTACGCCATCCGCTTCCCAGGTGGCGGTTGCGGGATCAAACCCCGTTGCATGACAAACCAGGCACGCGCCGGGTTTGCCCTGCTGCTCCCAATCCATCAAAAATGCCGAACTCGTGCCGGATTGACCATGCGGTCCGTTCATCCATTTTGTCTGGAACTCGGAATGACATTCCATACACGAATCGTCGCCTTGTTTGGCAGGTTCTGCGGCGGGCGGGTTATCTCCCTCCTGCGCGCCCGCTGCCATCAAAGTGATTCCCGCAAAAGACAAGGCAAAGACCAGCGCGATCAAAATTCGATTCAACCAGGAAAACATGTTTGCATCTCCTTATTAAATTTGTTTATACGTGGGCATGCCGCCGGGAAACAGGCGCGGGAGCATCCCGAAATACTTCACAATCCAGGCACTCTTCCCGCAAATGACCGTTGGGCAAACGGGAAGTCTGCCAGCAAGGTCGTTCCCCGCTGGATAGACGAGTCTGGATTTCCTTTGAAGAAAGCCCCAATTCCTTCCAGCAGACTGCTTCGCCCTTCTCCATCGCCGCCCTTTCCAGTTCGGCTTGCGTCTGCCAGCGCGCGTCCAATCTGCGAAGCGCCACCACCACAAGCACAGTCAGCGCCAGCGGCACGATCAAACGAAGCACAACCCCGGTTAGAAGCACAAGAATGGATGTGAGAGTTTCCATAATCTCCTCACGATCTCAGCCAGTACCTGGCGTTATGGCGGCGAACCGCCTCTCCAATCAACAGCAAAAACCCGAACGGGATCACAATGCGGATCACGAAGAGCAGTAAGATAATCTCTGAACCGTTCATGGCATTCTCCTTTCGTAACTCTGCCTACACTATAAGGCTTCCTTAAAGAAAAATGAATCCGGCTCGCTACCCATCTTTGGATGAAGGACTCACGCATCTTTCCCCGCCCCAGCCTGCGGACTCCACCCCATGCCTTTCCCACGCTCATGGGTGATTCACCCCATTAACAACGCAGGTCACGCTTGAAGCGTGACCTGCTGCAAACCGCACAGTTACCAAATTGGCTCTTTGGTATTTGGTGGGGTTCCCTTTTTTTCACCACAGAGATCACGGAGTCCACAGAGAAAAACCTTTAAAAAATCTCCGTGCCCTCTGTGTGCTCTGTGGTAAATAGGGTATTACCCCACTTAATCCTGAAGAGCCACCAAATTATAGTATTGCTCTGTAAAAACTACGCCTACCGCGAAGATTTTGCGCGTAGGTCGGATTGCCAATCCGACTTACTTTGGCTGCGGCTTGCCG
>JAGUZU010000035.1 GCA_020060625.1 Anaerolineales bacterium | reverse complement strand
TATTCCCCTCGCAGAAAAAAAGTAGAAATGTCCCCGCCCCGCGGGGCGGGGACATTTCTACTTTGGAGAATGGGTGACATTTCTACTTTGGGCTAACACGCTTTCGGCGCTTTCGGCGTGGAAAAAGCCCGCATGGGAAGAACCAGGCGACGGGTCCGGGGTGAGGCGGCGTTTACTTCGGAATGATGGATGTGATGGTCTTCGTCACCGCCTTGAGCTGACCGGCGTGCGCCTTGAGTTTGTTCGCGTCGCCTGTGCGAAGCCCGGATTGCACGTCGGTGATGGTTTTCGCAGTGGATGTCTCGTTGTCTATGATTTTCTGGGTGACGGCTTCGAGGTTGACCAGCATTTGCGTAACGTTCTTGGGGACGATGGGCAAATTCTTGATGATGGGGAGGAGCGCGTCGAGGATTTGGTTGGCGGTTCGGGCATATTTTACGGTGAGTGTGTGAAGCGAGCCGATGGAGGAAGTCAGTTCGAGCGCGACCTCCTGAATGGAGTCGATCATCTCCTTGTGCTGTTCGATGATCTTCGCAATGTCGTTGATGGAGCCTGTCAGTTTATCTGAAAATTTGACGTAGGATACGGCTCCCGCTTTCGCGGTTGACATTCCGCGTGCCGATGACGCTTTCATGGGTGTGGGCATGGAAATACCTCCGGTGAATGAAATGGACTTTCTCGTACACAACGCAACACTTCGTCAAATATACTTTAATTCATCGCCCACAACAACCTTGTTGACAGGGCGGGTTATCCCGGATATTCTATTAAACACAAGCTGCCACCTTCAAAAGAAAGAGGAAATTTAGACCGCCGAGGTGCAGAGGGCGCGGAGTTTTTCATGATTTTCTCTGCGTTCTCAGCGACTCTGCGGTAAAAATTAGGCATGGTGGAAACTTGGGCTATTTGCCGTAAAAGGAGGTACGAATGAGCGAAACCATTCCGCTTGGAAAAGTTAAAGGTCACCTGGCAAAACCGCAGGGAAACGGACCTTTCCCCGCCCTCATCGTCATTCAGGAATGGTGGGGCTTGGATGCGCAGACGAAATCCATCGCCGACCGTTTTGCAGCGGAAGGATATCTTGCCTTTGCGCCCGACCTGTATCACGGCGAACTCGCCAGGCTTGGCGATAACGAAACCGCTTCGCGGCTCGTTCAACAATACGCGCCCGGCGCGCCGGATGAATTGACGACCGTGTTCGACGCGTTGAAGTCCCACCCCGCTTGCAGCGGCAAAGTCGGCAGTGTCGGCTTTTGCTTTGGCGGGCGCATGTCGCTCCACCTCGGCATGTTACGTCCGCTGGATGCCGTTTGCACATTCTATGGCGGCGGGATGCAGAACATCTTCGATCAACTTCGCGCAAAATTCAACGCGCCGACGCTCGGTCTCTTCGGCGACGCCGATGTTTCCATCCCAGTCGGCACGGTGGAGCAATTCGACCTGCTTCTCGATGAAATCGGCGTCGAACATGAAGTCATCGTGTACCCGAACTCCGGTCACGCCTTTTTTCGCGACAGCGATCCGCAGGTATACAAGCCCGAAGCCTCGCAGGATGCGTGGGAGCGCGTGAAGAAATTCTTTGCGAAACATTTGAAATGACCGCGGCCTTTTATTGACAAAACCCTTCCGATACCTTACATTCGCTTCATGCCAAGCCTCAGCCTGATCCAGCGCCAGATCGTTGAATCTCCCCTTGACTCTCGTCTCTTCGTCACCGGCAAAGCCGGCGCGGGCAAAACCACTGCGGGCGTGGAGCGCGTACGGTATCTGCTCGCGCAAGGCGTGCCTGCCGATTCGATTCTCCTGCTCACCCCGCAGCGGACCTTGCAGGAGCCGTATCTCGACCTGCTCGAAAGCCCTGATCGTATGGCGGGCGGCGAGGTCACATCCGCGACGATTGGCGGTTTGGCAAGGCGCATGACTGACCTGTTCTGGTCGTTTGCGGCGGAACAGGCGGGATTCAAAAACCCGGACCTTCCCCCGGTCTTTCTCACGCTCGAAACCGCGCAGTATTACATGGCGCACCTCGTCCGCCCGCTGCTGGATGAAAAGGGATATTTTGAGTCGGTCACCATCAACCGCAACAGACTGTATTCCCAGATCATCGACAATTTGAACAAAGCCGCTGTCATCGGTTTTCCGCACACGGAGATCGGCTCGCGTCTCGACTCCGCCTGGTTTGGCGACCCCGCCCAGCGCCGCATCTACGCCGACGCGCAGGAGTGCGCGACTCTCTTCCGTCAATTCTGTCTGGATCACAACCTGCTGGATTTTTCGCTGCAACTGGAAATCTTCGCAAATATCCTGTGGCGGAACGAACAGGCGCGGAGTTACCTCACGCAGACGTACCGCCATCTCATCTACGACAACGTGGAGGAGGATGTCCCCCGCTCGCACGACATCATCCGCGAGTGGCTGCCGGAGTTCGAGTCGGCGCTTCTGTTATATGACGAGGGCGCGGGCTATCGAAGTTTCCTCGGCGGCGATGCGGTCAGCGGCTTTGCTTTAAGCGAGTTGTGTGATTCGGTCATCGAACTGGGTGAGTCTTTCGTCTCGTCGGAGAATGTCATTCGGTTGTCGAATGCCCTGGTTTCAGCGATCAGGCATGAGGAAGTCGTCGAGGCGGGTGGAACTGAATCTGCGATGGATTTCATCACGACGCATTTTCATCCCGAAATGCTGGATGATGTCACAGCGAAGATTGCGGAATTGATCGGGGGTGGAATCCCGCCTGTGGAGATCGTCGTCCTCGCGCCGTATCTTTCGGATGCTTTGCGATTTTCGATTACAAACCGTTTGGAAGCGGCGGGAATTCCGTGTCGCACGCATCGTCCGTCCCGCAGTCTGCGGGATGAAGCCGCGAGCAAAACCCTGCTGACGCTTTCCGCGCTGGCGCACCCGCATTGGAACATTCACCCGCCGAAATTCGACGCGGCTCACGCTTTCATGTTTGCTCTAAATACGGATTTGGTCCGCGCACAATTGCTGACCGAGATCGTGTACCGCCAGCGCGACCTGCGGCTTTCGACCTTTGATGAGATCAAACCCGATACGCAGGAACGCATCACGTATTCTTTGGGCGAGCGATATTCCATTTTGCGGAATTGGCTCGAAGAATATCGCGCATCCCAACCGCTGCCGCTCGATTTCTTTTTGCGAAAACTTTTTGGTGAAGTCATATCGCAGCCCGATTATGGCTTCCACTCCAATTTGGATGCCGTGCGTGTGGCGGCGAGTTTGGTGGAATCCATCAAGAAATTCCGCAACGCGATGGAACCGACTTATGTAAACATGGACAGTCCCGCCTTCGACCTCGGGCGCGAATACATCGCCATGCTGGAAGACGGCGTGCTCGCGGCGCAATATCTGGAGTCATGGCGGACGGAGGATAAGGATGCCGTGCTTGTCGCGCCCGCCTACACCTTCCTGATGATGAACCGATCCGTGACCGTGCAATTCTGGCTGGATCCCGGCTCGACGGGTTGGTCACAGCGCGTATCCCAGCCGTTGACCCAGCCGTTCGTGTTGTCGCGTCACTGGGAGGCGGGGCGGCTCTGGGTCGACTCGGATGAAGTGAACGCGGAAACAGAAACTCTTGCGCGGCTCGTTGGGGGGTTGCTTGCTCGCTGCCGTGAAAAGATTTATCTTGCAATCTCCGATCTGGGTGAAAGTGGATTCGAGCAGAGAGGGACTTTGTTGAGGGCGTTTCAGAAGGTGATGACCTAGAATAACAATGCCATACTGGAAACTCTATTACCATTTTGTTTGGGGTACAAAGAATAGATTGCCCTTGATCGACTCAATCATCGAGCCCGAGTTATATCGTGTCATCGTGGCAAAGGCGCAAGACATGGGCGGATTCGTCCACGCCCTCGGCGGGGTCGAAGATCATGTTCATCTCGCCGTTTCCATTCCGCCCAAACTTGCGCCCGCAAAATTCATCGGTGATGTGAAAGGGAACAGTTCGCATTACGTCAATCACGTCATCAAGCCCGATTTCGCATTTTACTGGCAGGACGAATATGGCGTGTTATCCTTCGGT
Organism: Anaerolineales bacterium; assembly: GCA_020060625.1. Taxonomy (GTDB): domain Bacteria; phylum Chloroflexota; class Anaerolineae; order Anaerolineales; family Villigracilaceae; genus Villigracilis. Next base: position 10,628 of record JAGUZU010000035.1, on the reverse strand, counting down.
GAGCGGAATCTCCCTTCGGTGGTACGATACATTCATAATCAGAAAGGGCACCACGCGGACGGTACGTTGATCGTGGCGATGGAGAGGATGGATGAGAGGTGATTTGCTTTGGCGTGCGGTCTGCTCGGCATTGCCCGCCGTGGAATGAAAGAGAATGCCATATTCGCAAGGCGCATTCAACACATTGACCGCCCGACGATGAACCGTCGGGCTACGCCTACGAAGGCGACTAAAGCCGCCTCGCCCGCACCCAGTCCGCTTCAGCGGGCTTTGTACGAATAGCACGGTGGTTTATCACCGTGCGGGTTCACAGAGTAGAATCAATCCATTGGAACAGGAAAATCCCCGAGCCTGACACCCCCACACATGACACCTAACTTCATCCCTCGACCCTCTCAACAAAACATCCTCCGCTACACGGGCGGGCGGCTGGGTATTGCCGCGGTGCCTGGCGCGGGGAAGACGCACATCCTCTCGGCGTTGGCGGCGCAGATCATACAAAGCGGCGCGCTTGGTGACGATCAGGAAGTGCTCATCGTTACGCTCGTCAACTCGGCGGTGGACAATTTCGAAGCGCGCATCAAACGTTTCTTCGATAACCCGCTTCACGCCCTCTACAAATATCGCGTCCGCACACTGCATGGGCTGGCGCATGACATCGTCCGCGAGAAGCCTGCGCGTGTGGGGCTTGAGGAGCGTTTCAGCATCATTGACGAGCGTGAGGCGGGCTTCATTCGCCGCGAGTCGGTCAATGCCTGGCTGGCATCGCACTCGCTGGATGAATACCTTGACCCCGCCCTCGATCAGTCCAAACTGGATTGGGTCAAACGTCAGCAACTGCCCGACTTATTGGACTCCCTCGCCTTAGCCTTTATCCGTTCCTCCAAAGACCGCCTCCTGACTCCCGAAAGCCTGCGAGCCAAACTGGATGCGCTCTCTGCGCCTTCGCGAAGCACCCCTTCGGGGCTGCCTCTCGCCGAACTCGGCTGGAGCATCTACGCGGACTATCAACGCGCCCTCGCCTACCGCGGCGCCGTGGATTTTGACGATTTGATTCGCCTTGCTTTAACTCTGCTCGAGAATGAAGAAGAATTTTTAGCACGTTTGCAATATCGCTATCCATTCATTTTGGAAGATGAAGCGCAGGATTCGAGTCTGACTCAGGAGAGAATATTATCTCTATTATCTGGCGGCGCATCCCCCTCTCCCCACGAGAGAGGGGCTAGGGGTGAGGGCGGTAATTGGATAAGAGTCGGCGACCCCAACCAAGCCATCTTCGAAACCTTCACCACCGCCTCACCCGAACTCTTACGCGCGTTCATCCAGAACAACCCCAGCGTGGATATGCCTGAGTCGGGACGGTCACAGCCATCCATTCTTGCGTTGGCGAATCATCTCATTGACTGGGTGATGACCTCGCATCCCGATCCCAACGCGCGGACAGCGTTGTCCGTGCCGCATATCGTGCCAGTCCCTGAGGATGACCCGCAGCAGAATCCGCCCGATAACCCCGAAGCGATTAAGTTCATCAGCAGGAAATATACGCCTGAGCAAGAACTCGAAGCGGTGGTCAAGTCGGTGAAGAGTTATCTTGACTCGTTTGCCGATACTCCCATCGAAGAACAGCCCACCATCGCGATCCTTGTCCCCCGCAACCAGCGCGGCGTGGAAGTGGTCGGCGAGTTACGCAAACGCGGCATCGAGCCGATTGAATTAATTTCAAGCACATCTGAAACACGCGCCGCGGCTGGGTCGTTGAGTTATCTGTTGGCGTATCTGGCGGATCCGCAGTCGGCGCGGAAGTTGGCGAAGGCGTATGAGGTGTGGAGGAGGGATTGGAGGAATGACGCGGAGAAGACGGCGTTGGTCAGTGATGTGGGGAGGGTGTTGAGGAAGATAAGCAATGTTGAAGATTATATTGCGCCAACCCTCACCCCAGCCCTCTCCCGAGGGGAGAGGGGGTATGAGTCCCCCTCTCCAGCGGGAGAGGGGTTAGGGGTGAGGGAGCAGGCGTCGGCTGAGTCAGAGGCGGAGCAAGTCATCGAAGAATTAAGCGCGTTCCGAGTCAATGTCCAGAGATGGTTGAATGCGGTGACTCTGCCCATTGACCAGTTGGTGCTGACGCTGGCGCAGGATGTGTTCAGCGAAGCGTCGGACCTGGCGTTGGCGCATAAACTGGCGCTGGTGCTGAGAGGAGCCGCGGACGATCATCCCGATTGGCGCCTGCCTGAGTTGACGTCGGAACTGGCGGTGATCGCGAAGAACGAACGGCGGTTCATCGGTTTCTCGTCGGACGATTCGGGCTTTGACCCCGAACGCCATCGCGGACGTGCCGTGGTGACGACGATGCACAAGGCGAAGGGGCTGGAGTGGGACCGCGTGTATTTGATGTCGGTCAATAATTATGACTTCCCGTCGAACATGCCGAATGACCGTTTTATTTCGGAGAAGTGGTTTGTGCGAAGCGGCTTGAATCTCGAAGCGGAGTCGCTGGCGCAGTTGACCGCCCTCGAGTCGACGAGTGAATATGACTGGTACGAGGAAGGCGCAGCGACGTTGCGCTCGCGGCTCGATTACGTGAAGGAACGCCTGCGCCTGTTCTATGTGGGCATCACGCGCGCGAAGCGGGAATTGATCGTCACGTGGAATTCAGGCAGGCAGGGCGATGCGACGCCGAGTTTGGCATTGAGTGAGTTGATGGGGTGGTGGGAGGGGAAAGAGCGAAGGATGAATGATGAAGGATGAAAACAGGGATATAATTCCATCATTGAGAGGTATCTATGAACAAAACACTCAATCAATTATCTGCTGACGAGTTTGAAGATTTGGTCGAACGCGCAGTGGATAAACGTCTCGAAGTGTGGATGACGCAATTGATGGACGCACTCACCAGCATGGACGAGCCTGAAGGGGAACTGCGTTCCGAATTTGCTGAGTCCCTGCGAAAAGCAATCCAACAGTCCAAGGCGGGCGATGGCATGGATTTGAAATCCTTTCGCGAGGAGATCGGGGGATGAAGCCGTATCAGGTCATCCTGACGCCCGAAGCCCAGGCAGATTTACGAGGGATTACATCGGCGGCGCGAACGCGCCTGCTCGACAAATTGGAATGGATGGGGGAAAATGCGGAACTTATCCAGCATCAGGCGTTGCAAGGCGATGAATGGAAGGGGTGTTTCAAGTACCGCGTCGGCGATTATCGGATCATCTACCGAATGGAACACCCGACAACGAAATTATTTGTTCTGAAAGTAGGTCATCGGCGCGAGGTATATCAGTGAAGCCATGAGCGGTATTATCTGCAGGAAAGCGCCGTTTTGGATTATGATTACTTTGGTTGACAGTTGAAAGAGAGAGCCGATGGTCGCAACAACGTTTACCGATTTTACCGAGATCGTCCCCATAAAACCGAACAAAGACGGCGTTATGCTCGTCAGCAAGACACGCGTCACGCTGGATACCATCGTCTATGCGTTCAACGATGGCGCGACTGCCGAAGAGATCGCGCATCAATATCCATCCGTTCCGCTGGCTGATGTTTACTCCGTGATCGCCTATTATCTGCGAAATAAAAGGCAGGTGGATCTATATCTCAAACGCCGTGAAAAAGCCGCGCGGGAAATCCGCAAACAAAACGAGGCGCGCTTCGACCAATCGGGCATACGCGAGCGATTGTTGGCGCGTCGAAAAAACGGGGAAAAGTAGGGCATGCTTTTCCTCGTTGCAGACGAAAATTTCAACAACGATATTGTTCGCGGGCTGTTACGCATCAAGCCCGACCTTGATGTTGTGCGGGTTCAGGATGTCGGATTATCCTCTGCAGACGACCCCATAATTTTGGAATGGGCGGCGGACCAGGACCGGGTTTTGCTTACGCACGACGTGGCAACCATCACAAAATACGCTTACGAACGCATCAGGCAGGGAAAATATATGCCCGGGGTAATTGAAGTCACCCGCAAGGCGGCATTGGGCGCGGCAATTAACGATATTCTTTTTATATCCCAATCCTGCGAGCCCGGAGAATTACAAGGGCAGATCATTTATCTTCCGTTGGCCAAACGATGATACGGAATAAGCAACTCCGCATGTGGAATTCAGGCAGGCAGGGCGATGCGACGCCGTCCCTGGCGTTGAGCGAGTTGATGGGGTGGTGGGAGGGGAAGTGATAATTAACTTGGCGTGCTACTCATAATCATCAAAACCAAGTATACTGGTAAAAAATTACAGGATTCATAATGCCGAAAATTGCTAACTCAAAATCAATACAAGAATTAGATGTTGCTTATCAAATCAGACTCTCTGGTTTAGATGAGCAGTTAGATTCAAGTGAAAAATTATATGCATCCGCATTTAAGAAACTTTATTATCACCTTTACTCAAACAGCAATTCGAGCCGATCTGAAAAAATCATGTCGGATTTATCGAATTTGCTTTTATGTAAAATTGTTTGCGAAAGAACCAATGCCCAAGATGCCATTACAAAGTTTCTGAATAAACAAGGAACGGCGAATGAACTGTTTTTGCCTTTGTTGCGAAAAGCTTTTCCTCATTTAATAACTGATGACGATAAATTTTATATGGACGACAAAACCCTAAGATATGGATTGGGCGAATTGTCTGGGTTATCGTTACAATCTGCTTCGGCTCACGTGATGGGAGAAGCCTTTCAAGCATTAATGGGTCCTCGTTTGCGTGGAGACAAAGGGCAATTTTTCACCCCTAAATCTCTTGTAAAAGCAATAATTGCAGTACTACATCCAGCTAGTGACGCAAAAATTATTGATCCAGCCTGTGGAACTGGAGGTTTCTTAGTCGAGGCGCAAGCTTTTCAAGCTGATAACTTCACTGATCTTGAAAAACAACAAGTTGGAAAGTTTATAGGAATTGATAAGGACAAAGACCTCTGCCGACTTGCAGAAGCAACATTGGAAATTGTTGCGCCCGAACGCGGACTTATCCTGAATTTCAATTCGCTAGATATCAAAACATTAATGAAGTTGCCCGAAAGTCAATCACCGTTTAATGCAGATTATGTTTTAACTAACCCACCTTTTGGGGCAAAAATTAAAATCACAGAACAGAATATATTAAAACAATTTAGACTAGGGTACAAATGGCTATATAGCGATTCGGGCTGGCTTCAAGAAAATCAACTAAGAGATGCACAAGACCCCCAAATTCTTTTCATAGAGCTTTGTATTAAATTGCTAAAGCCAGGCGGGCAAATGGGAATCGTTTTACCCGAAGGCGTATTTGGAAACACGAACACGGGATACGTTTGGGATTACATACGCAGCCAAGGAAATATCGTAGCTTTGCTGGATTGCCCAAGAACAACTTTTCAGCCGAGCACTGACACAAAAACAAATGTGTTATTTTTTGAAAAATTCAAGATAGGTTCATCCTCTAATAAAGAAAACTCCAAAAAAGTTTGGATGGCTGTTGCTTTAAATTGTGGGCATGACCGAAGAGGAAGAACTGTCAAAACAAACGGCGATTCTTATCCCGACGACTACCCGATAATTGGCGACAGCTTCAAAACTCGTTCAACAGAGTTGACACCATGGCAATACACAGAAATCACTGATCCATATTATTTGTGTCCTAGATATTATGATAAATCACCACTAAAAGAACTTGAAAAAGAGGCGGAACGACTTGGCGCAGAATTAATTTCAGTGCGAGAAATGGTAAACAAAGGCTTTTTAAAAATCAGGAAAGGACATGAAGTTGGTGCTGAGTCTTATGGGACAGGAGATATTCCTTTTGTCCGTACTTCCGATATATCAAATTACGAAATATCAATTGACCCTACAAGGTCAGTTAGTGACGAAGTTTACGAAAAGGTTCGTGATTTAGAACAATTAGCCCCTAACGATATACTCATGGTTGCAGATGGTAGGTACAGAATTGGGAGAACTGCGATTCTTCATGAACATAATTATGTGTGTGTTGTTCAAAGTCATTTAAAAATTATTACTGTAACCCCTCAATCGCCAATAGATGCAGTTGAGTTATTGTATATTTTGAATTTACCTATGATTCAACATCAAATCCGAAATTTGGTTTTTATTCAGTCAACCCTGGGATCGCTTGGTAGTAGATTGAATGAAATTATGATACCTCTGCCCAAGAAAAATAAGGAATGGGATAAAACAATCGGCGAATTTCGTTACCTTGTTGAAGGTCGCTCTGAATTTCTCAAAAAACTAAAAGAATTCGAACACGCTGGTTACGAACTTTAGCGATTGTCAACCCGCTTAATAATTCCTCGAATCCAATCATAAAATTCCAAAACAGTCTTATTGCCTTGGGCAATATTGCACTCTCTGTGAGCAAACCCTACATTCTCGGCGTTATGCTCTCTAGGGCTGATGTGCCCTGTTTCTATTTCTGCTTTTCCTCTTTGGGCTTTAGAGAATAAAGAGAAGGACAACTTTTCTTTGCAGATAATACATGTAGTACTCCCTGAAACCATTTTGCCGAAGTAATTTTCCAAATATTCCCTTATGTCCTGCGGAGGCTTCGGCGCTTCGTTCATTTGATATACGAGCCAGGTAAGTTTCTTTGCTACTGCCATACAGTCATCATACGTGGCAGATTTTTCTCTTAACTTCGCTACGACCTGCGGTTTCAATTTATCCATTTGTATTTCGTAATGCTTCAAGTCGCTGTCTGAAAGCAACATGACCCAACGAAGAATCCTGTTTGGTCCAGCTTCTGCGCTTTTCCAAGCCGCTCCTGTGGTCATAGTCGAATCTCTCTTGATTTTATCGGCGACAGATTTTTGGACCGTTCGCAAATGATCAAGATAATGAAATTCACTATGCTTGCCTGAATGCCCTTTTGGTAATTGACAATATTTTGGTTGGATAGAGTCGTAAGCGGAACGTGAAGAAATTATTTCGTGGCAAAGCTCATTCATTTTCATTTCCCTCCATGGAAACAGCGTTCATCGTTTTCTTGTCAAAATCCTGTAACAACTCGCTTGGTAAAACCTTTAAAGCTTTGGACAGGCGAAGTAAATTCAACAGCCCTACATTTCTCTCCCCTCGCTCAATCCCTCCTATGTAAGTACGATGCAGATAGCATAAATCAGCAAGCGCCTCTTGTGATAACCCCTTTTGCTCTCTTATTCGCCTTACCGCTTTTCCAAATAGAATTAGCTCAGCCTTTTTCATGTGTGAATTGTATAAGTAGACACACTATGAATCCACAGACTATCAGTATTTAATTGGAAATTCCTAGATTTGCGGATAAACGATGAAAAACGGACACGGATGGGATGGGGGAGGTTGTCAACGGATTCTGTCACGGACTCATGAACGGAAGCGGACGTTTGGCGTGAGGAATGAAAGACGGAGTTGGGATTTGACCTATCCCCCCGCCCTTCCCAATTGGGAAGGGAGCTTAATGCGTGATGAGGGTGTTGAGTTTCCAAGATGATGTTTGATTTTGGGTAGGCACAAGCCTCTCCCCTTTAGGGGAGACGGAAGAGGGGTTTGAATGAAAAAACTCGGAGAATTTTCTCTCCGAGTTTCGTTTCTCACGTGGGCATATACGCAGTCACTTCCACCTGCCTGTGACGTTTGCGGGCGTCATTGACGGTTATTTCAAGGCGTTCGGCGGTTTCGTCGGCGATCCAGTCCGTGCCGCATTGTTCACAGACGAGGGCGGGCACGTTCCGCACAACAACCACGCCGAAGCCCAGGTCAACGGTAAAGGTGGTCGTGCCTTTCACTTTGTTTCCGCCGCAAATGGGGCAACTATTTTTTTTGCTCATGATTTCCTCCGAGTTCGATAATCCGACTCGAATACTTCTAAGCTTGGTTCGTAGGCTGTAATGATGGCAATTTCACCATCGGGTTCAAGCGATAAGACAACGTGAATGGGACGTTCTTTATCCCAGCCGAGCAGCAATGCGGTTGGCGCTGGGCGGTCAGCGGAATAATCCTCGATGACTTCTTCGTTCGCTGCGACTTCCAAAACGACGATGCGACTCAATTCTCGCTCCAACATCCGTTCGAGGGCATGTCTGCGCCAGATGATTTTTCTCTGGCTAATGGAATTGCGGACTTTGCTGGTGTCAAACGTTTCGGTCACAATTTGATTTTACCAGATGGTGAATGATAGAAAACGGGCTCGGATGAGACGGGAAAGCGTGAAGCGACCTCACCCAGATGGTGGTGATTGATCGGTGTGACGAGGGCCCCTCTCCTAAAGGAGATGGCATGGAGTTGAGTCCTTTTTTGGGGGATGGGGTTGTTGAGTGTCCAAGTCAATGATTAATTTCAGGATGGTTTTAGCTTCTCCCCCCTGCGTAGCGCCCTTTAGGGTTGGGGGAGACGGGAGAGGGGTTTGAATGAAAAACGGTCTCGGGACGTAATGTCAACGAGACCGTTTTATATGTTCGTGCTATAATGCCAGAAATTCTGGAATTCCGATTTTCTGGAGAAAGCCTATGACTACAGTTCAAATGCGCGGCAAAGGGACAATCACCTTCCCTGCCAAATTGCGTGATAAGTATAAACTTCAGGAAGGGGAAGTTTTCACCATCATTGATTTGGGTGGTGGGTCCTTTTTGCTCAAGCCAAAGGTATTGGAAGTTGACATCCTTTCCAGGCGGATTGCCAAAAGCCTTAAGGAAGATGACTTCGATATAGAGGAATGGCTGCCGATCATAAGAGAAGAAAGAAAAAAGATTTTTCAAGAAAAATACGGCAACATCAAAACCTCTGGAAAGTAATCCATGAAGAAGGTGAATATCTTTCTTGACAGCAGCGCCCTGATCGCCGGCATTATTTCCGAAATAGGCGCGGCTCATGTTTTACTTCAACTTGGCGAGACTCAGGACATCGTATTAATGGTCAGTGAATTGGTGATTGAAGAGACAATTCGCTCGGTTGCCAGAAAATCTCCTGAGAATTTGGAAGATGTCCAAACGGAAATCAAGAAGGCAAGAATCAATATCCATCCAGATCCATCAGATGAAGAAATTCAGGCAAATTTATATTTAATTGATGACCGGGATGATGTCCCTGTGTTGCTTGCCGCGATGAAAGCCAAAGTGGATTATCTTGCTACGCACGATCGCAAGCATTTTCTCGATAACCCAAAGGCTGCAGAGAAAGCAGGGATCAAGATTGGAACACCTAGCGATGTCCTTGCCTGGATTAGGGAAAATTTGAATTCGTAATGAAAAACGGTCTCGGCTGGGATGGGAGGAAGGGCTCTCCCAGATAATCACGATTGATCGGCGTGACGGGTGTACCTATCCCCAGCCCTTCCCTAAAGGGAAGGGAGCAGGTTGCGTGATGTGTCTGGCTTCTCCTCTTCAGGGGACATCGTACCCGAACGATAGCGAGCGGTAGACGGGAGAGGCGTCTGACGGGCAAATGAAAAAACGGTCTCTATTTTACGACCTCCACCTCATGCGTTTCCGTGATGCCGTTCATCGAGACCACCAGCCTCCCGCCTCCCGCCCCGGTGTTGCCTGATACGTGCCACTCCCAGCTGCACCTGCCCTGACTATTCGCCACCGTCTGACCAAGTCCCTTGGCGGTGCTTCGGTTTCCATCCGGCGTGTAGAATTCCAAAAGGCAGACCGCTCCGGGCGGCGCCTGCAAACTGACCGTCACATCACTCCCGACCTTTATTTCGGCGGGCAGCTGCGCGAATTGGAACGGACCCGGTGTGGGCGTGGGAGTGTCAGTTGGTACGGCGGTGTGGGTGGGGGTTGGAATGATGGGAGTGGCAGTCGGGGTGTTTTTCTCGTTGATATATTTCCCAATGTCGATCAACGCGGCGATCATGCCTGCCAGCAATGCCAATGCCGCGATCCCGCCCCAGATTCTGACTCCCCAATTTTTGGAGAAGTTTTGCACGCTGCCCTCCGCGTAGGATTACATCAAATTCATCGCAGAAAAATTATCTTTCGAAATCAAGCGGGCGCGCCTCACAACGCCAGTTTTGCCGATCTCAGGTCGTAATAGACCGGAACGAGGTTCAAAACGCCCACCAGATCGAGCACGTCCAAAACGTGTTTTTGCGGGTTGAGGAATGCCAGCGTCCCGCCTCTGCTTTTGACGATTCTGGCTGTGTCGACCAGCATGGGAATCCCGATCGAGGAGATATACCCCACGTTCGACAGGTCAACCAGGATGCGCATGCCGCCCTCCGCGCAGTGACGCACGAAATCCGTCTCGACCGCGTAGACCCCGCTGTTATCCAGTTTTCCGTTCAGGGCGATCAGCCGGATCCCGTTTTCAAGTTCGCTCACTTGGATCTTCATCGGACCTCCTTTGCACTTGCCGCCGCGCGCGAGTCTTGCCTGACCTATTATGACATAATGCGCCCCCTTAAATCAATTCCACCCGTAATGCATCAAGATAAAATGTTACTTTGAGGGGATACGTTGCATCAAGCAGAAATGTTACTGAGAAAGATTCCAAAGTTTGGCGGTTTTGAGGTCAATCGAGCGGCGAAGTTCGGCAGGATTGAGTTGGACATACAAGTTCATGAGCCGCACTTTGGCATCCAAAGAAATATCTTTGCGTTCTAGGACGCGCTGGTAAGGTGTCTTGGCTGTATCATACCGTTTGATGGTCTTGTTGCCAATGCGTTCTT
>JAGUZU010000111.1 GCA_020060625.1 Anaerolineales bacterium | reverse complement strand
CGCCTACCGCGAAGATTTTGCGCGTAGGTCGGATTGCCAATCCGACTTACTTTGGCTGCGGCTTGCCGCGCTATAGTATTGCTCTGTAAAAACTACGCCAATCGCGAAGATTTTGCCGCTACCAACGCCGTAGTCACGTTTGCAATCACGCTTGCAGCGTGACCTACATTTTGGTTGCGGCTTGCCGCATTATGTTACGACTATGTTAAACACGCTCTACGGAGCCCAGAAGACCAGAATAAGCGGAATGGCAACCACCAGCACGATCATTTCCAACAGCAGACCCATGCGCCAGTAATCGCCAAACTTGTAGCCGCCGGGTCCCATCACCAGCGTGTTGGACTGATGCCCGATGGGCGTGAGGAACGCGCACGATGCGCCGATGGTGATCGCCATGAGAAACGGGTCAATCGAGGAGTTCATCCCCTGTGCAATACGAATGGCAATCGGAGCCATCAACACAACCGCCGCGGCGTTATTGACCAGGTCCGAGAGGAACATGGTGACGACTAAAACGATAATCAACGCCGCCGTGGGAGGTAATTGCGCGGAGATCCCCAAAATAGACTCTGCAATCAACTGCGCGCCGCCCGTCGTCTCCAACGCCGCGCCGACGGGGATCATCGCGCCGAGCAGGATGATGATGGGCCAGTCCACGCTGTCGTAGGCTTCGCGCAAGTTAACGATGCGCGTCACCACCATGAGCAGGACGGCGGCGGTGAAGGCAAGCTGCACGGGGATGATTCCGATGGCAGAAACGATCAAGGCGGAGATGAAAATTCCGAGGGCAATGAACAACTGTCCCTTAGGGGTGGCGAGGCGCAGGTCGCGTTGGGCGAGCGGCAGGCATCCCAATCGATCCACCACTTCCTTGAGCGTCTCCACATGACCTTGCAGAAGTAAAACATCGCCGTTTTGAAAGCGGGTGCTGCCCAGCCGCGTGCGCAGGAGTTTACCCTGGCGGGAGATCGCCAGCAGGTTCACGCCGTAACTGCCGCGCAGGTTGAGCGTGCGGGGCGTGCCGCCGATCATGATCGAGTTTGGCATGACTACGCCTTCCACCAGCACGACATCATCCGCGTCCAAATCCTTTTGCTGGATTTTTTTATCCCCAACCAGTTCGAGACTTAAAGTCGCCACGAGTTTTTGAATATTTTCCGCATCGGCGCTGACGATGAGGATGTCACCCGCCAGAAGCTTGGTCTGCGCCGACGGCTCCATGCGGCGCTCGCTTCCGCGAATCAAACCGATGACGATCACCTCGGCTTTGGAGAAATCGGCAATTTCATACAACCGCCTGCCGTTCAAAGTGGATTTTTCTGGAATCTTCACCTCGGTGATGTAGTTCTCGATATCGAACAAACCATCATTATTTGCTCTGCTCTTGCGGACGGGGATCAGCCGCCAGCCGATGAGAACGATGAACAGAATGCCCGCAACGGCAACGCCCGCGCCGACAGGCGTGAAATCGAACATGGCAAAGGGCGGCGCGCCCGTGCTTTCACGAAATGACGCGGCGATGATGTTCGGCGGCGTGCCGATCAGCGTGGTCATGCCGCCAAGCAGGGACGCGAAGGCAAGCGGCATGAGCAGCGAGGAGGCGGGGATCTTTTTGCTTCGGGAAATTTGCAATACAACGGGAAGCAGCAGCGCCAGCGCGCCGACGTTGTTCATGAAAGCGGAGAGGATTGCGACAATACTTGTAAGCGCCGCAAGTTGAATCGTGACGCCGCCCTTGAGTTCAGACAGCCAGTCGCCGATAATGCTGACGATGCCGGAGTTTTGCAGTCCACGGCTGATGACGAGGACTGCCGCCACCGTCACCACCGCGGGATTGCTGAAGCCAATGAAGGACTGCTCGATGGGGATCAGCCCTGTCAGTGTGACAATGAGCAGCGCCAGCAGGGCGACCACGTCGTAGCGCCAGCGTCCGGTGATAAAGAGGACGAGGGTGAGCAAAAGCGTGCCGAAGATGATCCATTGGTCGAGGGTCATGGGATTTTCCAATTTTATGGCGTAACAACGATCTTCATAAAAACCAATTCCCCGAAGGTATTCCCATCGGGGTCAACGGCTTGCCACGCTGATTCGTAGGAGCCTGCTGAAGCAGGCGAAATGAACAAAATGCGGAGTGTGGCTTGCGTCCCGGCGCGAGCTGGGAAGAGCGGTTGTTCGTCTGCCGCGCCGAGGGTGAAGCCGCCCACCCACTTTAGGCGGTAGGAAGCGTTCCAGTCGCAAGTGCCGTCGTTTTGCACCAGCCATTGCTTGTCAATGGGCGCGTTTGGCGGAAAGGATGTATCGTCTTCGACGGTAAGGTCATCGAGGAAGGAAAGCCCGTTCGCGCAGGGACCTTCGGTGGGGGTCATCGTTAAAGTTGGGGTGAAGGTCGGCGTGAACAACGCCGGGACGGGCGTTGTGGTCACAAGCGGCTGCGTGGGCGGGATGGACGTCGGCGGACGGAAAGGTGTGGGCGTGGGCTGGGGAGCGCACGCCGAGGCGGAGAAAATGACCGGGAGCAGGAGCAGGCGCGCGTTAAGAAAGAAGCGGTGTGAGTTCATCACGGATATTATACAAATAAAAAGGACACGGCGATGCCGTGTCCTGACATTATGCTTCTTCTTCGCCTCCGCCGGAGTCATCGTTGACCTCCGGTCCCATGTCGAGCGGCAATGCAATCTCGCCCGTCATGGACTTCTGCCGGATGACGCCTTCGATCTCCGCCATCAAATCAGGATTGGAACGCAGATAATCCTTGGCGTTCTCGCGTCCCTGACCGAGGCGCAGGTCGCCGTAGGAGAAGAACGCGCCGCGCTTCGTGATGACCTCGAACTTGGTCGCCAAATCCAAAACGTCGCCTGACTTCGAGATGCCTTCATTGAACATGATGTCGAACTCGGCGGTGCGGAACGGAGGCGCCACCTTGTTCTTGACGATCTTGACGCGCGTGCGGTTGCCGATGACTTCCTCGCCGACCTTGATGGATTGGATGCGGCGCACGTCGATACGGATGGAGGCGTAGAACTTGAGCGCCTGACCTCCCGTGGTGGTTTCGGGATTGCCGAACATCACGCCGATCTTCTGGCGCAACTGGTTGGTGAAGATGACGGCGGTTTTGGTCTGGTTGATCGCGCCGCTCAGCTTGCGGAGCGCCTGCGACATGAGACGCGCCTGCACGCCCATCGTGGCGTCGCCCATGTCGCCTTCGATTTCGGAGCGCGGGACGAGCGCGGCAACCGAGTCGATCACAACCACATCCACCGCGCCGGAGCGGACGAGGGTTTCAGCGATCTCGAGCGCCTGTTCGCCGGTATCAGGCTGGGAGACGAGTAGGTTGTCAATATCCACGCCGAGGCGGGCGGCATAGACGGGGTCGAGCGCATGTTCCATGTCAATGAATGCGGCAGTGCCGCCCAGTTTCTGCGCTTCTGCAACAATGTGTTGACAGAGAGTGGTCTTGCCCGAAGACTCAGGTCCATAAATTTCAATGACACGTCCGCGCGGGATACCGCCGACGCCAAGGGCAATATCGAGGGAGAGCGAGCCTGTGGGGATCACCTCGGTCACCATGCCATGCGCTTCACCGAGACGCATGATCGAGCCGTCACCGTAGCGTTTGAGGATGTCGCCAACCGCCTTGTCGAGCACGGCTTGTTTGGCATTTTCCATGTTTTGAGTTTGCGCGGCTTCAGCGGATGCGGAACGTTTTCTAGCCATGAGTTAAGTCTCCAAATGTAAAAGGTGTTAATCACAAAGGGTCACGAAGGTTAATTATCTTGGGTTGCTGCCTTATCCAATTTTCACCGCAGAGTCGCGGAGAGTGCAGAGAAATTGATGAAAAACTCCGCGACCTCTGCGGTTCAGCGGTTCAAACTAGTGGAATTCCCTTTTTTACAGGCGGCAACTTGCATTAATTAATCGAGAGTATAGCACAGTTGTTCTATCCGTCAAGGTTGCGGGGTAACGGTGGAAGGCAAGGGCTGGGGCAGAAATTCCAGCGTCGGTATGGACGGACGGTCTGTGGTGAAACCTTTATCTCCCGTGAACGTGAAGTAACTCACCTGACCGGGGAAGATCTCCACCCAGGTTTGCATTCGCCTGCTTTCATATTTAAGCGAAACCTTATAAATACCCGCGGGCAGGTCGCCGATCACAAGGTTTTCGTTGTAGTACGGATCGGAATTGACCGCCCCCTCCTTGCCATACGTGCGGACTGTGAACGTGCGCGAGGCGCGTTCGGGCGCAACCAACACTTCCACCTGCTGGAGCAGTTCGCCTTTGGTATCCATCACGCGCCCCGCCAGCACACCCCATCCCTGCGGCGGGGCGATCCACAATTCAGGGTTGTAGGTGTAGAAAAAGGAATTCTGCGGGAAGCGCACTTCAAAATGGACGTGCGGTCCCGTCGTCGCGCCCGTCGAGCCGACAAAACCGATCACCTCCCCCGCCTCCACATGTTGACCCACAATGACGTTCATCTCGCTCATGTGCGCGTAGATCGTATAAAGTTGTTGATCCTTGTACCCAAAATCATGCCGGATGGCAACCGCCAGCCCATACGGATCGCTTTGGTCCCCCGGCGTTTCGCGGAACAGTCCCCAGCCTGTCCACACCACGGTTCCCGGTCCCGCCGCCATGATGGGTGTGCCCTCCGGCGAAGGAATGTCCACGCCGGTATGCACAATCCCCCACCCGAAGAACACGCCGCCATAACGATAGTCCGCGATGGGCCAGTTGGTCTGGTCTGCGGCGATGGGACGAGTAAAAAAGAAATGGTCATACGGGGAGATCGCCCACGGCACAGGGTAAAGAGGCGGACGCCAATTCGTGATCGGCTCCGCGCCCGGCGTGGGAAGGCTGAACTGAAACGGTTCCGGCGAAGGAGTCAACGCCGCCTCAAACGGGACCTCAGGCTGATTCTTCCCATCAACTATGACCGCCGTTGGAGCCGAATCCGCCATTGCGGAAGTGCAGGCGGAGAGGAGAACTATTAAAAAGAAAGCGGTGATGTGTTTAGAATTTATACGCATGGTTAGATAAAACAAACGACAGTACGGGATCACACCTTATTGCAGTATTTCAGTACCGCAACATTATAGTATTGCTCTGTAAACACTGCGCCTACCGCGAAGATTTTGCGCGTAGGTCGGATTGCCAATCCGACTTACTTTGGCTGCGGCTTGCCGCGCTATGATTTTTAAGAGAGTGTCTGAAAACTTCTTGGTTTTTTGGAATCCCGAAGTTCTACTTCGGAGTGCGGGTTTCCGAAAGTAGAACTTTCGGATTCCTTGCCCGAAAAACATACTTTTCAGACACTTTCATAAGAAAATAATCCCGCAATATCGTGTAGGGCGCGTTCTCTTACGCGCCCGTTGGCGTTAGCCTGTCCTGGACGGACAGTCCAGGGAGAACGCCAACTACGCATGGTGACGGCATTAATTTGTT
>JAGUZU010000029.1 GCA_020060625.1 Anaerolineales bacterium | reverse complement strand
CCAAATGGAAACTGGATCGCCAGCACGGGGTACGACTTTACCGCGCGGATATGGGACGCGCACACCGGCGCATTGATGCTCGAGGCTTCGATAGATGGGATCGGCTCGGCTCTGGCATTCAGCCAGGATGGAGACCGCCTCATCGTTGGAGACCGCAACGGCAATGTCACAATTTGGGATATTTCCGCGCTCGATGCGCGGGTGGGACACATTGACTTTCCAGAATTCATCAACAAGGCAAAGTTCGATCCGGCGGGCAACTGGATATTGATCAACACCGACGACAAGATTCTCTGGCAGATCCCAACAAGCGAACTGACCACCATCGAGGACGGAACTGCCGGAATACCGGTCCTGTCTTTCGACGATCTGACCGCCCAATTAAAAGTAAGCCCAAACTCCAAATGGGTCGCCATCTCCCAAAATTCCGAGGTGTCCAAGTCGAAAGCCATCATCTACCATCTCGAAACGAAGGTTCAATATTCCCTCCCGCACAGTTCCGATATCAGCGGACTTGCCATCAGCCCGGACAGCAAATTTCTCGCCACCACAAACGAAGGAAACTCCACTGTGTACGTCTGGAATGCAGACACGGGAGAGCAGGTCAATGTCATTACGCTTGACGAGACTGCCTTCACTTCAGCCTACAGCCCAAAAGACCCGATTTTGGCAATCGGGCTTACCAACAAGATCGTATTATGGAACACGCTTACAAACAGTGAATTTGCGTCCATTCGACAAATCGGGCAGATCAAATCCCTTAACTTCAACGCAAACGGCGCGTGGCTTGCAACCACCAATTCCGATGGCAGCATCTTCGTGTGGGACATGAGCCTGAATGATCATTCAAAACCAAAATATGAGTTCCTGCAAGGCGGGGCGATCACCTCGCTGGACTTCAATTCCAAACAACAATGGCTCGCCTCCGCCGGAACAGACGGGTTCGTTTACTTATGGAATCTTGAAACCGGACAGGAAATTCTCCGCATTCCGCACGGTGACGCGGTCTTCGGTCTCAATTTCTCTCCCGACGGCAACCTGCTTTCCACCGTATCGCGCAAGACTGTTCAATTATGGAACGTAAATCTGCTTATACCCGTCACAAAAGATCGGCTTACCGAAACCGCATGTTCGCGCCTGACCAGAAATATTTCCCAAAGCCAATGGGAATTCCTGTTCAAAGAAGGTGATTACCGCATCCTATGCCCGGAATTGCCGCTGCAATAGGTCAAGAATCTCGAGGAGTGAATCAAATGGAAATCAACCGACAAAACGCTTCACCCATTCTGCAAGTTGCATGGAACAAGTTTGCCCAGTACGACGACACCTCTGTCAAACGCACGGCAGCCTTCATTCGCCTGCGAAGGTGGATAGCGATCCTCGGCGTTTTGGCAACTTTGTTCGCCATTCTGACAGCGTTATACCCGGAGACGCTGCCAGCTACCGGACAACTGGTTCTAAAAGTTATTTTGATTGCCTCCCCCATTATCGCCTCCATGCTGGCGGCGTATACCAATGAATTCTTCTCCGCCGGAGACTGGCTGGTAGCGCGGGCGGGCGCAGAGGAAGTCCTTAAGGATATTTATCTATATCGGACCATCCTCAAATCCCATCCCAACCGGCGGGAGTGGCTTAAGAACCGGCTGGCGAACACCCAACGCTCGGTCTACCACGGCATGAACGGCGAACTGGTGCTGGAACCCTACAAAGGCGATCTCCCTCCCGCCCCGCGGTTCAACCCGAATGACGCGAATAGTGACGACGGCTTCAGCGACCTTACCGGCAGTCAATATTTCGAATATCGTCTTGAAAATGAGTTGAACTGGCACATAAAGAAGGTA
The DNA here is from genome assembly GCA_020060625.1 of Anaerolineales bacterium. Taxonomy (GTDB): domain Bacteria; phylum Chloroflexota; class Anaerolineae; order Anaerolineales; family Villigracilaceae; genus Villigracilis. The sequence continues at coordinate 5,668 of JAGUZU010000029.1, read as the reverse complement.
AACCAGAAACAAAAGGAAAGAACCCGCCTGCAATGGTTGATCTACACTTCCGGCGCCGCGGGCGCGATCCTTGCGGCAGTGGGCGGCGGATTGACCATTTGGGTCGCGTTCACTGCGTCGCTCACCGCGGCATTTCTCGGATGGCAGCAATTAAAAAACCTCGAGTTGGTCGTACGCAACTATAGCAAGGTCATCATGGAGTTGAGCATCATCGCCGATCATTGGAAGAATCTTGAAGCCGAGGAACGAACCCATACGGAAGTTTATCGGATGGTCGAAGCCACGGAAAACATCCTGTGGAGCAGGAACGTGGAATACATCAAATCCATGCAGGAGGCGCTCAAGGAATCCAACCTGGATAAGGAAGCCGGGCTGATCAACCGCGTTATCGAGGAGCAGCGCGAAGCGGACCGCCGCTTCAGAAAATCCGTCGAGGATGCGGTCGTGGGATACACGGCAGAGACCCTCGAAAAGGCGACAAACACCATGTCCGATACATTCGAGGAAACGCTGGGCGCGCTTTCAGAGGAGGCGTCATCTGAGATTGTGCAGGCAGAACTGGCGGCGATGAAAGAGGCGGCGGGCAGTTTCATGGAGAACGCCGCGAAAAAGATGGGCTTGTCATCCTCATTGAAAGCGATCTCGGAAGAGTACGATGGCGTGGAAATCAGCGGCAACACTCCGCGCGGCGTGCTGAACGACTTGCTCACGCGCTACCCAAAAAGCGGCGAAGTCAAAGGATGACGCGTGTCCGAATCCGTTTTATCAAATGAACGCGCGAATCAGGAGACCCAATGACCGATACGAATGAAACCACGCAAAAGGATGAAACTGCATCCGACACAAATCCCGCGCAACCCCCTGCCGAAAATGCTTCAACAACGGCGGGCCATGCGGAAAAGACAATTGCGCCTCTTTTTTCAAGAGAGTGGGAAGAACTCAAGCCGCTTCATCCGGATGTCCGCCCGCACGCCTTTGTCGTAATGCCTTTTGGGAAAAAGAAGGGCGCCGACGGGCAGCCGTATGATTTCAACGCGATATACAGAACCCTGATCAAACCCGCGCTCGAAGAGGCGGGGTTCGAGGCGTTTCGCGCGGATGAAGAAACTGCTTCCGGGGATATTCTTACAGATATGTTCCAGGAACTGCTGCTGGCAGATTTGGTGTTGTGCGATTTGAGCATTGACAACGCCAATGCTTATTATGAGCTGGGCATCCGTCATGCCCTTCGCAAGCGCGGAGTGGCGCACATCCAGGCGGGACGCGCCTACATGCCTTTCGATATTTTCAACGTCCGCACGCTTCCCTACCACATCACGCCGGAGGGGCTCCCCGACCCGGCATATATCCGCGCCGACATTACAGCCATCTCCCGCCTCGTGATCGACACTTGGGCATCCGACCGCGATGCGATTCATAGTCCCATCTATAACCTACTCTCCGGGATGAAGGAGCCAGACCGAAAAAGCCTGCATACGCCGCTGGCAAGGGGATTCTGGCGCGAATTCAACGAATGGCGGGAAAGGGTTACGATTGCCCAGCGCCGGAAACACATCGGAGACATCCTGCTTCTTACCGAAGAGATCAAGAATCCGCTCATCCGCGAGGAGGCGATCGGGGAAGTCGGGCGCGCGCTTGCAAATTTGGGAAGGAACGAACTTGCGCTGGCGCAATATCGCAAGGGAATCGAAGTCAATTTCTCGAACCTTGAGTTCCGCCGCGAAGAGGCGTTTCATCTCAACCGCATCGGGCGGGTGGACGAATCTATTGTAAAGATCGAAAACCTGTTGAACGACTTCCCGAACGACAGCGAAGCCATCACTTATCTGGGGCGGATTTACAAGGAAATGTGGATGCATTCATGGATAAGCATCCGCGAGAAAACCCAGCGCCTGAAACAGGCGTTCGAGTCTTATCATTGGCTGATCAAGTCCGTAAATACATACACCAAGGGCTTCCAGATCAACCTGAACGATTATTATCCCGGCATCAATGCAGTGACCCTTTCGATGCTCACGGTCTTCCTGGCGGATAAATTTGAAAGCAAAACCGCCCCCGACCCGGATATTACCCACATTCGCCAGACCCTGCCCTACCTGCAAAATGCGCTGATGTTCGGTCTCGAAAGCAGAATCAGAAGCGACGGCGACAAGGCGGATTACTGGTCTCTCGTATCCATGGCGGAACTGACTCTGCTGACAGCCGGCAGCCAGGCGGAAGTGACCAGGGCGTATCGAAAGGCGATCACGGCATCGCGCCGCAACCTTTCCTACCTGAATTCGTCGCTCGAACAATTGAAGATACTCCAGGCGCTTGGCTATCGGGTTGAAAATGTGAGATCCGTCATAAATTTGATCGAGGAAGAGATTGCGAGGGTAACCGCCAGCGATTATGACACCTCGCCAACCCGCCGCAGGAAATCATCCAAAGCCAAAAAGACAGCCGGGCAAGCATTCCTCTTTGCGGGGTACATGATCGACCATCCGGGCAAGGTTAAAAAAGCATTTCCCACAGATAAGGAAAGCGATCTTCGCAACGAGATCCGCAAAAAACTCGAGGGCTTCAAACCCGGCGAAAACGACAGGGCGTTCCTTGCCGGGCTTTCCGCAGGCAGCGAAATCATTTTTGCGGAGGTCTGCATCGAGTTGGGCTTGAAGGTCAAAGCCTATCTCCCCCTGCCTGAATCAACGTACATACGGGAATTCGTCACCCCCGCCGGCGAGGCATGGGTGGACCGCTTTTACAAAATACGCAACCACCCGCTTGTGGACAAAATCTTTCAAATCGAAAGCGTGGGTCCCCCCAAAAATGGCGACAATCCCTACGAACGCAACAACCGCTGGGCGTTGTATTCCTCCCTGGGGCGCGGCATTGACAAAGTCCGGCTCATTGCGGTCTGGAACGAGACCGGCGGCGAATCGAAAGACAGGGATTCCCATCTGGTGCGGCACATGATCATGTTGATGCGCGACATGGGCGGGCGGGTGGAACTGATCAACCCGTCGAAATACATCCACAAAGTCATTGACAACGCGCTGGAAAGCTTAATAAACGAATCAACATTGAAAGAATTGCAAAATCCAAGAGCCGTAAGGAAACACAAGCACGCAAAGAGATAACCCCGATTTCTCTACCGTGCATTTGAGAATTGGGACGCAGATGAACGCAGAAAAACGCAAATAAATTCTAAAAATCAGCGAAATCAGCGTTTGTCAGCGTCCCACATGGGTTTTGTACGGCAGAGAGACCCCGATTTCAAGAAATGCCGTGTCGTTTCCTGGCGGCGCGGCATTTTGATTCAAATCTCCACCCCTTTTCACTGCTCAGTGACGGGTCTCATCAAAGCGGCAGCCTTCTCCTTTGGGTAGGGCCAAATCTCGCCCCGCACCCCCTTCGCGAGGAGGAAATCTCCCGCGCGGACGGTCTCCTCTCCCTCCAAGGTATGAACAGTGACCATGCGGTCTTCATCTCCGCCGGTCACATCTGTCAACGGCGTCAGAAGCGTCACAGCCCGCTTCACGCACAAACCGGGACCCGTCACAATGTATGTTTGGTCGAATATCCCCGCATCGACGGGCCAAACCTCTTCAGGGGCATCCATTTCGCTAACCAGCATATCCCCGCTCTTCGCAGTCAACACCGCGCCCCAGGGCGTCCGAACCTCCAGCGTTTGAGGCTCGCCCGGTCCCGGAGCAAAAGCCCTCACCCGCCGCTGCGCCATGTGACGGTGCGGCACAAAATTCAGCGTGGCGATAATTGGATCGTCGGACTTCAATACAAGCGGTTCGCTCAAAACACTCTCCATGGACATGACCTGTGCGCCTATTTTATATATTGAAGGAAAACGCGCAAACAATCGTCATATAATTGTAATTCAATCCGCGCACGAGTACAGGCAAATTTCAATGAACAAACTGATCGTCATCGTTGGGGCAAGCGGCGTGGGCAAGACCGCGCTCGCGCAAGCCTTGTGCAAAACACACAACTTTGCATTCGCGCCCGAAAGACACGCCGAGCGTCCCTTTCAAGCGCTCTTCAAACAGGACCCAAAATACGCCCTCGCCAACCAATTCGACTATCTGATCTACCGCGCCGAACAGGAACGCGAACTTCGCACAGGAGGGAAACCCGCCTTGATGGATGGCGGACTCGACCTCGACTTTTTCGGATTCACCCGCCTCTTCCACACTCGAGGCTGGCTCACCCGCCCGGAGTTTGACCTGTGCCGACGCTTCCACGCGCTGACCCGCAGCCTGCTCCCACCCCCAGACCTGATCATCTCCCTGAGCGCGGACTCGCAAACCGTCCGCGAGAGATTGGCTTCGAGAAACAGAATCAACATCGCGTCCGGTGAAGATGCGGAACTGCTGGAACGCTACGTCAACGAATGGCTGGAAACCGTTCCCGAATCAAATATCCTCCGGCTGGATGTCACGAACGAAAGCGCGGAGTATCCCATCAGCGCGCCGATAATCCTTGATAAAATCACGACATGGAAAACTTCGACAAACTAAAACATAAAACCGGCGGCGCGCCGAAATATAAGTTATCGGGGGCAAATGTATTTGTTTCACCCGGCGGCTTTCATTATATTGACCATCTCGACCCGGTGGAGGAAATTTCCCCCGTCATCGACGGCGGCGGCTTGACAAAGGAGGAGATCGCATACATCGAGAAATCCCTGCAATCGAACCCGGAACGAATCGAGCATCAGGTGGAGGCGGTGAAGCGGCACGGCGGAATCAAAGGCAGGCGCGTGCTGGACGTCGGCTGTGGCGGCGGGTTGTTTCTCTCGAAGATGAAGGATGCGGGCGCGGAGGCGCTCGGCATCGAGTTGAGCGACACGCGGGCGCATTATGCAAAAACCAAATACGGCTTCGAGGTGGTCAAGCGGACCATCGAAGACGACTACTGGCGGGCATTTCACGGGACATTCGATGTCGTGACGTTGTGGGATGTGATCGAGCATGTTAACTATCCAATCGCCACCCTGCGCGCCGCAGCGGACGCACTGAAAAGCGGCGGGGCGCTGCTGATCGACACTCCCTGCCGCGACGCGTTTTATCACCGCTTTGGCGAATTCACCTACAAAATTTCAGGCGGAAAATACCCAACCTTTTTGAACACAATGTATTCCGCAAAACCATTCGGGCACAAACAGATCTTCTCGCTCGCAGAGATGAAATCCGCGCTGGAAATGGTCGGGCTGGAGGTGGTGGAGCTGAAACGCTTTCACGAATTATCCTTCCCGTATAGTTTTTATTTGAAAAAGCTGGTCAAGTCCGACTTTATTGTAAAACTGCTTCTGCCATTTGTACATATCTTTCTCGCGATATTCCCCATCAGAAATAAAATGTTGGCAATTGGAAGAAAATCCCTCCTAACAAAAATGTAAAGGAATGAACGCGGAGACGTGTAATAAACTAAAGAAAAAACTGCATGGGAGGAGCGCATGCGCAGCACACCCACTTCAAAAAAGAAATTCGACATCCTTGAACCAAGCCGGGTTTTCCTGGCATTATTGATCGCCGTCCTGTTTTTTCTTCCTCGACCTGACCGCCTCCGACCCGCAAGGGCAGAGCGTCGTCATCAGCGGCGACGTCAATGGCGCTTCATTTGCCTGCCCGAACGGCAATACCACCTGCTCCGTGCCGCTGCCCGAAGGGAT
>JAGUZU010000143.1 GCA_020060625.1 Anaerolineales bacterium | reverse complement strand
ACCACAGAGAACACGGAGATCACGGAGAAACCCTTTTTGAAATCTCTGTGGACTCTGTGCGCTCTGTGGTGAAATCTCTTTCGGCTTGTCCGAGTTAGGGTCTTTGAGAAAATAATTGGAGGAACAAATGAAACCCATGCTTCGAACCGTTTTACTTGCTTTCATGACCGCTTCCCTGCTGGTCGCCTGCACGATTGGCTCCGCGCCCGTCTCACAGGAGGATGCCGTCAACACCGCTGTGGCTGGCACGCAAATCGCGGATGCGCTTGCGCAGGCGACCGTCAACGCCAACACCCTGACCGCCATGCCCGCCACCCCCACCCCCGGACCGACGATTGAATACGTCACCCTCACCGAAGAAGAGTTGTCCGCGCTGATCGATGAGGCGATCATCCAAGCCATCTCCGCCACCGAACAGACCTCATCCGCCGTCTATTACACCACCGACGACGGCGCGGTCACGTATGACGAAGTAGAGTACGTGTACGGTTATTATTACTATGCCGATTACTACGTGGCATACGCCGAAGACCTGATCGCCGAATATTATTACCTCTACGCAGACCTCGCCTACGAAATGATCGCGGAACTGAACGCCATCGAAGCGGAACTGAACCAACTGAACAGCACCCTCTCCTCGATTGACTCCTCGCTTCAGGAAATCTCTTCCACGCTGGAACAGGGGCTTGTCCTCGCCGAGGAGAGCATCTCCCAGTTGGAATCCGCCGCGCAAACCGCCCAGACCAACGCGCAGGAACTGAAATCACAGGCGCAGGATATGATGACCGTTTTGCAAGCCGATCAACAAAACCGCGTGAACCAAATCTCGCAGATCCAGCCGAGCAACATCCCAACCGATAAACTCTCCGCCTTGCAATCCGCTTTCTCGTTCGTGGATTTTGCCAACCAGGCGCTGAGCGACAATAAACTGAGCCGCGAAGAACTGCTCAGCCTTGCCCAACTTGGTCAGAATGCAAAAGTCGGTCTCCAGCAATTCGGCGGCGCGGACGCCATCGGACCCGACATCTCCCAATTTGCCGGCAAGTTCGATGAAATCGGTCAACAGTTCGCTCGCGGACAAATCCCGCAGGGGCGGCAGAACCTGGCTGGCTTTGAAACATCGCTTGGCAACCGCCCCAACTTCGGCGGGGGAAGTGGTCCCAGCCTTCCCGGCGGAGGCGGCAGTCCCAGCCTTCCGGGTGGAGGCGGCGGTCCCAGCCTGCCCGGCGGAGGCATACCCGGAAGACCCTAATTCAATAAGACCCACAGACTCGAAATCCATCAAACTTAAAAACGACCTGACGATAACCGCCGTCAGGTCGTTCAGCCGCTTATATTCACCCTTTCCGTCAATTTTTGGGTAGTGACTCAAAGCAAATGGTTACGGTCTGGATATGCACCGCAGAGGCGCGGAGTTCGCAGAAGTTTTTAAAGTTTTTTTCTCCGCGTTCTCTGCGGTAAACAAAATAACCAACATCATTTACGCAAATCCAAGACCAACTTTTGCAATACGCAGATTAATATCTCCACAGCCTTGTGAAACTCGTCCAAACGGATATGCTCATTCGGCGTGTGATCCAAAGCAGAATCACCGGGACCATACACCACCGCTGGACATCCCCACACCGGGGCGACGATGTTCAAGTCGGCTGTTCCCGTTTTATAGACGAATCGCGGCTCCCTGCCCTGCGACCTGATTCCACTTAAGAAGGCTCGTACCAACTGAGAGTTCTTCTCACACTTCCACGCCGGGACGGCGAATCCTGTTGGCTCGATAAAGACCCTAAAGGTCTCAGAGACCTTTAGGGTCTCATGCAAAACCTTATACCAATCTTCAGGTGAAACTTCCACTGGTAATCGCACACCAATCTTCAACCTTGCCCACTGCTCAAAATCATTCGAGTCCGACTCCATGCCGCGCAGCGTGAGCAATAATTTATCGAATATTTTTTGCTTGTCGGCATTGAACGCATCCACATAAGCCTTGACCTTCAGCCACACCCCCACTGCCGCTTCTGCCGCAGTTTCTTCCCCGCTCGCCGTGTGGACTTGTCCGCGTTTGACGGTCACATTTGCCCATGCGCTGCCTTTGTAGCCAAGGGCAATCCGATCCCATTGATTCGGCTCGCCGATGATGGCAAAGTCCGGCTTGTATTGCGCAGCGGCGAACCGCGCCCCCTCCGAGTCGCGTTCCTCTTCCACCGCGCCGATCACCACGAACTGCCAGCCATCCCTCGCGCCGACCTTCGCCACCGCATCCACAAAACTCGCCAGCGGACCTTTCGCATCCGCCGCGCCGCGCCCGTACAATACACTCCCCTCTCCCTGTGGGAGAGGGGCTGGGGGTGAGGGCGGGGTGAGGGCGACCTTAATCTCCCCCGCTACCGTATCAATGTGACCAAGCAAGACAATCTGTTTGCCACCCGTCCCCATCACCCCAACAGCATTCCCCGCTTCATCAATAAACGCATCGTCATAACCAAGCGACTTCATCCGCGCCACCAGCCATTCGACTGCGCCGCGCTCCTGTCCTGACGGGCTGTATTGAGAAACGAGACCAACTAACGTTTCGCTCATTGCATATTCTCGAAGATAGACGATGCACGATTGACCATGGTCTATTGTCCATCGTCCGTGGTCTGTTGCGATAGCACTTCAGTAAGAACTTCAACCAAATGGTCGATCTGCTCGTACGAAATCACCAACGGCGGCAACAAACGAATCACAGTCAATCCCGCATTCAAGGCAATGATTCTTCGTTCCTGCAACGCCTTGATATACGGCGTGGACTTCTGCTTCATTTCGATACCAACCATCAAGCCAAGTCCGCGCACTTCACGGATGCTGGGTGACTGGATCGCCTTTAACTTCTCCATCAAATACGCCCCCTTCTCCGCCGCCTGACGGGGCAGGTCTTCATCCTTCATCACATCCAACGCCGCAATTGCCGCCGCACACGAAAGCGGATTTCCGCCAAAGGTCGAGCCGTGAACGCCGGGCGTGAGATTCTTTACATTAGCTCCAATCAACACCGCGCCCATCGGCACGCCTCCAGCGAGCGACTTGGCACAGGTCAACAGATCAGGCGCCACGTCGAAGTGTTGAAGCGCGAACATTTTTCCTGTGCGCCCAAAGCCAGTTTGAATTTCATCCACAATCAGCAATGCGCCGCGCTCATCACAGATCCGCCGCGCCGCCTGCACGTATTCCAAAGCAGCAGGGTACACGCCGCCTTCGCCCTGTACCACTTCTAAAATTACTGCCGCCGTTTCTTCATTCACTGCCTTCTCCAACGCTTCGATGTTGTTGTATGAAACGTGCGAAACACCGGGCAGAAGCGGCTCGAAGCCTTCACGATATTTTTTATTGAACGTGGCAGAGAGCGAGCCATAAGTGCGTCCATGAAACGCTCGCATGGCAGCGATAAAATTCTTTCGTCCCGTGGAAATTCGCGCAAATTTCAACGCCGCTTCCACTGCCTCAGTGCCCGAGTTGCAGAAGAAAACTCGATCCAAACCAGGCACCAATGCCGCCATCTTTTCCATCAACATCGCACGCTGGTCATTGGGGAAGGTTTCAAAAAGCGTTATCAGCGTAGACGCCTGCTTGTAGATCGCCTCCGCAACTTTCGGGTGAGCATGACCGAGATTCGCAACTCCATGCCCCGACGAGCAATCCAAATATTCGTTGCCATCCACATCAAACAGTGAAGCGCCTTGTCCGCGCACGATGGTCAAAGCCTGCTTGAGGTACACGCCCGATGTATATTTATTTTCGATTGCCATGATTTGTTCTGAATTCATTCGATCACCGTTCCATTTCCTGCCAACGCATTTGAGATCGGGTTTTGGATTCTTCCATCCGCAATGATGACGCGGCTTACCCCGCCCTTAATCGCTTCGTCCGCGCCCAGCACTTTCTTCTTCATGCGACCCTGCGCCGCCTCACTCGCCGCCGACAGTTGACTCATCGGCAGTTGCCGAATGAGCGTGGACTCATCCGGGAAATTCTTCATCAGCCCAGGCACCGCCGTGAGCAGGATCAACGTCTCCGCCTTGAGCGCGGATGCCACCATCGCCGCCGCGCGGTCAGCATCCACATTCAACGCCTCCCCTTTTTCACTGACAGCCACAGGCGCAATGACAGGCAAATACCCCGCATCCAACAACATCATCAGCAATTCGCTATTCACTTTTTCGATCTTTCCCGTGTAATCATCGCGGATGATCTTGCGCTTGCCGTTTTCAATGGATTGCACCGACTCTTTGCGGACGGCTTGCATGAGTTTGCCATCCAATCCGCACAAGCCAAAAGCGTTCACGCCCAGCATTTGCAACTGCTCGGTCAGCAGTGAATTGACCTTGCCATTCACCGCCATCAAAAAAATCTCCAACGTCTTTCGGTCTGTGTACCGCGAGGTGTACCCCGAAGGCGACGTAATCATCTTCGGCGGAGTCCCCAACCCTTCACCCAGCGTATTCGCTTCCGCCGAACCGCCATGCACAAAGACCAGTTTTTTGCCTTGTTTCAACAACTCAACTGCATCCATGCAGATCGCGGAAAAGTCCACGCCTTCTGTACCGCCAAGTTTTACGACTGTAATATCCATAAGTTCTCCAGATCATGTCGTTGCGAGGAGGGTGTTCTTCCCGACGAAGCAATCTCCTGTTACATGGGGATTGCTTCGGGCAAAGAGCGCCCTCGCAATGACATGCTAAATTGGATGCAACCCCATAAACTCCAACCCCAATGTTTCCTCCCAGCCCATCATCAAATTCAGACACTGCACCGCCGAACCAGACGCGCCCTTCATCAGGTTATCAATCGCGCACATCGCCACAATGTGACCGTTGTTCTCGTCCAGTTCAAAACCGAGGTCCGCATAATTCGAGCCAGCCAGAATCTTCGGTTCTGGCACGCGGTAAATTCCGCGCTGTTCCTTCACCACCCGCACGAACGGATTTTCATTCGCCACGGCGCGATAGGCTTTCCATAAATCTTTGGTTGCCACGCCTTGTTTCACTTTGGCATGAGCCGTCGCCAGCACACCGCGGACGATGTCCACAGCGGTCATGGTCAACGAAACATCTTTGATTCCCATTTCCTGAATCACCTCCGCGGTGTGACGATGACCAAAGGCAGAGAACGTCCGAATCACATTCGCCCGCTCCGCATGAAGCGAGCCCGAATTTCCTTCCGCGCCACCCTCCGACGAACCGACTTTAATCTCGATAATTACGGGGGAAGATGCGTCCAGCAAATCGGCTTTGACCAGCGGCAGCAGCGCGAGATTGCTCGCCGTGGCATTGCATCCCACCCCGCTGACGTAACTCGCCGACTTCAATTCTTCACGGTGCAGTTCGGGCAATCCATAAACAAATTTGCTCAACCACTCCGGCGCGGCATGTTTTTCACCGTACCATTGCTCATAGAAATCCGCATCCCTCAAGCGGAAATCCGCCGCAAGGTCAACGATTCTTGGCGCGAATTTGGCATATTCTTCGATATTCTTTTGCGCCTGTCCATGCGGTTGGGCGAGGAAGATCACATCCACAGGCTCCAATTGGGACGGGTCGCTGAACTTCAACTGCGTACGCTTTCTCAAATTCGGGTGAGTCTGATACACATACTCCCCCACCCGCGAGCGTGAAGTGACTTGTTTAATTTCCACATTCGGATGCCCCAGCAGCAAACGAATCAACTCGCCGCCGCCATACCCCGAACCGCCGATGATAGATGCTGTTGTTTTCAATTCAGCCTTCATAATTCATCCTTCATCCTTGCAGTTCTCACCACATACTCCACAATCTCGCCCGCAATATCAATGCCACTCAACGGCTGCATGGTGTGGAACTCCATCGTGTGATTGATCTCATTGACCACGAGTCCCTTCTCAGGATGTTCGACCAAGTCCACGCCCAGCAACCCGCCACCAACGGCGTTTGAAGCGCGCACACAAATATCCTCGATCTCAGGCGTGATGGGACACAACTCCCCGCTTCCGCCGCGCGCCGTGTTCGTGATCCAATGCTCCGAGTTGCGGTACATCGCTGTCAGTACGCGGTCACCAATCACAATTGCGCGGATGTCGCGCCCAGGCTTCTCGATGAATTCCTGAATATAGAACACCGAATGTTGCACAGAGCCTAAAGTAGATTTATGCTCCAGCACCGCTTCCGCCGCATCGCGGTCATTGACCTTCGCCAATAGACGCCCCCACGAACCAACGACGGGCTTCAACACAACGGGATAACCGAACGCTTCAATCGCTCCGAGCGCCGCCTCGGGCGTGAACGCCGTTGCATTGCGCGGCTGAGGCACGCCATCCCGCGCAAGCGCCGCGCTCGTCATCAACTTGTCGCCGCACACTTCCGCCACCGCCGCCGTGTTCACCGTCGGCACGCCGAATGAGTTCAGCAATCGCAAGGCATACAGTCCGCTGTTGTAACTGAGGCTGCGCTCCAACACCGCATCATATTGCTGCCACGCTTCGGGCTTCTCCAAATCAAAACTAATCGCCCGATCGTCGAGGCGGTCATAGTCAATGCCGCGCTTCTCCATCGCGCCGAAGAGCCATTTCTCTTCCACGCGCACGCGAGAATATAAAACGCCAATCTTTAATCGTCGTTGCATAATTCCTCATGACTCCCCTCTCCCTATGGGAGAGGGGTTGGGGGTGAGGGTCACTCCCCCCAATCTTCCTGCTCCATCGGCGCGAGTTGCACCACAGCAGGGTCAACCGACATCACTTCCAAATCCACGCCGCAATCCGAGCAGACAATGATCTCGCCCGCCTCGGTTCCAGCATCCAGCGTAACTTCCGCTTCACATTCGGGGCACACAACTGTAGACATAATTTACTCTCCTTTGATTTTTTGAATTTGATTTTTGACCGATTGCAGACTCGTGCCTCCAACCGTATTTCTTTTGTTGATCGATTCCAGCGGATCGAAGACTTGATAAACATCCGCTTCAAACGGACCGATTGCCTGATACGCTTCGAGAGGCAGTTCCTCCATCCGAACCTTTCCCTCCTCCGCCGCGCGGACGACTTTCCCCGCCAGCGAGTGCGCTTCCCTGAACGGCACACCTTTTGCCACGAGATAATCCGCCAAGTCCGTCGCCATCATCGTGGAATCAATCGCCGCGCGCATTCGTTCAGGCTTGACCGTGATCGTCCGCAGCGCCGCCGCCATCACTGGCAAAATCGAAAGCAACGTATCCGTCGCTTGGAAGACGGGCGCTTTATCTTCCTGCAAATCCTTGTCGTAGGTGGAAGGCAGCCCCTTGAGCGTGGACATCAGCCCCGTCAGCAAGCCGATCAGCGTCCCTGCTTTGCCGCGAGTCAGTTCAAAGACATCGGGATTTTTCTTCTGCGGCATCAGGCTCGAGCCCGTGGAAAAAGCATCCGAGAGTTCAAAGAAACCGAACTCTGCTGATGTGTACAAAACCACCTGCTCGGCGAGTTTGCTCAAATGAACCGCCGCCATCGAACAGACGAACAAGTACTCCGCCGCAAAATCTCGGTCTGAGACGGCATCAAGGCTGTTCTGCGAGACTTCATCAAAGCCAAGAGACTTTGCCAGCGCATCGCGGTCAAGCGCAAACGGAGCGCCCGCCAATGCGCCAGAACCGAACGGCAAAACGGACACGCGCTTGATCAAATCTTGCAGACGTTCCACGTCACGCTTCAACGCCCAGTAGTGACTCAACCACCAATGCGCGAGCAAAATCGGCTGCGCTCTCTGCAAGTGGGTGTAACCCGGCATGATGATGGGTTCGCCCTCATCCCCAACCCTTCCCCCGAAGGGGAAGGGAGTCCCCTCTCCCTGCGGGAGAGGGCTAGGGTGAGGGAGAGCGGCTTCAGCCTGCTCGACCAATGCAGATTGCAGGTTGTTGAATGCAGAATGAAGTTCAGGAATCGCTTGCAACATCCATAACCTGAAATCAGTAGCCACTTGGTCGTTGCGGCTTCGTCCCGTGTGGAGTTTGCCAGCCGCCGCATCGATCAATTCGCTCAGTCTGCGTTCAACGGCGGTGTGAATGTCTTCGTCGGAGGGTAGGAAGATAAACTGTCCCGTAGAAAACTCTTTATGGACGGTATCCAGCCCGAGCGAGATCGAGGCGTGTTCTTCATCCGAAAGAATGCCTGCCTTGTGAATCGCATCTGCCCAGGCGAGGCTGCCTTCCACATCCTGAAGCGCCATGCGTTGATCGACAGGCAGGGATGCATTCAGCGCCCATGCAAGGTCATCTAATTTTTGAGAAAAACGTCCGCCCCAGAGGGTCATGTGATTTCCTTTCATGTCATTGCGAGGAGCGCCTTTGCTCTTCGTGACGAAGCAATCTCTGAACGTGTTGGGGATTGCTTCGAGCGGAAGAACACCGCTCTCGCAATGACATTAGTCTCTTTTGAACTTCGAATAATCAGGCTTCGGCATATCCAGCCCCGAAACGGGCAAGCCATTCAGTGCGCGGACTTTCATGCTGAGACCGTAAAGTCGAATAAAGCCTTCGGCGTGACTCTGGTCGTAGACATCTTCCTCACCGAATGTGGCAAAGTCTTCGCGGTAGAGACTGAACGGAGATTTGCGTCCCGCGCTGATGATGTTGCCTTTGTAAAGTTTGAGCCGCACCACGCCAGTGACAGGTCCCTGCGTGGAGTTGACGAAAGCATCGAGCGCTTCACGCAGTGGCGTGAACCACAATCCGTTGTACGTGATCTCGGCGTATTTGACGGCGACAACTTGTTTGTAGTGCAAAGTTTCGCGGTCAAGGATGAGCGACTCGAGTTCGCGGTGGGCATACAAAAGAATCGCGCCGCCAGGAGTTTCGTACACGCCATGCGATTTCATGCCGACAAGGCGATTCTCAACAAGGTCAACACGTCCGATGCCGTGAGCCCCGCCGATGGCATTGAGCGTTTCGACAATTTTTGCGGGCGAAAGTTTTTCACCATTGACTGCAACGGGATTGCCGCTCTCGAATTCGATCTCCACATACTCGCCCTGCTCGGGCGCGTTCTCAGGCGAAGTGGACATCTGATACATGCTCTCTTCAGGTTCGTTCCACGGGTCTTCGAGCAGACCGCCTTCATGCGAAAGATGCCAGAGATTTGAGTCGCGCGAGTAAATGGATTTGGTGGTGGCGGTCACAGGGACGTTATGTTTCGCGGCATACGCAATCGCATCTTCACGCGAGCGGATGTCCCATTCGCGCCACGGGGCGATGATCTTCAAGCGCGGGTCAAGCGCCATCACAGTGAGCTCAAAACGCACCTGGTCATTGCCCTTGCCTGTCGCGCCGTGCGCAATCGCATCTGCGCCAGTGGCGTGGGCAACTTCAACTAAATGTTTTGCAATCAAGGGACGGGCAACCGACGTGCCCAATAAATACTTGTGTTCATACACCGCCCCCGCTTTGAGCATCGGAAAAAGATACTCGCTGACGAATTCTTCTTTCATATCATGGATGACGAACTCGCTCGCTCCGCTCTTAAGCGCTTTCTGCTCCAAACCAGACAGATCTTCATCACCCTGACCGACGTCCGCGCAAAAGCAGACCACTTCACAGCCGTAGTTCTCCTTCAACCACGGCACGATGACGGATGTATCCAGCCCTCCCGAATAGGCTAAGACAACTTTCTTGACACTAGGTTTTGACTTTGGACTCATTCTTACTCCTTATGTTTTCTCCCCTCTCCCTCTGGGAGAGGGCAAGGGTGAGGGAAAATAAAAACAGCCCTCCAAGAAGGATGGGCTGTTTGGGTTGACCTGTGACTATGTAGGTTTAGTTCACGTTTGCGCTCACGCCGCCGTCAAAACAAAAAACTCCCAACCTTCTCATGGAAGTGGGCTTCGGACGACGGGTACGAGGCAGTGCAAAAAACGCGAACATTGGGCGGTATTCTACTCGAAATATAAAATGTGTCAATAGTTTTGCCGACAATGGGTGCGCTAAAAAGTTGTTAGAACTGGGAGAAAAAGAGCCGACCTGTTAAGATAGAAGTTGCGAGACCAATACCCAAACAGGAGGCTCTCATGGAGTT
>JAGUZU010000077.1 GCA_020060625.1 Anaerolineales bacterium | reverse complement strand
GCGCGTTGCCCTTTTGAACTTTGAGCCTGCACTAACCCCTCAACGTCTTTCGGAATTTCAACGACACAACGAAAGCGACGAAGTATTTGTATTGTTGAGTGGATGCTGCATCCTTTTTCTCGGAGACGGCGAAGACGCGGTCACGCAGATCTTCGCGCAAGAGATGGAACCGTTCAAACTGTACAATGTGCGCCGTCGTGCCTGGCATGCCCACACACTCAGTGAAGATGCGAAATTATTAATTGTGGAAAATCGAAATACGTCACGGGCAAACTCGCCGCGCATAAAAATGACCCCCGAACAACACGCGGAAATCCTGCGCCTGACGCGCCAAATGTGGAAAGAGCCGTAGGCGCATACCTTTACAGGTGCGCTGCTAAATCTGCCGGTCCAGCCATGCACGCACAACCGCCAGCGACTCGGCGGTGATGGTATGATCCATGTGGAAGTTGTGATAGTCCACGTCCACGCCGTATCGCAGGAGAAAGTCGCGGGATTGAAGCGACCATTCAAGCGGCATGCTTGAATCTTCATAGCCGTGTGTCATGACTACAGGCTTGCCTTTGACGCCCGCTTCGTCCACCTGAAGACCCGATTGCATGGGAACATACCCCGATTGGGCAATGACTCCCGCGATGCGCTGCGGACGGGTGAGCAGGAAGGACATCGAAATCATGCTGCCCTGGCTAAAACCGATCAGGAAGAGTTTTTGCGGGTCAATGGGATAAGTCGCCAGCAATTCGCTGATGAAGTTGTCAATTCGCTCCAGCGCGGCGGCGAGGAGAGCGGGATCGGGCTTTCTCATAGTGAGTATGTCAAGAAGCACCTTTCGGTAACATTATAATTTGATTTGACAGCCCTTTCCTGTTGCATATAATATCATTACATGCTGATATGATGATTTGAAAGGATGTACTTATGCTTCTGCTTGCCAACCCCAAATCCATTGAAATCCAGGCCAAACTCTTTCGCGGCTTTTCTGATCCCTCACGCCTTTCAATTCTTGACGCACTGCGCGATGGAGCGGTTACTGTTAATGAAATCGTGGAAGCAACTGGTTTATCGCAACCAAACGTCTCAAACCACCTCGGATGTTTACGCGATTGTGGACTTGTTGTCTCTGAACAGCAAGGACGTTATGTTTACTATGAATTGAGCGATAAGCGAGTTGGACAATTACTGATGCTGGCAGATCAACTTCTTGCTGACGTCGCGAAAGGTGTTTACGAGTGTACGCGTTATAACGTTAAAGAGTCTCAAAATAGTTAATTACGAAAGGATAAAGACATGGATAAATCGTTATTCGAAATAACCCAAATGGATTGTGCCGCCGAAGAGAATCTAGTGCGAATGAAACTTGATGATGTGAAAGCCATTCGCAGGCTTGACTTTGATTTATCTGTCCGCAGGCTTACTATTTATCACGAAGGGAAATTGGACACTATTGAGAAAACTATTCACGAACTTAATCTCAACACGCGACTACTTAAGACGGAGATTACCGATGAAATAGATGTAGATGATAGTTCTGTACAGAAAAGCCTGCTATGGACAGTTTTGCTTATCAACTTTTCCTTTTTTGTTATCGAAGCGCTGTTTGGGTTTATTTCTGGCTCGATGGGATTAGTGGCAGATAGTTTGGATATGTTAGCCGATGCCATTGTGTATGGATTGAGCCTGATCGCTGTAGGCGCGGCGTTCGCAAGGAAGAAGACAGTTGCTAAAATGAGCGGTTATTTTCAACTATTGTTAGCGCTTATCGGCTTTCTTGAAGTGGTGCGACGCTTTATTGGTCTGGAAATTCTTCCGGACTTTAGAACAATGATCAGCGTTTCAGTTCTTGCGTTAATTGCAAATAGCGTATGTCTCTATTTATTACAGCGTTCAAAAAATCAAGAAGTCCATATAAAAGCCACGATGATTTTTACCAGCAACGATGTGATCATTAATCTTGGGGTTATCACGGCTGGGCTTCTTGTAAATTGGTTGAATTCGGGAATCCCCGACTTAATCATTGGGGCAATTGTTTTTATCATTGTCACTCGCGGAGCGTTCAAAATACTAAGCCTTGCCAAATAAGAACATTTGTATTTTTCTTGAGGGCGTTTTGTTATGGTTGTTGATACCACCTGACTCATCAAACCTGCGGGATGCCAACTTATGACGTTGGGCAGACCATCATTTCAGTCGTTTATCCAGCCAGCCTCTTATCGCCCCCAGCGATTCTTCCGTAATGGTGTGATCCATGTGGAAGTTGTGATACTCCAAATCCACGCCCTGAGTTAGCAGGAAGTCGCGCGATTGGTGCGACCATTCAAGCGGCATGCTTGAATCTTCAAAGCCGTGCGTCATGATGATGGGCTTGCCCTTCACACCCGCCTCATCTACCACCAGCCCAGACTGCAAAGGGATGTAGCCCGATTGCGCGATAATGCCTGCAATGCGTTGAGGGCGGGTCAACAGAAATGACATCGAAATCATACTGCCCTGACTAAAACCCATCAGAAAAAATTTCTGCGGATCAATCGGATAGGTTGCCAGCAATTCGCTGATGAAGTTGTCAATTCGCTCCAGGGAGGCGGCGAGGAGAGCGGGGTCGGGCTTCCCAAATTCCGTGACGGGATACCAGTCATACGCGCCGGGGGCGAAGTCTACGGGTCCGCGCCCGCTGACCCACAGCAGATTCTCCTGCAAATATTCTGAAAGTCCAATCAGGTCGCGCTCGTTACTGCCGTGACCGTGCAGGGTAAAGATGGCGGGATAGCGCGTCTCCTTGTCGGCAGGATTATAGCCAGCGGGGAAATGGGTGAGATGATAAATAGAGAGGTTCGTGCGTTCTTCAACAGGGATTTGATTCATGGGAAACTCCTATTTCTTGAAGGTTTTTAGCGACGAATAACAAGAATGGAGAAATCGTTATTCCATTTTTTTAAAGTTTATACCGGCGCGCGGTTTTGAATTTCCTTGCGGACAACGGGTGCGACCTTCGTTCCGAGCAGTTCAATCGAGCGCATGAGTTCTTTGTGCGGAACAGCGCCAATATCCATCTGGAGCAGCAGGCGGTTGTAATGCAGAATGTTTTGCTGAAAGAGAATCTTTTCGATAACCTCATCAGGATTGCCGACGTAATCTGAACCGCGCAAACCGCGCGAGCCTTCAAACTCATTGCGCGTCAATCCGCGAAAGCCGCGTTCACGCCCCAGTTTGTCCATCATCGCGTGCAGGGCTGGGAAGTAATCGTCCGCCGCCTTCTGCGAATCATCGCCGACGAAGCCGCGCGAATTGACGCTCAACTGCAATTTGGCTGGGTCGTGTCCAGCCTGCTGCCAGGCTTGTTTGTGCAGGTCCGCCAACGGGGCGAAGCGTTCGGGCATTCCGCCGATGATACCCAGCGCCATCGGCAAGCCTAATGCCCCGGCGCGCGCGGCGGATTCGGGCGTGCCTCCCACCCCAATCCAAATTGGAATTTCGCGTTGGAGCGGGCGGGGATAGACGCCTAAGTTGTCAATCGGGCGACGATGCCTGCCGCGCCATGAAACAACTTCCGATGCGCGCAGTTTCAACAGCAGGTCAAGGCTTTCGGCGAACAGCGAGTCGTAATCTTTCAAGTCATAGCCGAACAGGGGAAAGGACTCGATGAACGCGCCGCGTCCCGCCATGATTTCGGCGCGCCCCTCCGAGAGCAGGTCGAGGGTGGCGAAATCCTGAAAGACGCGCACGGGGTCGTCCGATGACAACACCGTGACAGCCGTGCTGAGACGGATGGATTTGGTGCGCGTTGCGGCGGCTCCTAGAATCACTGCCGGGGCGGACGAAAGAAAATCGGGGCGGTGATGCTCGCCGATTCCAAACACGTCCAAGCCGACTTGGTCTGCCAGTTCGATGGTTTCGAGCAGGTTTTTCATGCGCGTGAGAGCGTCAAGTTTTTCGCCCGTGAGGGGGTTGGTGTCCCATTCGACGAAGGTATATAACCCGATTTCAAAAGGCTGATTTATGGCTGACACAAAAATAAACTCCGATTTTGATTGATTTACGAGATAGGTATTTTCCAAGCAGGAGCGGGTTTATGCAACCGCCACCCGTTTGAGGGTAATGGCTTTTTCGGGGCAACTGGCGACGCATTCGGCGCAGGCGCGGCAGGCTTCGGCGTGGATTGGGAAGGCTTGCTTCCAACCGTGCGCCGTGCCTTTGAGCCGTCCCACGAAACTTAACGCGGCGCGGTCTTGCGGCGAAACAATTCCCATCTCGAATACATTGTAAGGACAGACCGCCACGCACTCGGCTTTGCCTTCGCATTTTTCACGGTTGACGATGGGCATGAATACGCCTGGTTCTTGTTTGCAATCTACAGGTTTGGATGCGGTCGTCATGGTTTGCTTCCCATTCCTGTTACGAACTCCAACAGTTCACGACTCTCCTGAAGCCAGATCATGGGGTTGACAGTGCGCTTAATGTATCGAATCAAACCTTCTCGATCCACCACCACCGAGGCGGTGCGCTGGATAATAAACGCCATTTTATCCAACTCAAAAACCTGATACACCGCGCGTTCCGGGTCAGACAGTACAGGGAAGGGCGTCTTGAGCGTCTCCGCATACCGGCTGGCGCGTTCGGGCGAATCGCCCAAAATCACCAACACATCCGCATTTGCCGTTTGGAAATCCTTAAACATGCGCCCCAACTGGGCGACGTGCGATCTGCATTGCAGTCAGTTGTATTCGCGCACGAAGAACAAAACAACGTGCGACTTGCCTTTGTATTCCGCGAGTCCAACGTGCCGACCGTCGTTTGCGGTCAGGTTGAACTCGGGAGCAGGGGAACCTACTTCCAAGTCAGCGCTCACAAGAATCTCCTTTTTCGGTTGTTGATGAGGGTGTAGTAGTGTATGGGGAAACCAATTACGTCAAGAAAATAAATCAGAAGAAATACCGCCGCCATCCACGGGCGGATGCGCCTGGGAGAAATACTCGCGGCTCATCAATTCGCGGACGAGGTCTTCCGGCAAACGCCGAAACAGGTTATCGGGTCCGAACTGGGTGCGGTGGGCGTTGATAGCATTCCACTTGGCTTCGTTGTAGGCGGCTACATCCATCAGCGCGGTAATCAGGTCATCGTTGAAACTGGGACGCAGGAGGATTTGGTCGAGCGTGGAAGTGTCCAGTCCGCGCGCTTCCATGCGGGCGCGCATTTCGGCGAAGAATTTCGTAGGGATGGCGGTGTAAAAGAGGCGGCTGGGCATGAAGGCGGGACCCGCTTCGGGAAAACGCTGTGAGTCAGAGGCGGCGTGAAAGGCGGTGGTGGTGTAACGGCTGATGGCGATGTGGTCGGGATGTCCGTAGCCGCCGCCCGGCTCAAAGGTCAGGACGATTTCAGGTTGCAGGTCACGAATGATGCGCGTCAGGTGTTCGACGACTTCGCCTTCGGGGGCGTTGATGAAGGCGCGTGGATCCTGGTTTTCAGGCGTGCCGTCCATGCCAGAGTCGCGGTAATCCAATAAAATTACTTCCTGAATTCCGAGGGCGCGGGCGGCGGCGCGCAGTTCTCCCTCGCGCACTCGTCCAAGCGTTTGCGGCGTGGCAAGGCTGGGATCAGAAATTTCGCCGACTTCGCCGCGGGTGGTACAGACAAGGGCGACACGATGTCCTTCGGCGGCGTAACACGCCAGGGTTCCACCTGTCCCGAAGGATTCATCGTCAGGATGCGCAAAGACAGCCAACAGGGGGCGGGAGGCGTTGGTCATATTAATCTTCAACCGAAAACAACACGCTGTTTTGCGCGGGGTCTGTCACCAGGATGCCTTCATTGGTCTGGTTGTAGGGCATTTCGACTTCCTCGATACGCGCCAGAAGTTGATCCAAAGCGGCGCGGTCGGGCAGGACAAACGAGATGTTTTTCAGCCCCAGCGCGTCGGGAGGCGGAGGCGGCGCGCCTTCGCCCTGCCAGGTGTTGTAACCGAGATGATGGTGATAGCCGCCCGCTGAGACCATGCCCATGCGAAAGCCACTGCGCGCCACGCCCATGTCATCGAAGCCGAGTTGCTCGTGATAGAAGCGGCGCGTGTCGTTCAGGTTGGAGACGTACATGTGGAAATGTCCCATACGCACTTCGGACGGGACGGGTTCATCGAGGCGATCATCTTTGGTCAGGTGCGCGAGGAGCGCGTCAACGTCGAGTGGTTCGCGCCCATCACTGAGTCTGCCATCGGCATGACGGGCGTAAAAACTCCCGTCGGCATTTACAACAAAAATGCCGTCTTCGGGCGATTCGCAATACAGTTCGATGTTGTTGCCTTCGGGGTCATCCAGATAGGTGGTTTTGGTCATCACATGGTCGGTGGGGTAACACTGCCAGCGCGTGGCAAAGAGGCGCGCCACGACGCGCGCCAATTCGCGGCGGTTGGGGAAGAGAATGGCAAAGTGATAGATGCCGGTTACGCCGCGATAGCGTTTGCCATTTTGGATTTGGGTCAGCCGCACAAAATCCGCACCGCCCGCGCCTAAACCAGCGCTGTTCTCGTCCTTCCAGTGCAGGCGCAAACCTAATACCTGCTGATAAAAGGCAAGTTGATTCTTGAGGTCGGCAACCTTGAGATGAACGTACCCAGGCTTGGTCTGTGGGTGGATGCGATGCGGGGATATGGCAACGGGTTGAGGAATAGGGGGTGCGGAATTCATTTTTCTCCTTCGATTACAAAGCGTTTAATCATATAGCCTACGGAAGAACAAACACAATCAGCGTCAGTGGAATGGCAGCCAGAAAAGCCTTGAATACGACCCGCCGCGCCTGACGCCGTACCTGCGCGAGTGCATCCTGATCCTCGATCTTCTCGATCTTGCCTGTCAAATTACGCGCACCGCGCGTAGCAAGTCCCACTCAGGTTTTGTCGCGCCATTGAAAATATCCGTTGGCTGCGCCAAAAAAAAGCAGGAACAACGGCAGTCGCCATAAACGATCCGCGCCGCTGGCAAGCAACACCGCCAGAATGACAAGCGCGATCACAAATCCAATCACACCACCAAGCAGGCGTTTGCGCCGTTCCGCAGGGCTGATATTGGAAATGCAGACTTCCCCAATCTCTTCCGATTCAGGCTGTGAGACAGACGGATTCTTCTGCAAACCCGCAAAGTTAACTGCACTACGCGTCATCATTTGGACCTCGTTTTTGTTTCTGTTAAATCAACTTTTGCGGCGGCTGTTATATCTGCCGCGCTCACCGTACGCCCCGTGACAAAATTGTACGAGTCTACGATGAGTTGAAAGATCACGTCCAACTCCTGCATGTCCAGCGGCGTGTACAACATCACCATCCCGAGATTGCCCATATATTGCGCCATCGGGTGCGGCTCCGCCCAGCCCTTTTCGATGGCTTCCTGCGCGCGTTCAGGCGAAAGCGAAACGTGCAAACTGCCATCGGGATGGATGTGCGCGAA
The DNA here is from genome assembly GCA_020060625.1 of Anaerolineales bacterium. Taxonomy (GTDB): domain Bacteria; phylum Chloroflexota; class Anaerolineae; order Anaerolineales; family Villigracilaceae; genus Villigracilis. Next base: position 19,546 of record JAGUZU010000077.1, on the reverse strand, counting down.
CTCGCGTCCAACTGCGATGGATTCGGGGTGAGCCAGGGGCAGATCTTCATCGAGCCAGATCGCCCGCGCTCCACGCACGGAGATTTGTGTTGGCTCATTTCGTACGTTGGGCAGGGAATAACTGAGCCGAAACAATTCCGCGTTCACAGCTGGTACAGGTTGGATGCCAATTTGCGAATGCGGCATGTTCTTGTTCGTTGGTGGACGCGGACGCGTGCGTTGGGGTAGAGAATTGTGCTCCATGCTATTTGATCCTTTCCAAATGACTAAAGGTTGTCGTTGTATTTCGGATTCAAGTGATTAACAGACGTTATGTACTTGCCGCTTTCAACCTTGCTCTGTATCTCGTCCGCGTTCAGCCTGATATGCAGGGCGGCAAGAGACAGGATATTCCACTGCTGATTGATCGCCTGTCTCTTGCCGTGGAAATTAAAGTTGGCTTTAGAATGCCAGACTTAAGACCCAGGGCTGGGGAATTGCCACGAACATCAGTGTGCAACCCAACATGCAGAAATCCTTCATAAAGAAGGTCATGTCCATCTGGCGCTGCATGGGATCCTGGATGGTCCAGAAATTGTGCATGGTTGACGCAACCGGGATGATGAAGAGCACGATTAAGGCAACTCCCACCAGCGGGTACAGCCCCAGCATAATGCTCAAGCCGCCAACGATAATCATTACGCCACTGCCGCGCACAGCCAGCCCGGGGAACGGCACGCCTTTGGACTGCGTCCAGGGAATCATGGCTTGCGCCTGGGCGAAGTGAGCGTAACCGCCGAAAATCCAGTATATGCCGACGATGATCCTGCCGATCAGAAATACGATATCCATTTTTTCTTCTCCTTTGGTGAAGCGATTAAATTTTGATTGTTGATGAAACTGTCAGTTTCTTGCATGCAGGAGGAAAATGTTCTACGGTGTTGGCGGGAATCACCTCCTTTCATGGATTATTTTTGTTCCTTCTTGATTTGTTCCAACGCTTGAATAAATACTTCATAAGGCTGCGCGCCTACGATGGCGTAGCGGTCATTCAAAACATAAGTCGGCACGCCTGTCACGCCGATTTGAGAAGCTTCCTTCACCAGCGCATTTACTGTCGCTGTGTACTTGCCTGCTTCCACTTCACTCTGCATCTCGTCCGCGTCCAGCCCGACCTGCAGGGCGGCGTCGCGCAGGACATCCCATTTGCTGACATCTTCGCCGCGTCCGTAGAACTTACCGAACACGACATGGTGGAACTCGAAACCCTTGCCTTTTTGGCGCGCGTACTCTGTGGCTTCATGCGCAATGCGCGTGTTGGGAATGCGCGTGGCGAAGACCATTTCCATTCCATAATCATTCGCCTTTTGCTTGAGGCGTGCATGGCTTTGCGCGGCACGTGATTTCACGTAATCGGGCAGTTCCATGCCTTCGGGCGGCGTATCGGGGCGCAGGTAGAACGGACGCCACTCGACTTGCGCGTTGTGCTTTTCAATTAACGTTGCGACCACACCCTGGCCGACATAGCACCACGGTCAGACATAGTCGGAAAAGATCGTGACTTTGAGTTGATCCATTTTTCTTTCCTTTCCTTATTTTTACGATCCGGGGCGCAAAATCACCATCGGAATTTCGCGATGAGTGCGTTTCTGGTAACCTTCAAAGGCGGGGGCTTTCACGACCAGTTGCGCCCACAGCCGTTTTTTCTCCGCAGAACCCGCCTGTTCTGTTGTCACCGATCTCGTATTGCCGCCAATTTCGATTGTGGCTTGTGGGTTGCCTTTCAGATTTAGCCACCAGGCCGGGGGCTTTTCCCCTCCGTTGTTGGAGGCGGTGATAATGTAGTTGGGACTCTCGCTGAGGTACATCACCGGCACCGTATGCCTCTTCCCGGTCTTGCGTCCAGTGGTGGTGAGCAGAAGCACCGGCATTGCTCCAAGACGACCACCCACTTTCCCGCCGGTTCGACGGTATACAAAGACATAGATCGCCATAACCAACCTCGTCAACCATTTGACAAACATGCAGTTTCTCCATTGAATAGTTTCTTGTGACTGTGCATCAAGTTGTTTCCTATATCTGGATTTTCAAAATCCGCTTAGAATCCAAGTTCTTCTTTAACAATAATCATCGTAGTGCGATTCGGACGGATCTCGCGGTTGACGATCAATACTTTATTCACGCCAGTGCTCATCTTATAGAGTTGCTGCATATGCTCCTCTTCGAGAGGCAGACAGTATTCCTGAATACGCCTCAGCCCTTCATTTAAGCCTTTAACGATTTTCTGCGCGCCAACCACCCAGATGACCTTCCCGGCGCTCGAAGCATAAACCCCAAGCTGACTGCCAGTATTCGAAGCAATCAGAACGTGCCCATCTTCGGTCACCGCGTGGACACTGCCGGCGGCGAAATCAGGCGCGCCGCTCAGTTTGCGAATCTCCCGGCCTTGCGTCTCGCGGTTCATCGCAAACATCTTTGGCCGCAACGCGTCAAAACGTCCCGATTGGTCAATCTCATCTTTGATGCCTAACTTTTCAAGAGTCACTGATGATCCAAGAAAGATCTCAGAGCCATCGGGAATCAATTCAAAAAACAGGCGTTTCGCATCCTCGCTATTTTCAGCGATCAACGTGTGAATGCCATTGGCTTCGAGCGCCGCGGCAGCGCGCTCAATCTGTTCGTCGGTTGCCAATCGAGCAAATTCCTTATTGGGGGTTAGGGTTAGGGTGGATTGTGTAGCAGAGGTCATCATTAATTCCTTTTAGATATTTTTGAAATCAGAGATACGCGTTGCAGATATGTCCCGAAAACGAGAGCGTGTGTTTCCATTGATAGGCGTGTTGAAGCCCAAAGATTTGCGGTAGGGAACACGCATAATGTCCAGAAAGAAGAATCTTGATTTAGTGGTGATGACCTTCATGATTGTGTCCGTGATGGTCTTCGGGCAGATATTGATGCGGGTCTTTCTCGAAGGATTTCTGACAGCCAGCGGAACAAAAGTAGTACATCTGACCTGCATGTTCGCTTTTGAATTGCGCGGTTTCGATTTCGACTTCCATCTTGCAGACGGGATCAATAGCGGTAGTCATGAGATTCTCCTTTTGAAAAACAGGGGCGTCCATTTCGGACGCGGGATAACATTCACCCGTCAGCGGGTCACAATAACCGCCGACGGCGTCTCCGCCGAGATTAACCAGTGTGGCGATGGGTTTGATAGATGGCTGGTTCATGGCGCGCTCACTTTGCTCATCGCAAGGTCATTGAAACAATTCCCAACGTCCGTACATCACGAACACGGAAAGCGCCAGGAAAACCAAATTGACCGGGATAACGTTATTCTCTTTCTTTGGCAAATGCACCGAAAAAATTGCGAGAATTTGAATCAACGTCAGACCGAATGCCGCCAGTACCGTCAGCCAGGGCAGGATGCCCGTTACTAGCGGCAGGATCAGCCCCAGTCCGCCGAGCAGTTCCGAGGTCCCCACGAAGCGCACAAATCCATCCGAGCGCTCTTTTGTCCAAGGCAAAGTCTCTTTCGCCTTGGGGGTCATAAACGTTTTCATCGCGCCAGCCATTAAGTAAATAGCGGCCAGCAGTCCCTGGGCGATCCATAAGGCGATATTCATATTGACTCTCCTCATCGAGTATGGTACGATATTTTCGTTGCTTAAACAACATACGTTGTTTATTAAACATGTATTGTAAAGATTAGTCAATCACCAAAAGCCGATTTTTGTTGGATAAGCAACAGAGGAGCAAAAATGTTGATCAACGCTCTGCCGGAAGAGAAACTCGATCCACGCGTCAAACGCACCCGCCAGTTGCTGGAAGAGGCATTCTCGGAACTGATCCAGGAAAAGGATTTTCAATCCATCTCGATTCAAGATATTACCGTCCGCGCGGGAATCAACCGTGCCACGTTCTACGCACATTTTCCCGATAAGTATGCCCTGCTCGATTACAAAATCCGCCAGGATTTTCGCGCCGAAATCGAGAAGCGCACGTTAAGCGCGTGTCACTTCAGCGGGGAAAATTTGAGAGTTTTGATCTTTGCCGTGTGCGAATTTGTTGGAACGACCAATCATCAATGCAAATCGCCGCGCGGAAAGTTCGAGCCGTTTATGGAGGCTCAGGTGAAAGGGCAGGTCAAGGACTTGCTGCTCACCTGGCTGGGGCAGATGGAGATAAATTCCCGCGTCTCTCCTGAAATTGCGGCAACTGCCGCCAGTTGGGCGATCTACGGGCTGGCTCAATATTGGAATTGGGAAAAAGAGCGGATCGCTCTGGAAGAATTTGTCGAACAAATCCTGCCGCTGGTGGAAGCCCATTTGCAATTGAGTCGGGTGTAAATCAAAAAACGCCGAGACCAAAAAGTCTCGGCGTTTTTTGATGTGAGAGAAATTACCTGGCGATGAAGGTCACATCGGCGGGCATACCGGGCTTGAGTTTCAAGTCGGCATTCGGCACAACGATCTTGACGGCATAAACGGTGGCTTGTCGTCCTTCCACAGTCTGGACGTTGCGCGGGGTGAATTCCGCCTTGTCGGAAATGTAGGTCACGCTGCCCGTGAAGGTTTCGCCGGGGAAGGAGTCCACAGCGATAGAGACCTGGTCGCCGAGAATGACGTTACCATAGACGGTTTCGGGGATATACACCACCAGCTCGACTTCCTGGAGTTGCCCGATGGTGATGACCACGCCGCCTGGGGCAAGCGTCTCGCCGACTTCGATCCCGCGAGTTAAAACAACTCCATCCACCGGCGCAGTGACTATCGTCTTCTTGAGTTGAACGTCAATCGCCGTTAGAGCCGCCTGCGCTTGCGCGAGAGCTGCTTCCGCTTGTTGGACGCCTGCTTCGGCGGCTTTCAACTGCATGGACTGGTCGCCCGTGAGCAGGGAGTTATGGTAATCCAACGCGCGGTCATAGCGTTCCTGCGCGACCTTCAAGCGGGCGCGTGCTTCGAGGACATCTTCGGCGGCTTTGGTGGTCAGCAGGCGGTCATAGTCAGTTTGAGCCGATTTTAGTTCGCTTTCGGCAGCGTCAAAAAGCGACTGGGCATAATCTTCCATATACTCCTTGTCCTGCGCGGCTTGCGCCTGCGTCAGAACCTGGTCGGCGATGAGAAAAGCCGTCTGCGCGTCGGCGACTCGTTTTTCTGCTTCCAGAAAATCCTGCGAGGATAAATCGCTCAACACCTTTTCAAGATTTGCCTTCTCTTTATCAAGATTGGTCTGGGCGGCTTCCACTTCCGAGGCTGCGGAGTCAATTTTTTCTTCCTTGCCAAAATACCAGACCGGCAATTCAAATTGATCCAGTTGCGCGACATTCCAAGCACTTATTCGTGCCTGCTGGTCTTGCAAACGAGCGGCGTTCAAAGCCACATCATATTGGGCTTTGGCAGTGGCAACTGCGGCTTCTGCCAATTGCACTGCTGCTTGCGCCTGCTGCTGTTGTGCTTTAAGCAGGCTGTCGTCGAGGCGGAAGAGTTCATCTCCCGCTTTCGCTTGTTGACCTTCCTCCACATTGATGGAGACAACCTGCCCGCCAACCTGTGGGGCAATACGCACTTCACGGGATGCAATGGTGCCGGACGCGGATAGATCTGACGCCGCGCCGGCTGTTCCGGCGCAAGCACCCAAGAGCATGCTGGATACAACCAGCAGAGAGATTAAGTAACTCATTTGTTTTTTCATTTTTATATACTCCGAAATGATGGAAATTACAGACGTTTTCTGAACATCAACACACTGGCGAAGAATACAACGATGCTGAAGACTGTCATGGGCCAGACCCAACTCCATAATGCGACGAAGCCCACACCCTTCAACATGATGCCGCGCACAATTTCAAGAAAATAGGTGACAGGCAGCAAGTAACCGGCGTAGTAGGCGATCCACGGCATGTTTTCGCGCGGATACAACAATCCCGCCAGAATAAAGGATGGCATCATAATAAAGGATGCCATATACATCGCTTGCATCTGTGTCTGGGAAATGTTGGAAATCAATACGCCCAAGCCCAGGGAACCAAGCAGGAAGATCAAACTCAGGACGCTCAACAACGTGATGCTGCCAGCGACTTCCACACCAAACCAAACTGACCCCACGCCAACTGTCATGGCGACATTGACAAAGGCGACCAGGACGAAGGGCAAAATCTTGCCCAGCATTAATTCCCAGGAATGGATCGGCGTCACAATCAACTGTTCCAATGTGCCCTGCTCGCGCTCGCGCACGATAGCAAAAGCGGTCAGTAGCAGGGTTTGAATTTGCAGGATGATCGCCACCAAACCCGGAATCATGAAGTTCATCTTTTTCAAGTTGGGGTTGTAAAGGTAGCGCACGCGCGCATCCACAGGCAGGCTGATTGCCATACCTGTGCCGCTTCGCTCCAGCCGTTGAACCAAAATTTCCTGCGAAGTGGATTGGCTGATGGTTTCAGCTGCCAACTGTGCGGTTTGCGCCACGGTGGGGTTTGAACCATCAATATAGAACTGGATAGTCCCGGTACCTCCCGTTGTAATCTCGCGTCCAAAACTTTCTGGGATATATAAACCAGCTTTGACGGTCCCGGCATCCAGCATGTCCAATATCTCGTCTTCGCTCTGGGCGGTGTGTGTAACCATGTAAAACCCGCTTACAGTAAATTTATCAACGAGCCACCGGCTGCTATCTGTATTCGAAAGATCGGCGACCGCCAATGGAATGTCTTCCACATCATTGGCAACCGCATATCCCAACAGAACCAACATCATAACCGGCATGACAATCACCAGCATCAGAGTGCGCGGATCGCGGATGATGTGCAGCCACTCCTTGCGAACAATCGTCGCCATACGGCGAAACCCTTGTCCCATAAAAACCTCCTATTTAATTTCTGCCCGCGCTTGCAGGCGATTTTCTTGATCTACGAGCGAAACGAAAACATCCTCCAGCGAAGGCAGGACTCTTTCGATACGCTCCACGGCGATGTGATTGGATCTCAATGCCTTCTCCAACGCCGGCTTTTGTTTTTCAGAATCGACTTGAACATGAATCAACACGCCATGCGCGGCGGCGTCATGCACAATGGGCAGGTCTTTCAAAATCTGTTCGGCGCGTCCGGGGTCGTCGCAATCCACTTCAAAGAGCGTACCTTTCATGCTTTCGCGCATTGCGTCGGGGTCGCTCAGGGCAATCAAACGCGAGCGGTACATCATCCCAATCACGTTGCAGAACTCGGCTTCATCCATGTAATGGGTGGTTGCCAGCACGCTCACGCCCTGCCCCGCCAGACGGTAAATCATCTCCCAAAACTCGCGCCGAGAAACTGGGTCTACGCCCGCAGTAGGTTCATCGAGAAAAAGCATGGGAGGTTCATGCACAATGGCGCACGCCAGCGCCAGCCTTTGCCGCCACGCGCCCGAAAGGTCGCCAGTCGATTGTTTCTCGCGCCCGCGCAGCCCCGCCATGTCAATCAATTCGCCCAGTCGGCTTTTGACCTTGTTCTGCGGCACGCCGTAGAGGTTGGCATAAAAATCCAGGTTTTCGGAAACGGTCAGGTCGTTGTATAGCGAGAACTTTTGCGACATATAGCCAATGCGCTGTTTGACCTCTTCCGATTGACTTGCCACATCGTAGCCCATCACACGCGCGCTTCCCGCTGTGGGGCGGATGATGCCGCATAACATTCGCATCGTGGTCGTTTTGCCTGCGCCGTTTGGACCGAGCAAACCGAAAATCTCGCCGCGCGGAATGTCAAAGGTTACATGATCCACGGCGGTGAAATCACCAAACTGACAGACCAATTCCTGCGCTTCTACCGCTTTTTCAACGCTCATACTTTCGCCTCCTGTGTTTCCGCAAGATGGATAAAGACATCTTCCATCGAGACCTTTGCCTCGCGCAGGATGCTGACCTCCGCGCCTTCATCTCTTAGGGATTTTTCGATTCGCGGCATGACCTCATCCGGGTCGCTGACCGAGAGGCGCAGGCGGTCGCCGACAGCTCTCCAGCCAAGCACGCCTTTCGTCTGGTCGGCGACGGCGCGTAATGTCTTGCGCGGCTGGGCTTTGACTTCCACGATGCGGAAAGGCACCTGCTCTTCCAATTCTGCTGGCGCGCCCGTAATCAGCATCCGACCGTGATAAAGCACACCCACGCGGTTGCAGCGTTCGGCTTCATCCATGTACGGCGTGCTGACCATCACCGTCACCCCGCGCTGAATGACCTTGGCTAACAACTGCCATAACTCGCGCCGCGAGACTGGGTCCACGCCTGTGGTGGGTTCATCCAGCAACAGGATTTGCGGCTCATGAATCAGGGCGCACGCCAGAGCCAGTTTTTTGCGCATCCCGCCCGAAAGATTCTCACTACGGCGAGATGTGAAATCCGTTAGGCGAGCAAACTCTAGCAATTCGTCAATGCGGCTTTTTTGTATATTGCGCGGCACGCCGTTCATATCCGCAAAGAAGTGCAGGTTTTCCATCACGCTCAGGTCAGGATACAGGCTGAATGCCTGCGGCATATAGCCGAGCCTTACTCGGATTTCCTCCGGCTGTTTGTGAACGTCAAAACCCGCCAGATGCGCCGACCCTGAGGTGGCTTCCATGACAGTGGAAAGGATTCTCAGCAGTGTGGTTTTCCCCGCCCCGTCGGGACCAACCACCCCATAGAGTTCGCCTTTATTTACTGAAAGGTCAATCTCTGTCAGGGCAGGTTCCGTATCCTTTCCTTTTGAGTAGTATTTTGTGAGTTGCTGCGTTATTACAATTTCTTCCATTTACTTCTCCTGTTAGTTAATTACTATGCCCAATGATTATCCGTTTCGCAAGGGCGCGATTATTTTTGAGAGCATGTCTCCCAAACGACTGCGGGCTTCCTTGTCCATGCGCTCGAGCAGGATTTCATATTTGCGAATTTTCTTGAGAAAACTATCTGTGAGTTCCACCGCATCATCTTCACTTGATGCCAGTCCCAGCATGAAGCCCGGAAGCAGGTAGAGATCTCCGGCATTTTTTTTCTCAATTAATGCCAGCATCACGGAAGCGTAATAATCTATCATGCGATGCCGTCCCCTGGCCCGCAGCCTTGTAACCAGATCGCCAATCAGGTTTGAGCAATACAAAACATCGTCCAGCCCGCCTTCCACCTGAAGGAGGATGTCTTCAGCAAGTTTTGCGTCTTCAAATTCCCCTGCCGCGATCTTCTTAATCACACGGTCTTTGGCTTCCTCCCAGGATGCAATTTCATCCCCTGCCAACGCCTTGAAAGTTTCCTTAGCCTTTTGCGTTGGCTTATATAAAACGGACGCCCGCCCAGGACCTTCGCTGTGTGTTTCATACACTGATTCGACATACCCCTTCTCCTCCAGCAGTCGGAGCATATCGTAAGCCGTATATTTGTTTACTCCTAATTCCTTCGCTACCGTTGAATAGTGGATGGGTCCCTGGATTTCCCTATAAATATCAAGCATTTTTTCAATAAATGTCTTTTGTCTCTTTGTAAGTTTCATAGGAATCCCAAATAACCAAAATTTCCAAAATAACCAAAATATAGGCGGATATTATCCCCCATAAGCCAATCTGTCAAGTGAAAAAATGCTCAAATGGGTAAACACCCCCTTCCCCACAAAAAATCCTCCCGAGGACTTGGGTATTCTCCAAGTATCGGGAGGATGTGGAATTTCTTTTATTGGTTTATGTTATACCCGCGGGCATTATACGCACCGTCTCAAAGGTTTTCTCGCAAGACTTAGCTGAATCAGCCAAACCTTTGGGAGTTTCCGCGCAGGGCAAGTTACAGCCTCACGCTGGGTCAGTAACTTTCGCCAGGAACTCTTTGAGCGCAGGCATGTATCCATCGAAGCGAGTGCGGCGAATATCATGACTTGCCCCTTCGAGTTGAACGAACTTCAACTTTGCGTTGGCTTCAGCTGCTTTTTTCGCCGCTTTGGGCGAGACAATGGACATCTTTTCCTTATCACCGATGATCAAAAGAATGGGCGACTGGATTTTGCGGATGATATCGAACGGAGCGGAGAGGTCCATCGGCATGGTCGCCATTGACCCCAGGAAGTTGAAACTCAATCGCTTTTTCGAGTCCAGCCAGGGCTGGATTTCATCATCGGGATAGGCTGCCATCCCCTTGCGTGCCATGTTTAATCCAATGAAGCGCGGCATCAGTTTGAACATGCGCATGTACTTCGCCATCATCTTGCCGAGTTCCTTCGGATCCATCACCTGCTCCCCGCCGCCCAATTGCTCGCCAGGTAAGACGATGGGCGGGTCTTCGAGAAAAACGCCGCGCGTCAGGTGTGGATATTCCGCCGCCAGGTGCATGGACGTATCCGCGCCCATTGAATGACCACCCACCACAGGGCGCTCCAGTTTCAGGGCTTCGATTAATCCCGCCAAATCCGCCACGCGCTGTTGTGTTGCATAATCTCCCTTGCCAGACGCTGACTTTCCATGCCCGCGCGCGTCGGGCAGGATGACATCGTAATCGCGCTCCAACTCCTTGACGACATGCGTCCAGCACAGACCATCATCGCCTGCGCCATGATTGATGACCACCTGCGATTTGTTGCCGCCTGTGCGATAGTAGTGCAGTCGCAAGCCGTTTGCGTTTACATAACCATCCGACCATTTTGCCATAGGATGCTCCTTTCAATTATTTTTACGCAGAACGTCCCGAAGGAAGTCTCACGCAGTTACTTTTTCGTCACCATGCTTGCGCGGATTAAGGCAAACAAGCCTCTAAAAAAGCGCCTATTGATTATCGTCAGCAGCGCTTCCAGTTTTGCACGGTTAAAGGCGCCGCCCATCATCAACATACTGCGCAAGGGCATTTCCTGAACCATGTGTGCCATCATCGCGCCCGTTGGCGTATCTTCCTTGTCTTTGATCATCTTGCCGATCTGGTCTTTCATCATTTGGAACAGTTGCCTGCCAATGAACGAGCCTCCCATTTCACTGATGGGCGTATTGAGCGTGTACATCCCTTTGGGGGTTGGCGCATTAGCAGGGACGGGTTTCCCAAGCAGGGCTTCAAAATCCTTTTGACTGACGGACACGCCTTTGGGGAAGTTGTAATAGGCGGCGAGTCGCTCCCTGTCAGCGGGGAAAGAAGCCTGCTGGTTAGAATCAAGCCGAATGGTCGCAGTGAGGCGGATGTCGCGCGAGGAAGCGCCAAGGAGAATCTCAAAGTCGCCCGCCTCCACAATCCATTCGCGCTGAGTCACATCATAAAACGCGAAGGCGCGGCGGTTCAACTCGATGCTCACTTCTTTTTCTTCGCCAGGCTGGAGTTCGACTTTGACGAATCCCTTGAGTTCTTTTTGCGGACGGAACGCGGTGGATTCGACATCGCGCACATACACCTGCGCCGCTTCTTTTCCTGACCTGTTGCCTGTGTTCTTCACCTTGAACGTGATCTTCGCTGAATCCTTTTCGGCTTTCACCGAAGGGTCGCGGTACTCGAACGCGGTGTAACTCAAGCCATGCCCAAAGGGAAAGAGCACATCTTGATTAACTGTATCGTAATAGCGATAGCCGACGTAAATGCTTTCGCGGTATTCGACGACGACGGGACCGCCGGGGTAAGGCTGGGCGGGGGTGTCGGAAAATTGCAGGGGGAAGGTCTCAGCGAGTTTTCCGCTGGGGTTGATTTTGCCCGTGAGAATGTCGGCAAGCGCGCCCGCGCCTGCCTGTCCGCCCAGGTAGCCTTCCAAAATGGCAGGCACATCATTGACCCAGGGCATTTCAACGGGCGCGCCGTTGCTCAAGACGACGACAACTTTTCTATGCGCGGCGGCAAGACGCTGAATGAGCGCATTGTGACCAGACGGCATTTGCATGTGGGCGCGGTCAAGGCCTTCGGCTTCGTACATATCGGGCAGCCCCGCGCAGATGACGGCGACATCCGCTTTGCCTGCTGTTTCAATGGCTTCCTGAAACAGGGCGTCATCGGCGGCGGCGCCTTGTTCGGTGTAGCCTGCCGCGTAAAGGACGTTCTCCGCGCCGACGAGTTTGACCAGTTCATCGTGGAGATTTTCCAATTGGGTGGGGTTCATCAACGAACTGCCCGCACCCTGGTAGCGAGGCGTTTTTGCAAAGCGCCCAATCAGGGCGATTTTGGTATTGGCAGGGATGGGCAGGAGTTGTCTTTCATTTTTGAGCAATACTGCGCCTTCCGCCGCAGCGCGCCGCGCCAGTTCGTGATGTGCCTGTTTGTCGTAGGTGAAATCTTTTGAAAGAGTTTCATCGGCTTTGAAAATCAATATCAAAATGCGTTCCACCGCGCGGTCGAGAACAGTGACATCCAACTCGCCAGATTTGACAGCCGCGATGATGCGTTCATCGTTTCCGTTTGGCGTACCAGGCATTTCGAGTTCCACGCCTGCGTTAAGAGCATCCACGCGCTCGTTCATCGCGCCCCAGTCGGTGACAACCAATCCTTGATGCCCCCACTCTTCCTTGAGAATGTCGGTCATCAGATATTTGTTTTCGCAGGCGTAGGTTCCGTTGATCTTGTTGTAGGAACACATCAATGTCCAGGGTTGGGCTTCCTTGACGGCAATCTCATAACCCGCCAGATAGATTTCACGCATTGCGCGTTCATCCACGACAGAGTCGGTTGTCATGCGGCGGTGTTCCTGATTGTTGAGGGCGTAATGTTTCATGGAAGTCCCCACGCCCTGACTCTGCACGCCGTTGATATGACTCTTGGCGATTTCGCCTGTGAGATAAGGGTCTTCGGAAAAATATTCGAAGTTACGCCCGCATAACGGAGAGCGTTTGATATTGACGCCGGGTCCCAAAATCACGCCGACTTTTTCCTGACGACATTCTTGTCCCAATGCTTTCCCGACTTCAAAGATCAGGTCTCGGTTCCATGTGGCGGCAAGCGCGGATGCGGTGGGAAAACAGGTAGCGGGAACGCTTTCATTCAAGCCTACATGGTCTGCTTCCCCAGCCTGTTTTCGCAAACCATGTGGACCGTCTGTGACCATAATGGAAGGGACTTTGAGACGTTCAATTCCCTTCAAGTACCAGAAGTTCAATCCTGAACACAGGGATGCCTTTTCTTCAAGAGTCATTTGCGAAATGATGGAGTTGACGTTTTTCATGGATTATCTTTTTTACACAGAATTAACTTTCTATTTTCTTACCAGCGACTTAACCAATGCGCCAAAGCCGCGCAAGCCCCTGCCATTGATCATCATCAACAGCGCTTCCAGGGTTCCGCGCTTGAGCGCGCCATTGGTCATCATCAGCATGGCGCGCAGGGGCATTTCCTTGAGCATGTTCTCGACCATCGCCAGCAGGGGATTATCGGGGTCATCCCCGCCGACCATCTTTTTGACCTGTCCATTCATCAGGTTGAGCAGTTGACGGGCAAGCCACGAATCGCTCATATCGCCGAAGGGCGTGTTGAGGGTGTAACTGCCCTTTTGCGGCGTCGAATTTTCGGGCAGGGGTTTTCCATAGAGCGCGGCAAAAGTGTCGCGGGAGATGAGGGCAGGGGTCGGGGAAAAGTAGGGGGCGAGGGTGGCTCTGTCAGCGTAGGAGGAAGCCTGCTGGTCAGAATCCAGCCGAAGGGTCGTTTTGAGGCGAATGTCCTGGGAGGATGCGCCCGCCAAAATCTCGAAGTCGCCCGTTTCCAGAATCCAATCCTTTTTTCCGACATCGTAAAAGGAAAAGGCGCGGCGGTCGAGTTCGATTGTCACAGACTTTTCTTCTTTGGGCTGGATATGGACTTTGGCAAAGCCTTTGAGTTCTTTGAACGGGCGAAAGTGGCTGGATTCGACATCCCGAACATAGACCTGCACCGCTTCTTTTCCTGACTTGTTGCCTGTGTTCCGTATCTTGAATGTGACCGAGGCTGAATCGTTACGCGCCTGAACAGACAGCTCGCGGTATTCAAAGGTGGTGTAACTCAACCCATGCCCGAAGGGGAACAGGACGGGTGCATTGGCGGTGTCGTAATAGCGATAGCCAACGTAAATGCTTTCACGATATTCGACAGTAGAGGGACCGCCGGGGAAATAAGGGTGAGATGGATTGTCTTCCAGTTTGATGGGGAAGGTCTCGCCGATTTTGCCGCTGGGGTTGACGCGCCCCAGCAGGATGTCGGCTTGGGCAGCGGCGCCCGCCTGGCCCGCGAGATAGCCTTCGAGAACGGCGGGGACGTTGGCAAGCCAGGGCATTTCGAGAGGATTGCCATTGCTGAGCAGGACAATGACTTTCTTATGCGCGGCAGCGACTTTTTCGATGAGCGCGGTGTGCGAAGCGTGAAGTTTCATACTCGGCTGGTCGCCGCCTTCGGCGACCGCCACACCAACCATGACAACGACATAATCGGCTTTGGCGGCAACTTCAAGGGCTTCAGCGAGAAGGGCTTCATCAATGAATGCTTTGTCTTTTTCGGGGAAGCCGGGCGCGTAAAGCACATTGGCTTCGCCGATGCGTTTGACCATTTCATCATACAGGTTGTCCACCATCGTGGGGTTGGTCAGCGAACTGCCCGTGCCCTGGAAGCGCGGCTTTTTGGCAAAGTGCCCGAGCAGGGCTACTTTGGCTGATTCGGGAATAGGTAGAATCTGGTTTTCGTTTTTGAGCAAGACCGTGCCTTCTTCGGCGATGCGGCGGGCGAGATCGTGATGCGCCTGCTTGTCGTAAGTGAAATCGCCTTTGGCGAACGTCTCTTGCGCTTTGAAGATGAGCGTGAGCATCAGCTCCACGGCGCGGTCGAGGGTGGCTTCAGGCAAATCCCCCGCCCTGACCGCCGCAAGGATGGCACGCTGGTTATCTGTTGCAGGACCTGGCATTTCGAGGTCAATTTCCGCTTTCAACCCGGCGATGCGGTCGTTGACCGAACCCCAATCGGAGAGAACCACCCCTTGAAAGTCCCACTCCTTTTTCAAGATACCCCGGATGAGATGCGGATTTTCGGAGCAGTATGTCCCATTGACGAGCGTGTACGCATTCATCACCGTCCAGGGCTGGGCGTCTTTGATGATGGTCTCGAAGCCCGCCAGGTAGATTTCGCGCAGGGCGCGTTCATCCACTACGGCGTTGATGGTCATGCGGCGGTATTCCTGATTGCCAACCGCAAAGTGCTTCAGCGATGCGCCGATCCCCTGACTCTCGATGCCCATGATGAGTTGCTTCGCCATTTCTCCCGCGAAATAGGGGTCTTCGGAGTAGTAGTCGTAGTTGCGCCCGCCGAGCGGGGAACGCTTGATGTTGATGCCAGGTCCGAGAAGGATGCTGACTTTTTCCTGACGGCATTCTTCGCCGAGGGCGACTCCCATCTTGTGGATGAGTTCGCGGTTCCAGGTCGCCGCCTGGATGACGGCAGGCGGGAAACAGGTGGCTGGGATGCTGTTGCTCATCCCGGCGAAGTCGGTTGCTTCGCTCGCCTGCTTCTGCACGCCGTGCGGTCCGTTGGTCATCAAAATGGAAGGGATGCCCAGCCGTTCGATGGCTTTGGTCTGCCACATGTTCAGCCCGGCGACGAGCGCAGCTTTTTCTTCAAGGGTAAGTTGGGAGAGGAGAGTTTTGGGGTCTTGCATAAAAATTCCTTGTCAAATGACCGTAGACAATAGACCGTTGCCCATCGTCCACGGTCTGCGGTCTATTTTACAAACTTGTTTTTCAGGAGCCAGAACCAGAGCAAGGTCTGACCCGCGCCGAACAGGGTGTCAGAGGCGAAATGCGCGCCAATCACCACGCGGCTGAGCGCGCCGACGATGCCCCACAGCAAAAGAACAGGAAGCAGGATGTTACGGGTGTTACTTCCTTTTTTGAGGAAGAGAATATATCCCATTGCCACAAACGAAAGCGCGGTATGCCCGGAAATGAAAGAGTGATGTCCGTTGCTGCCTTGCGGCAGATACCAGGGCGTGAACAAGGCGGTGTTCCCGGCGTCAACAATATCGCGGTACGTCCAGCGTCCCCAGGGAATTTTAATCGCCCAGACCGTTACGAAGCCTGCAACAAACATGAGCATCAGACCGACTTTGGCAGCGTTCTTGTATTGGCTGACAGTTTCCAGTGGGAAGTGGCGCAGAATGACCTGAACGAGAATTAAGGCAGCGAGGGCAACGCCCAAAATCAACGGGATGTTGAGTTCCGCGCCTGTTTGCGCGCCGAAGGCATCCCCGAAAAAGCCCAACCCGGCGAAGGCGGTCGCGAGGAAAAGCCCAATCACGCCCAAAATGCTTTTGGCATTTTTCTCGGTGCGATAAGTGCGCAGAAGGATGCTCCCAGAGATAAAGCCGAGAAACGAACCGGGCAATTGTCCATAGCCTTCGAGAAAATGCGCCCGGCCGGATTCGGGGTTGTAGAGCGCCTGTGAGATTTGCCAGTCGGTGAACGCAAAGATTACAGCCAGCAGTACAAATACAGTAACCGAAATCCAGAGTGCCTTGTTTTTCATGCGATTTCTCCTTTGGGGATTGGGTTAGTGTTACAAAAACAGCCAGAGCAAATAAGTTGCAATGGCTGTTTTGTGATATACCGATGATACTCCCTGATAATTATTTGAAATGGAATTCTTCGGGCAGAAGTTTGAAGGCTTCTTCGCGTGTAATTTCGCCGTTATTGGCTTGCGCCATGACCTGCACATGGTTATCGCGCAGTTTGAACATTCTCAGCAGCGGCAGGGAAAGCAACGCGCCAAGAATGGGGAAGATGGAATACATGAACCAGATGCCGTTCAGCGTCTCCGCTGATTGAACCGCGCCCGCGCCTTCCACAAACCCGAAGTAAGCCAGTCCCGCCATCGCAAGGCTCGCCGAAAGTCCGTTCATCAACTTGGTGGCAAAGGTTTGCAGCGAGAAGGTGATACCTTCGGCACGCTCGCCAGTCTTGAAGGTCCCATATTCGACGCAATCCGGGGTGAACATGAACATCATGATGCCGGTCAGCGCCGCGCCAATACTGCGCAGGAGCAGGAGAACCATAAAGAGGGGGTAATTCTCGTATCCGGCAAAATAGATGATCACGCTGAAAACGATATACCAGATGACCGAGAAGACATACAGGTTGAATTTGCCAAAACGTTTGGAAAGCGCAGGGACAAATCCCGCCAGCAGAACCATTGGGAGGATGGTAATTCCAAGAAGCGCAGTCGCCGCTTCAGCGCTGCCGAGATTGTTGACCGCAAAAAATGGCGTGATGGTAAACGCGGAATTGGTCAAAAAGTAAACCACCATCGAAGCGTAAAAAATGAAAAGGTACTTGTTGCCTTTGAGATATTTCCAAATCGCATCCAGCGATGGCGCTTCTTCTTTGCGGCTGAGAATGCGTTCCTTCGCCAACCCGGTAATGGGAAACATGGTCGCCACCCCCACGATTGCCAGCCCGATCGCGGTGGGAAGCCAGCCGATGTTGGGATATAGCATAGGCACGCCAAGCGCGATAATCATCGCGCCGAGCATTCCGCCCAAACGCCCAATGGAAATCAGGACGGTGCGCTCTTGGATATTTTCGGTCATCGCGGTGGTCAGGGCAAAGACAGGCGCGTCACATAAGGTGTATGCCAGATCCCAAAGCAGGTAGGCAATAACCGTCCACGTGATTTTTGCCCCTAGGGACATCGAGGCGGGCATGGCGAAAATCATAACGGTTGTGATTGCAATTGGCAGCACAGAGCCGCGCACCCAGGGCAGGAATTTTCCACTCTTGGGCTTGGAACGGTCAATGATTACGCCAAAGAGCGGGTCGTTGACCGCATCCCAGACTTTAGCGACAAGGAAGATCGTCGCCACCGCGGCAGCGGTAATTCCCTGGTCGGTCAGGTAGATTTGCAGAAAGTTCAGAATCAAAATGTAAAAAACATTCTGCCCGAAGAAATAAAAACCATAGGCGGTACGTTCTGCTTTTGAAGTTTGAAAAGCGATGGGGGGATTGCCTGCTTGCGCTGCCATTTGTTCCTCCGAATGAGTGAAATAGGACGCTGAACCGATAACTGTATTGTATCACCGTTACCTAACTTGCGCTAGGTAAGTAACATGAAGGGGTTATAATATAAGCATGAACAAACACAATAACGCAACCAAGAAAAAACGAGTGCGGCGGGACCGCACCGAAGAAATTTTGGAAACCGCTACCCGCCTTTTTAGCGAACATGGGTATCAAGGCACGACCTTCTCGCTCCTTGCCGAAGCGGTCCAATTGACCGAGCCAGGTGTCCTGCATTATTTCCCCAGCAAAACCCATTTATTGCAGGGCGTGTTGGAATATCACGAACAAAAAAATGCCGAAAGATATCTTTCCATGCTTCAGGCAGAAAAGAAAAGTATCCCAGACTTGTTTAGTCTGTTGGAAAATCTGGTCGCTGAAAACGAGAAAATCCCCGGGTTGATTCAACTCTTCACGGTTCTTGTCAGTGAAAGCATTCGCAGCGACCATCCCGCACACGATTATTTTATCGACCGTTACCGTCGTGCCAGGGAAGCCTATGTGAATCAGTTTTTTGGAGAAATCAGGGAGAACATCCGCCCCGAGGTTGATCTAAATGAACTAACCATATTGATCCTGGCGGTCATGGATGGACTGCAAATCCAGTGGCTTCTTGATCCAAAGAAGGTGGATATGGTAGCGGTCTATCGCTTATTCTCAAAAATCATTGTTGAGTATTTGGAAAAATAATCGCCTAAGAAGTAAGGACTTCTTCAACGACAGGGATGTCATTGACGCTATAATAGCGGCATGAAAAGGAATCGCGCCGCTCTTCCAACCTTTGTCCACTCTTTGTGGATGCGCATTATCTCAGCGCCTGCCGCTGTCAAACTTGTGGGGCTGGCAGTCCTGCCCGTAGCGACGATTATTATTTCCGCATGGCTGTACGCCGAAATTTTTATCTTTCGACTTCTGGCTGCGAGTCCTGATATTACACTAAATGCTCAAACCTTGTTCGATCTTTCGTGGCGGGCGTTTCTCTGGCTTGGCTTGGGCGCGTTGATCGGGATCGGCGCCTCCGTCACGCTGACCTGGGTTCTGATCCGCCAACTCGGCGGATTGGTCAAAACGATGGGGCGAGTCGAAGCGGGCGACCTGACGGCCCGCTCGCCCGTCTGGTCGCAGGATGAAATCGGTCAGGTGCAAGCCGCCTTCAACACAATGGTTAACGGCCTGCAGCAATCGCGCGATGACTTGATGAAGAATCAGCGCGAATTGGAATCGCTCGATGCCGAGAACAAACGCCTGATCAGGGAATTACGGGACAAAGAAACCGAATTGCGGTTTGCCTTGCGCCGCGCGGTGGATGTGCAGGAAGAGGAGCGCAAACGCATCGCCCGCGAACTGCATGATGAAATCGGGCAAGCCCTCACGTCCATTTTGATCCGCCTCAAGAGTCTCCAAAACATAACCGACCTGGACGTGATGACCGACCGCCTTGACGGCATCCGTTACCTTGCCTCACAAACTATCGAAGAAATGCGCCGCCTCTCTATGGACCTGAGACCTGCCGCGCTGGATAACCTGGGCATTCTTCCCGCCCTGCGCTGGTACATCGGACAAAGCATGGAGCAAAATCAAATCGAGATTCAATTCACCGCGCCCGAACGCATGGAGCG
>JAGUZU010000126.1 GCA_020060625.1 Anaerolineales bacterium | reverse complement strand
CGCCTACCGCGAAGATTTTGCGCGTAGGTCGGATTGCCAATCCGACTTACTTTGGCTGCGGCTTGCCGCGCTATAGTATTGCTCTGTAAAAACTACGCCTACCGCGAAGATTTTGTGCGTAGGTCGGATTGCCAATCCGACTTACTTTGGCTGCGGCTTGCCGCGCTATGTGATCTACTGGCAATAAATATAACCAAAGGAGTTGAGATGAATAAAACAAATCGTCTGGCAATTTTTTTCGTTACAACGGTTCTCGCGCTGGCATGCAGCACTTTAACGCAGGGACTGCCCGCCGCCGAGGAAACGCCTACAAACGAACCGTTCATTATCTCCACGATTCCCGTTTTTCCAACGGACACCACTGTTCCCGTCCCGACCAACCTCCTGTTCAGCGATGATTTCAGCGTACAAAGCGCCGAACTGGAGACCTTTTCGGACGATAACGGTTCCACCGAAACGAGAGACGGGGTCTATGTCGTCCGCGCCATCAGCGATCTATGGCATTGGGGAAGGTCTGCTTCCCAGTTCAGCGATACTGTGATCGAATTCGACGTCAAAATGGCGGCTGGTCCGTCCAACAACAATGTGGGGTTTGGCGCGATCTGCCGTTTGAGTGAAAGGGAGGACACCTCGATTGACGGGTACATGCTCGCGATCAGCGCCGATGGCTATTACACCATCCGCAGCATCACCTCGAGTTCGATGAGCCCGCTTGTGGACTGGTCGTATTCTGATGTTGTGAAACAGGGAAGCGCAACAAACAAAATCCGCGCGACATGCAGTGGGAGCGATTTAAGACTCGAAGTGAACGGCGCGACGCTCGCCGAGGCGTCCGCGATTTCGGGCGGTTCCAGTTTCGGCAGTATTGCGTTTGCCGCGATTTCATTCGAATCGGAAAACCGGCTGGCGGAGGTCCACTTCGACAACCTTGTTGTCAGCAGCCCATAAAACAAGACAGTCAGCGAATCAAAACGGGATGCCGCGTCAGTGCGGCATCCCGTTTGGGTTTGGCGGACAACTCGAATTGAGTCCGAGGCGGTTTATCTCGTCCCATCCGCCCGCATCTTTTGGCGGACAAATGCCGCCTTGAAAATGCGGTCGAAGAATCCCTTGTAACCGTCCGGGTCGTATAAAATCATATAATCGGCGGGACCATATTCTTCAGGCTTGAACATGATGCCCCCGTTGGGGTTGATCTCCAAAATAAACAGTTCGCCGCTTTCGTTCATGCGGATGTCGCAGCGCCCGTATCCGGAAACGTCCATTGCAAGGCACATGCGCTTGGCGATGTCTTGCAGGCGCGCGGTTAATTCCGGGTCGGTCACCTGTTTGAAATCAAAGGGGACGTCGTAATTCCATTTCACATCCACGTGCCAGAATTCTTCGTTCGGCGGGAAGACCAGTTCCGCGGGCGGATAGGCGAACGGCTTTCCAAGATCGTCGGCGTTATCCACGACCAGCACGTTGTATTCCTTGCCGACGATGAATTCCTCCATGCGGGCGGCGCCAAACAACGAACAGACTCGTTCCACCTGCAGAAGAACCTGATCCAGCGTGTCGGCGCGCGATTCGCGGATCATGCCCGTGCTTCCATAACTTTTTGGATGCTTGACCATGATGGGATACCGCAGGTCTTTGACAAATTTCCGCGCCTCCTCCACGCCCGTGACGCGATAGCCCTTTGCAAAACGAACGCCATTCGCGTCCGCGGCAGACTGCATCTCCTCCCGTGTGGGATCGAAACAATGCGAGTCCGCGCCGGTGAAGGGAAGGTTCAACGCCTCCAACGCCCGGACGACTTCAATTGCCTGATACGAATACGACGGCTCTTCGTCGTACTCGTCTTTGTCGTCTTCGTACACATCGTCGAGTTCGTAGCCTTCGCAAATATTCAAATAGACGTCGAACCCGCCTCTCTTCGCCAGCGCGCGGATGTTGTCGATGACGGGCGCGGTAAGGGTCACCATCTCCCAGTCGTAATCCTTTAAATATGGGGATGGGTCGAAATCTGTGATTTCTTCATCGGACAGGACGCAAACGCGCATGGGAGGCTCCTATTTTTTAATTTTCATATTATCCCGCAAAAACCGGGGTCGAAAGGTAATTTTTAAGAAAATTATCCCGGCTTTCCCCACGCCCTATTTCGTTTCCGTCACCTTGCGAATGCTGCGAGGACGCTCGGTATCGAATCCTTTTGCCCGGGTGAGATGGTAGGCAAACAACTGCGCGGGGATGATGCTCACCAGCGGGGAAAGCCATTCGGGAACGTCGGCAGGTATCATCAACGGGACCTGTGCCAGCGCAAGCGCTCTTTTGTCGTTGGAAATCACAACCAGTTCCGCGGCGATGTCCGAACGTAATCGCTTCAACATCCCTAACATGGAACCGAGTACCCTGCCCTTGGGCGCCACCGCAAAGACGGGATATCCGCTCTCCACCATTGCAATCGGTCCATGCGCGAAATCGGCGGAGGAGTACGGCTCGGCGATGATGTACGTCAATTCCTTTAATTTCAATGCCCACTCGAAGGCGGTCGAATAGTTGTAACCGCGTCCAAGCACCACCGTCTGGTCAATGTAGCGGTAGCGCTGCGCGGATTCGGCGATCAACCCGTCCTGTTTCAACGCGGATTTCACCCAGCGCGGCGTTTCGCTCAAATCATCCCACTGTGATTTTTTCCCGCTCAATGCCGCCGACAGCATGGCAATGGACATCAACTCGGTGGTGTAGGTTTTTGTGGCAGCAACCGCCCGCTCAGGACCCGCTTGAATATCCAGAACAAAGTCCGAGGTCCGGGCGAGAGGCGAGCCGGTTTGATTAGTGATCGCAAGAGTCAGGCAGTTCTGCCGCTTCCCATCCTCCAAAACGCTGACAATATCAGGCGATTTTCCCGATTGTGAGATGCCGATCACCAAAGCGTTTTTCAAGGTTGGCGGCTTTTTGTAATAGGTAAACAACGAGGGCGTCGCCAGGGCAAGCGGAAGCCCGTTCATCGCGCCGAGCAGATAATTCGCATATCGCCCCGCGTTGTCCGAGGTTCCGCGCGCGGCGAGGAAGACATATTGAATATTGCGTTTTTGAATTTCCGCGGCAATGCGCTCCACATTTTTCCGCTGGGAGGCAAGCAGGCGCTTGATCCGTTCGGGTTGCTCGGAGATTTCGGAGAAGAGAGACATGCGCCGATTGTACGTCAATTTGCCCCTTGACAAATAATTTAGCCTCACCTAAAATAAATTTAGTCGAGGCTAAATTTAGATGAAAAAATCCGCTTCCACCCAATCCGTGCAGGACTATCTCAAACATATTTATGAACTGACCGAAAAAGGCTCCCCCGCCAGCACCAACGATCTGGCACGCGAGTTGGATATCAAACCCGCCTCTGTGACGGGCATGATCCAAAAACTCGCCGCTGAAAAACCTACGCTGGTCGAGTATCAAAAACATCAGGGCGTCACCCTCACCCCCACCGGCAAACGCGCCGCGCTCGAGGTCATTCGTCATCACCGCCTGCTCGAAACGTGGCTGGTGCAAACGCTTGGATATTCGTGGGATGAAGTCCATGAAGAGGCGGAACGATTGGAGCATGTCATTTCGGAGGATTTCGAGCGACGCATCGCCGCCGCGCTTGGCAACCCCACCCGCGACCCGCACGGCGAGCTCATCCCAACTGCGGATTTGAAAATGCCCGTGGATGACACGACGCCGTTATCTTCTCTGCGACCAAGCCAATCCGCGACGATACAACGCGTCGCCGCCGCGGACCCGAACCTGCTTCGCCATCTCGACAGTTTGGGACTCACCCCAGGCATTCAGATCGAAGTGACCGAGTATTCCGCGTTCGACAATAACTTAACAGTAAAGGTTGGCAGGAAAATCAACGTACTTGGGTTGAACATCACAACAAAGATATTTGTTGAATTAATTTCATAATTGGAGAGATACAAATGAAGAAAATCGTTTTAGCAGTTCTTACGTTATCCCTGCTCCTCAGCGCATGCGCAACGGAGTCAGGCAGCAATTCAAATGGCAATCTCAATATTGTCACCACCACAGGCATGATCGCGGACATAACCAAGAATGTCGGCGGCGAGTATGTGGACGTGATCGCACTGATGGGACCAGGCGTAGACCCCCACTTGTACAAAGCCAGCGAAGGCGACGTCCGCCGTTTGCAGGAGGCGAATATCGTTTTCTACAACGGTCTGCATCTTGAAGCGCAAATGGGCGAAGTGCTGGAGAAGATGAATGACTTCGGCATCAAGACCGTCGCGGTGACGAACAAGATCGACCCGTCTCTCCTATCCGCGCCGCCGCAATTTGCTGGAAATTATGACCCGCACGTCTGGTTCGATGTCACCTTGTGGATGAAGGCAGTGGAACAAGTGAAGGAAACACTCTCAGAAACTGATCCAGCCCACAAGTCCGAGTATGAGGCGAATGCAGCAGCGTATCTCGTTCAACTCGAAGAATTGCATCAATATGTCTTGGATCGGGCGAAAACCATTCCTGCTGAAAAGCGCATCATCATCACTGCGCACGATGCGTTTAGTTATTTTGGGCGCGCGTATGGATTCGATGTACGCGGTCTGCAAGGCATCAGCACCGAGTCTCAGGCGGGCACAGCGGATGTGCAAGACCTTGCCAACTTCATCGTTGAAAAACAAATTCCCGCCATCTTTGTCGAGTCTTCAGTGCCGCAGAGAAATGTGGAAGCGGTGCAAGCCGCCGTGCAAGCGCAGGGTTTTGATGTGCAGATTGGCGGCTCACTGTTCTCGGATGCGATGGGCAATGAAGGCACACCTGAAGGAACATACATCGGCATGGTGCGGCACAACATCGATACCATTGTTGCCGCGTTGAAAGGTGAATAAGATGGCTGTCAATGCAATTGACGTAACCGATCTGACAATCGCGTACAAAGACAAGCCCGTGTTGTGGGACGTGGACATGGAAGTGCCATCGGGCACGTTGATGGCAATCGTCGGACCGAACGGCGCGGGCAAGACCACGATGATCAAATCCATTTTGGGGTTGATCAAACCCGCGGCGGGACAAGTGTTGGTGTATGGCAAACCATACGCGGAACAGCGCCATCTGGTTGGCTATGTGCCCCAGCGCGGCAGCGTGGATTGGGACTTCCCCACCAGTGTGTTGGATGTGGTCATGATGGGACGCTACGGCGCGCTCGGCTGGCTCAAACGACTCGGCGCTTCAGAACGCGCCGCAGCATTGGATGCGCTCGATAAAGTTGGGATGAAGTCCTTTGCCCAGCGGCAGATCAGCCAACTCTCTGGCGGACAGCAGCAACGTGTCTTTCTTGCGCGCGCCCTTGTTCAGGATGCTCAACTTTATTTTATGGATGAACCCTTCCAAGGTGTGGACGCGACCACTGAACGCGCAATCGTCACTTTGTTGCAAGAGTTGCGCTCGGCAGGCAAAACGGTGGTTGTAGTACATCACGATTTGCAGACCGTGCCCGAATATTTCGACTGGGTCACCATGCTCAACGTGCGCCGCATCGCTTGCGGACCTGTGGGCGATGTCTTCACCGATCAGAATCTGCGCAAGGCGTATGGCGGCAAGGTCGCCTTCTTGAGTGCGGAGAATGGGAAGCATTAGTTTTCCCTCACCCTAACCCTCTCCCGAAGGGAGAGGGAACTCCCTTCCCCCTTCGGGGGAAGGGCTGGGGATGAGGGCGCGAGTCATCTTATGGACATCTCTCAACTTTTCTACGACCTCTTCTTCGACTACACCCTGCGAACGGTGGCGCTTGGCTCGGCGATTCTGGGAATCGTCAGCGGGGCGCTTGGGTCGTTTGCGGTGCTGCGCAAGCAAAGCCTGCTCGGGGATGCCATCTCCCATGCGGCATTGCCTGGCATTGTGATTGCGTTCCTGCTCACCCGCAGCCGCGAGCCAGTGATCCTCATGCTCGGCGCGTTGATCGCGGGTTGGCTGGCGACGCTCTTCATGTTGAAAGTCATCCGCACCACGCGCATCAAAGATGACAGCGCGCTGGGACTGGTACTCTCGGTCTTCTTCGGCATGGGTCTCATGCTGTTGACCTTCACCCAAAAACTACCTGACGCCACACAAGCGGGCTTGGATAAATTCCTGTTCGGTCAAGCCGCCACCTTGTTGCAACGTGACGTGGTGACGATGGCGGTCATCGGCGCGCTGGCAATTGCCTTGCTGATGACCTTTTGGAAGGAATTCAAACTCATCACCTTCGACGCCGAATATGCGGCGAGCCTCGGCTACCCTGTCCGCGGGTTGGATGTATTGCTCACCACCCTGCTCGTCATCGCCATCGTCATTGGCTTGCAGACGGTGGGCGTGGTGCTGATGTCCGCGATGATCGTGGCACCTGCCGCGGCGGCGCGTCAATGGACGGACAAGCTCAAGTTCATGGTCATCCTCGGTGGATTGTTCGGCGCTATCGCTGGAGTCAGCGGAACACTCATCAGCGGCTCGGCGGAGAAACTGCCCACGGGTCCTGTCATTGTATTGTGCATGAGCGTCATCGTTTTGTTCTCAATGTTGTTCGCCGCCAACCGTGGACTGATCTGGAACTGGTTCCGCAATCTCAAAAACCGACGTCACTTGCGCGCGCAAGCTGTACTCTCGGATCTCAACACACTCGCCATGCAGCATCCCAACGAAGCACGCGGACATTCCTCCGCGGTGCTGCGGGCGATGAGCACAAATCCAGATGGCGTATCGCTGGCGTTGAGTCAACTCAAGGAACAAGGCTATGCTCAAGAACTCGCCAAAGACGCCTGGGCGTTGACTCAGGCTGGGTTGGATGAAGCAGGCAAAACGTCAGAGAAGGAGGCGTAAGCATGTCACCCGCACAAATCGAAATTCAGATCATCGCTTCCATCGTCGCAGTCACATGCTCGCTGCTTGGAGTCTTTCTCGTCCTGCGCCGCATGGCAATGATGAGCGACGCCATCAGCCACACGGTTTTGCTTGGCATCGTCATCGCGTTCTTCATCACAAAGAGTCTCAACTCGCCATTGCTTTTGTTTGGCGCGGCATTGATGGGCGTCATCACCGTCAGCCTCGTGGAGTTGCTCAACCGCACACAGCTCGTGCGCGAAGACGCCGCCATCGGCTTGGTCTTCCCTGCCATCTTCAGCATCGCAGTCATTTTGATCTCGCGCTTCGCGGGCGACGTGCATCTCGACACTGACGCGGTTCTGCTCGGCGAACTTGCCTTCGCGCCGTTCAACCGCGTGAAACTCTTCGGCTTGGATTTTGGTCCCGAAGCGCTTTACACATCGGGCGGCATCCTTGTGCTCAATTTGATTTTCGTGATCGTGTTTTACAAGGAACTCAAACTCGCCACCTTCGACCCCGCCCTCGCCGCCGCGCTTGGCTTCATGCCCACCGCCATTCACTACGCGCTGATGACTTTGGTTTCGCTCACTGCCGTCGGTTCATTCGACGCCGTCGGCTCGGTGCTCGTGGTCGCCTTCATGATCGCGCCGCCCGCCGCCGCCTATCTGCTCACAGATCGCCTCTCGCGCATGTTGATCTATTCCGCGCTGATCGGGATTTTCTCCGCGATAAGCGGATACTGGCTCGCCTATCTTTTGGATGCATCCATCGCAGGCTCGATGGCGACGATGACAGGCGCCTCTTTCTTAATCTCGTACCTGTTCGCCCCCGAGCGCGGACTCCTCGCCCAAGCCCGGCGCCGCCAAAACCAGCGCATCGAGTTCGCGCTGACCATGCTCACGATGCACATCGCCAATCACACCGCCGCGCAGGAAGCGGAAATCGAGAACGAAGTCGTCCACCTCAACGAGCATCTCAAGTGGACGCCTCAATTCGCGATGGAGATTGTCGGCGTCGCCGAACGGACAGGGTTGGTTCAGCAACGCGAAGGTTTACTCACACTCACTGAAAATGGGTTAAAACGAGCAAGTCAGGAATTTAGCAACTAATCAAGAGACAGTCACCTCGGAGGTGGCTGTCTCTTTTTATGGAAAATACGCCATTGACAATTTTCTCCTTTTCTCTTAATATATGAATACTTGTTCATATATTCAACAATGAAACTTGCCGAACTCAAAGCCATTCAGTTAGCCGAACTATTCAGTTCCCTCAGCGATGCGAGCCGCATCCGCATCATCGCCCAGCTCATGGGCGGGGAAATGAGCGTCCGCGCCATTGCCGATGGGCTAGGGATGACTGAATCTGCCGTCTCCCACCAACTGCGCGGACTGCGCCAAATGCGCCTCGTCCGCGCGCGGAAATCAGGCAGGCAGGTCTTTTACTCACTGGACGATGACCACGTTGCCAGGCTTTTCGCACTCGGTCTCGATCATGTCCAACACGGATAACATGCGCAATCATTCACACACGCACTCCCACTTCGGCGATCTCGCCAACCAGACCACGAAACGCATCGCGCTCTCGCTTTCGCTCACCGCCGCTTTCGTCCTCGTGGAAATCATCGCGGGCGTTTTGGGCAACAGCCTCGCCCTGCTCACCGATGCCGCGCACAACTTCACAGACGTCATCGCCCTCGGGTTAAGCTGGTATGCCCTGCGCATCGCCGCCAAGCCTGCCAACAAAGGAAAGACGTTCGGCTACCATCGGGTTGGGATTTTGGCAGCGCTGGTCAACTCGACGACGCTGATTCTCATTGCGGCGGGAATCTTTTACGAAGCCTGGCGGCGCTTCCTGACTCCGCCGGAAGTTGATTCGGGCATCCTGATCGGTGTCGGCGCTCTGGCTTTTATCATCAATATCGTCACCGCCCTGCTGGTCAAAAAAGGAAGCGAACACGATCTCAACCTGCGGAGCGCCTTCCTGCACCTGATGGGCGATGTGCTGTCCACGCTGGGGGCGGTCATTGCGGGCGTCCTCATTGCATTCACAAATTGGAACTGGCTCGACCCGCTTGTCAGCGCGCTGATCGGTGTCTTCATCCTGTGGAGCGCGTGGGGAATCCTGCGGCAGACGGTTCACATCCTGCTCGAAAGCGCGCCTGAAAACGTGGATGTCTCCCAATTGGCGGACGATATCCGCGCAGTGAAAGGCGTGCGCGGCGTCCATGACCTGCACGTGTGGAGCATCAACGAGAATTTGCGGATGCTCTCCGCGCACGTGGTCATCGAGGACATATCCATCCGCGAGGGAACTTCAATTCAACGGAACATCAGCCAACTGCTCGCGCGCGCCTATCAAATCCAGCACGCGACCCTGCAACTGGAATACGAAGGCTGCGCCGCGCAGTTATTGTATTGCGATATCCACGAACACGCGCCCCATTAATAAATAAGGAAGACTTATGACCCAGTCCGAAAAAGCAAATGCCCTGCTCGCGCTTCACAAAAACGACCGGCTGTTGATCCTGCCCAATGTGTGGAATCCCATCGGGGCGCGGATGCTGGAAGCGAAAGGCTTTCCTGCCGTCGCCACCGCCAGCGCGGCAATCGCCGAATCGCTCGGCTACAGCGACGGAGAAAACATCAAACTGGACACCATGCTGGGGGCGGTGGAAAGGATTGTCCGCAGCGTGAATGTCCCCGTCAGCGCGGACTTCGAGGCGGGATATTCCAACAGCATCGAAGGTTTGCAGGAAAATGTTTCAAGGCTGCTCGACACGGGCGCGGTGGGGATCAACATCGAAGACAGTTTCGACAATGAGAAATCCCTGCGTTCCATCCCCGAACAAACGGAGCGCATCCGAGCCATCCGCGAAACAGCGGAACGGCGCGGCATCCATCTCGTCATCAACGCCCGCGCCGATAGTTTCCTCGCGGAAGGCTTCCCCTCCGAAGAGGAACGCATCGAAGACGCAATCACCCGCTCCCTGGCGTACATCGAAGCGGGCGCGGACTGCGTGTACCCCATCGGGCGCAGCGACAGGGAAACGATCAAAGTCCTGCGCGAACGCATCCCCGCCCCCATCAACATCTTCGCCGCGCCCCAAGCCGCAAGCCTGAAAGAGTTGCGGAAACTCGGCGTCAACCGCGTCAGTTTTGGTCCGTTCATCTTCCGCTCGCTTCTGGCAAAAATGTCCGCGATGTACGATGAAATCAAAAACCTCGGCGGCTATGAAATCATCATAAATGGAATCATGACAGGAAACGAAGTTCAAAAATTTCTTGCGGAGGGGAAGGAATAGGCGCAATCCCCCAATCAAAAACCGTTGTCACTTCATCGCTTCGAGCGTCTGTTTTGCCAGCGCGGATAACTCGCGATCCGCGCGGTTGGCGCCGATCACTTTCAACGCGGAAACAGCGCGCTCATCCGAAAATTGACCAAGCGCTCGAATGGCTTGCTTTTGAACTTCACGATCGGGGTCGCCTAACATTTCGATCAGCAGGGATGGAACACGGGCATCCCGTATTTTTCCCAACCCAATGACGGCGTGTTCGCGCACTGCCGCTTCCGGATGAAACAGCGCCTCGCTTAACACGCCGACGGCTGGTTCGCCGAATTTGGCAAGCGCCTCCGCCGCGGCTTGACTCACTTCGTGATGCAGGTCGTACAGCGTCATCCCTAATTCTTCGATGGCGCGCACGTCACGCAGATTTCCGAGAATCGTCGCCGCAAACTTTCGGACTGTCCCTTCGCGGTCTCCCAGCGCCTCGATCAACGGCTCGACAACTCCCCCGCCCATATTCTCGATGGCGGTCAGCAGCACATCCGCAGAGTTCTCCCGTTCATACCACCAGAACGAATCTCGCAAGGCTTCCATCAAAAAGGGAATTGCGGCGGGATGTCTTGTCTCGCCCAATGCTTTTGCCGCCGCCTGCCGGACTTCGATCTTGGAATCATCCAGCAGAACTTCAGTGATCTCATCAAATGTGGATGGGTCGCGGAATTTCCCAATCGCCGCGCAAGCCGCAATGCGGACTTCGTCCTCTTTATCCTTGAGCAATGGAAACAACTGCGGGATGACACGCGCGTCGCCGATGTTCGCCAATGCCAGCGCGGCGCGCGCGCGGACCGTAAAGTATTCCCCTTTCAGCGCTTCAATCAATGCGGGAATTGCGTTTTTATCCTTGCTGACCGCAAAAACCTCAGCAACCCGCCCGCGGATGATGGGATGGGCAGACTTCAATGCCTTGATCAACTCAGGAGAGGCGGCAGGGATACGGGCGAGAATCTGCTGGTAGATGGCAGCCAGATTCAAATCCTGAGTCTGAAGCGCTTCGATCAACGGCGGGAGGGCATCCGCCCCAAGTTTTATCAATTCCTGTGCAGCATGTTCGCGTTGGGTCAAATCAGCAAGCCGGGAAATCAGTTTTTTCGCCTCACCCTGCCGGGAACCTGTGAGCCAGTTCATGTGGATATTTTACAATGAAAGCCGATTAAATAAAAACTCCCCGCAGGGGATTAAACCAGCAAGATCGCATTGCCAGCCGCAGCCAACTCCAAATTCGGGCAATTTTTCTCTGATATAATCCCCGACTCGGCTTGCAGGAAGCAGAACGCCGGAGAAATTTCGGTGTTCTCTCCTTTGGTGTTTTCAATCCCACAAACGCTTTCCAGCGTATGTACCATTTTATTGGAGCTCCCAAATAATGAAGAAAGAACAACTGCTTGATTTGTATTACCAGATGGTGCTGATTCGCCGTGTGGAAGAACGCGGCGCGGAATTGTACCAGGCTGGCAAGATCGGCGGTTTCATGCACCTGTATATCGGGCAGGAAGCCGTTTCGACAGGTTTGATCGCGGCGCGCGAACCTCGTGACCGCGTAATCACCGCCTACCGCGACCATGGCGTGGCGTTGAATTGCGGCATTCCAGCCAATGAAGTGATGGCGGAATTGCTCGGCAAGGCAACGGGCATGTCCAAAGGCAAGGGCGGGTCCATGCACATGGCAAGCGTGGAAAAGAACATGTGGGGCGGGCACGCCATCGTCGGCGGGCATTTGCCTGTGGCGGCGGGTTTCGCAATTGGCGACCAATATGCCAAAAATGACAACGTCACCATCTGCATGTTCGGGGACGGCGCGACCAACATCGGTTATTTCCACGAGGCGTTGAACCTTTCCAAGACATGGGGATTGCGCGTGCTTTGGGTCTGTGAGAACAACGTCTACGGCATGGGTACTTCGGTGGAACGCGCCTCGGCGGTCACAGACATTCGACAGAAGGCGGAAGGATACGGCATGAAAAATGCCGACGCCAACGGCATGGATGTGATGGCGGTCTATGAAGCGGCGCAGGAAGCGCTGGCTTACGTCCGCAAGGAGGGTCAGCCGTATTTCCTCGAGGTGGATACCTACCGCTTCCGCGGGCATTCGATGGGCGACCCCGAACGATACCGCAAACAGGACGAAGTGAAAAAGTGGCAGGAAAACGACCCGATCGGAATTTTCCGCAAATACCTTTTGGACAAGAAAACCGCCTCAGCAAAGGCTCTCGATGAGATCGAAGACAATGTAGAAGAGGAAGTGAACAAGGCGGTTGAATTCGCAGAAACCAGCCCCGAGCCCGCGCTGGAAGATCTGTACGCGGATATTTACGCAGACTAAGAACGATAATTCGATATTCGATATTCGATATTCGATAATTCGATAATTCGATATTCGAAAACAGCTTCGAGTATCGAATAACGAACATCGATTTACAAGGACACGAACATACTATGGCTAAGATAACCATGCGCGAGGCGATCTCGCAAGCCTTAATGGAAGAAATGGACCGCGACCCCGCCGTCTTTATCATGGGCGAGGAAGTGGGCGTTTGGGGCGGCACCTACGCCGTCACCAAAGGGTTTTACGACAAATACGGACCTGACCGCATCAAAGACACTCCCATTGCGGAAAACGCCATCATCGGCGGCGCGATTGGCGCGGCGATGGTCGGTCAGCGCCCCATCGCCGAATTGATGACAATCAACTTCGCCTTCTCCGCGATGGACTATATCGTCAACCAGGCGGCGAAACTGCGCTACATGTTCGGCGGACAGTTCACCCTCCCGCTCGTCATTCGCGCCGTCGGCGGCGGCGGACGCCAACTTGGCGCGACCCACTCACAAACGCCTGATGCGATCTTCGCTCATTTCCCCGGGCTGAAAGTTGTCAGCCCGGGAACGCCCGAAGATGCCAAAGGGCTGCTCAAATCCGCCATCCGCTCGAACGACCCGATCCTCTTCATCGAACACGCCACCATGTATCAGGTGAGAGGCGAAGTCCCTGACGGCGAGTACACGATTCCAATTGGAAAATCCAAGATACAGCGCGAAGGAGGCGATCTCACCATCGTCACCTATTGCAAAGGACTTGAGTTATCCATGAAAGCCGCGGAACAACTTTCCAAGGAAGGCATCGAAGCCGAGATCGTTGACCTGCGCACCCTGCGTCCGCTCGACATGGAACCCGTGCTTGAATCCTTCAAAAAAACCAATCGCGCCATCGTCGTCGAAGAAGGCTGGAAGTCCTACGGCGTCGGCAGCGAGATCGTCAGCCGCATTTATGAAGAAGCCTTCGACTACGTGGACGCGCCCATCATCCGCGTGGCGCAAAAAGAAGTTCCGCTTCCATATAATCGCACGCTCGAACAAGCCGCGCTTCCGCAAGTCGCGGACATCGTCGCGGCGGCAAAGGAGGTTTTACGATAATGGCTGAAACCATCAATATGCCCAAACTCGGCTTCGACATGGCGGAGGGCGTGCTCGTCCGCTGGGTGAAGCAGGTCGGCGAACAGATCAACAAAGGCGATGTGCTCGCCGAGATCGAAACCGACAAAGCCACCGTCGAAGTGGAATCTCCTGCAAGCGGGGTTGTGCTTCAATTCATCGTCGAGCAGGGCGATGTCGTGCCGGTCAATGCGCCGATTGCGATTGTGGGAGAGGCGGGGGAGGTGGTCGGTGAGCAGTTATCAGCGAGCAGTGGACAGTCGAAAGTGGAAAGTGGAAAGTCTGCGGATGAAAAGCCGCTTCCGACTCAGCCGGCACCTGCTTTTGCTCCCCAGGCAGTTCCATCCTCTGATTCATCTTCTCTCGTCAAAGCAAGTCCGCTTGCAAAGAAGATTGCAAAAGAAAATCAACTTGATTTATCACGCATTCAGGGTACCGGACCAAACGGACGCATCGTTCGCAAGGACGTGGAAGCCGCGCTCGCTTCGGGTCAAATCTCGAAAATCGAAAGTCGTCCGTCGCCTGTTTACGCATCACGCATCACGAATTACGAAGACGAGACCGTCCAGCTAACGAAACTGCGTCAAGCCATCGCCCGCCGCATGACCGAATCCAAGACCAGCGTTCCGCATTTCTACGTGACCCACGAATACAAAATGGACGCGGTCATAGCGATGCGAAAACAGATCAACGAATACCTGCCCGATGACGAGAAACTTTCCGTCAACGATTTCATTGTCAAAGCGGCTGCGTTGTCCCTGCGTGAATTCCCTAACTTAAACGCGTCATTCGCCGGTGACAAAGTCATCTGCCACGGCGCAGTGAACGTCGGCATTGCCGTCGCCGTCGAGAACGGACTGCTCACCATCGCCCACAAGGACACCGACCAGAAATCCATGCGGCAGATCTCCGGCGAGATCAAAGGGATGGTCGCGCGCGCGCGCGAAGGCAAGGTCAAACCGGACGACATCGAGGGTTCGACCTTCTCCATTTCCAACCTCGGCATGTACGATGTGGAAAATTTCATCGCCATCGTCAACCCGCCCGAAGCCGCGATCCTAGCAGTCGGCTCGGCAAGGGAAGTTCCCGTCGTCGAGAACGGTGAGATCACACCCGGCTGGCGCATGAAAGCGACGATTTCCGTAGATCACAGAGTCAGCGATGGCGCCGAGGCGGCACAGTTCATGCAGAAACTGGCGGAGTTTTTGGAAAATCCGGTGCGGATGCTTGTGTGAATTTTGTAGGTCGGAGTGGCACTCCGACCTACTTTTTTGTGTACAATCGGTAATTCGGAGTGTCACCCCGATCTATTTTTTACATATGAAAGAATTCTATCGTCGGCATCTCCCTCATTGGCAACCGCGTGACGCGGTCTTTTTTGTCACATTTCGATTGAAGAATTCCCTGCCGGTTGAAGTTATTAAATCCCTGAAAGAGGAAAGGGAACGGATAAAATCAACGATAGCAGTCCTGCCTGACTCGGAACAAGAGGGAAGGAATTATCTGGAAGAACGCCGTTATTTTGGAAAATGGGATGCTTATCTTGATAAAGCAGAATTCGGTCCACGCTGGCTGGCACAGCCCGAAATTGCAGACATCGTGAAAGAAGCCATGCAATACAGAGATGGAAAAGTATTCGACCTGCATGCTTTTTCCATCATGTCGAATCATGTTCATGTTGTGTTCGAACTCGGTAAGTCGGATTGCCAATCCGACTTACGACATATCGATCCACAACCACTTCACAAAATCATGCAATCGTTGAAACGCCACACCGCGCGTCAGGCGAATCTGATTCTTGGCAGGGAAGGCGCTTTTTGGCAGGATGAAGGTTATGACCACGTCATACGAGATAATGATGAATATCTTCGCATCGTCAATTATGTTTTGGAAAATCCTGTGAAAGCCGGGTTGGTTACAGAATGGGAAGATTGGCAATGGACCTATTGCAAACCTGATATTCTGTAGGTCGGATTGCCAATCCGACCTACTTTTTAACCACCGCGTCAGCGACGGAGCGGAGGCGGCTCAATTCATGCAAAAACTGGCGGGATTTTTGGAAAATCCGGTCAGGATGCTGGTGTAAAAAATCTCCGAGTTGATTTACAACTCGGAGATTTTTACATCTTGCTTCAAAAGATAATCCCGCCGCCTAAAGGTTTAGAAAATGCCAGGTCAGATAGGCAGCCCATGAGAAAACAAACATGCCGGTCAGGTAGTATGGATTATTGACCGTAAACAGCACAACCCACGAATGAAAGGTCAAATATGGAGACAACATGGGACTGGCGATCATGGATTTCCACTTCCATCGTTTGGAGACGGCGAGGAAAAGCAGTATCAACCCTGGGAGAATGGAATATGGGTAAAGACTGGTATTCCAGGGCGAGGATATAAGCCTGCCCGAAAACGGCATACCCAGCCAGAGCGAGATCAAAATACCGCCGCCGGCAAGAGCCAATGCCAGGAGCATTTCCCGATATTTCCCCTCCCGCACCCATTCGACGAGAAGAAAAACGGCAAACCCAATACCGATCTGAGGCTTTGACAGCGCAACCACGAAACCCAATATAGGATGAAGAGCAGGCGCCATAAAAACAAAGGAATCAATTGTGCCCATGCTGATTCCATACAGCACTTGAGGCGAAAGAAAAATCAGCGGTATCCATTTTCTCGGCAAACCCGCGCCATGCAAACCCGCATAATAGGCGGCGACGGAAGCGAACAGAAGCAGCGCCTGCCCGACAGGTTCGGGAAAAACGGCAAATGGAGCCAGAAAGAGGCATACCCATATCGGGTTTTCGAGCGGACTGCCCGGATAATACGGCGTCCCGCCATTAAGGAGCGCGCGCGCCGCCGGGAAGTAGGTATGATGCCAATCATAAGCAGGCGGCAGATATTCGCCGAAGATAAAAGAAAAAATAATAACGACAAACACAATAACTGTCATGATCATTGTGTTTGTTATGGATTTATTTGAAAAATCAATTTTCCGCATCAAGGACATTATCGACGATTTTTCCGTTCTTCCAACCCCTTCACCATCAACTCTTTCGCCACGTTCGGGTCGGCTTTGCCTTTCGTCGCTCTCGCCACCTGACCCATGAACCATTGGAACAGAGTCTCTTTGCCTGCGTTGTACTCGTCCACTTCTTTGGGGTTGTCGTTCAATATCTTTGTCACGATCTCTTGAATGGCATTTACATCCGTCATCTGCAAGAGATTTTTTTCTTTCACGATCTGCGCCGGGTCGCCGCCGTTCTTGAAGAGTTCGGTCAACACGGTTTTGCCTGCGCTGGCACCGATGGTCTTGTCGGTCACCATGTCGATCAGTTTGGCGAGCGCCTGGGGGGCGAGGGTCACATCGTCAATGCTCAAGCCTGAGTCGTTCAAGTAGCGCATAAACTCGCCAGCGATCCACGAGTGGATTGTTTTGGCGGGGCTTTTCGATTTCGCGACCACGCTCTCGAAGTAGTCCGCGAGAGTCCGCTCGGAGGTGAGGAAACGCGCTTCGGACGGAGTCAAGCCAAAGTCTGAAATGAAGCGCGAGGTTTTGGCTTCCGGTAATTCGGGCAGCTGACTCCGAATCGACTCGATCCACGCATCCGATAATTGCAGCGGAGGCAGATCGGGCTCGGGGAAGTAGCGATAATCGTGCGCCTCTTCCTTCGACCGTTGGCTGGTCGTCACGCCCCGAACATCATCCCAGCCGAGAGTTTCTTGAATCACCGTGCCGCCTTCTTCATAAATTTTGATCTGGCGTTCGATCTCATATTGCGAAGCGCGGGCAAGCGCGCGGAAACTGTTGAGGTTCTTGATCTCGGTGCGCGTGCGAAACTCATCACTGCCGACGGGTCGCACAGAAATGTTCGCCTCGAAACGCAGCACGCCTTTTTCCATGTCGCCAGAGTTCACGCCGAGGTAACGCAAAATCGCGCGGACTTTCGTGGCGTAATCGAGCGCGGCTTCGACGGAACGCATATCCGGCTCGGAGACGATCTCCAGCAAGGGGACGCCTGCGCGGTTGAAATCGACGAGGGCGTAATTTTTTTCGTGACTCAATTTCGCAGTATCTTCTTCGATGTGAACGCGGCGAACCCTCACCCTAACCCTCTCCCGAAGGGAGAGGGGACTGCTCCCTTCTCCCTCTGGGAGAAGGGTTGGGGATGAGGGAGCGTCCACTTCGAGCCACCCTTTTTCCGCAATCGGCAATTCGTACTGCGAAATTTGATAGCCCTTGGGCAAATCGGGGTAGTAATAATTTTTGCGCGCAAAGGTGTTGTGCTTGTTGATGGAGCAATTCAACGCGAGACCAACGAGCGCGGCAAGCTCCATCGCTTTTTTGTTGACGACGGGCATTGCGCCGGGCAACCCCGTGCATGTGGGGCAGATGTTGGTGTTCGGCTCAGGCGCGGAGCCATAGTCTGCTGAACAGCCGCAGAACATTTTGGAGTTGGTGAGCAGTTCGGCGTGGATTTCAAGTCCGATGACGGGTTCGTAGGTTAGTTTCATAGTTGGATAGTCTCGTGGTTGGTTAGTTGAAGGTTACAGGTTGAAGGTTATAAGGTCAAAATTTAGAACGCTTGTGCCATAATGACGCATACTCGAAAAAAGGAGTACTTCTACTATGAATGCAGACGCCTTTCGTCATTTCTATAACTATCATTTCGCCGAGAACCGCAAGGTCTGGGAGCATGTGGCTGCGTTAACCTTTGAGCAGTTCACTCAAAAAGTGGATTACTCTCACGGGTCGGTTCGGGAGCAGGTCGTTCACTTGCTGGACGTGGAAGACGTTTGGTTCAGTGAACTGCGCGGCGCTCAACCTGCCGACCCGCTGCCTGAAACTGTCACTGCCGATGATCGCGAAACCATCCGCGCTCAATGGGACAAGGTGGAGCAGAATATCCGTTTATACCTTGCCGACTTACAGGATAAGCAATTGTTTTCCAAACCGATAAAAGAACCAGAAGAAGACAAAGACTTGATCGTCTGGCAAGTGCTTCTGCATGTTGCCAATCATGCCACCGATCATCGCGCTCAACTTCTGCGCGCCTTGCATGATCTGGGCGTGGATACGAAATATCAGGATTACATATTTTACGTGTACGAACATCCGTGACCAAATGTATGTCATTCTGAGCCGCGCTCTTGTTCTTTGCGGCGAAGAATCTCTTACGCCGTGGTAGAGACCCTTCGCTGTCGCTCAGGGTGACATGCTAAAGCAGAGGCTGCTGCTTATGCCAATCAGTGACTTGCTGATACGCGTAAGCAACTTGGAACAGGGTTGACTCGTCCAAATGCTTGCCGATGAGCTGCATCCCGACGGGCATGTCCTTCGAGAAGCCAGCGGGGAGTGCAATGGCAGGGACACCAGCGGGGTTGGTGGCGACGACGTAAATATCGGAGAGATACATTTCGAGCGGGTCGCTGGTCTTCTCGCCGAGTTTGAAGGCGGTGGTGGGACAGGTCGGGGCGAGGAGAATGTCCACTTTGGAAAAAGCAGTTTCAAAGTCCCGGCGAAGAAGCGTGCGCACTTTTTGAGCCTTCAAGTAATACGCGTCGTAATATCCCGCAGAGAGAGCATACGCGCCAAGCATAATCCTGCGCTTGACTTCATCGCCAAAACCTTCGTGACGAGTCTTGAGATAGATGTCGATGACATCCTTCGCGCCTTCTGAAACGGAGAGACCGAAGCGCGTGCCGTCCATGCGGGCGAGGTTGGCGCTGGCTTCGGCGAAGAGCAGCAGATAATAAACGGGCAAGCCGTATTTGGTGTGGGGCAACGAAACTTCGTGAATTTCCATGCCGAGTTTTTCGTAGGTGCGAATGGCTTCCTGCAATGCGGACTCAACGCCCGCTTCCATGCCTGCCACGAAATATTCTTTCGGGATGCCGAGCTTCATTCCCTTGACGGGCTTGTTGATGTGTTGAGTGTAATTAGGGACTGGTGATTGGTACGTGGTGCTGTCGTGAGGGTCGTGACCTGCGATGTGTTCGAGAACCGTCGCGCAATCGTAGGCATCGCGAGTCATCGGTCCGATGGAGTCGAAAGAAGAGACAAGCGCGATAAGACCGTAGCGAGAGACACGTCCATAGGTTGGCTTGATGCCTGTGACGTTGCAAAAGCCCGCGGGCATACGGACGGAGCCGCCCGTGTCTTCGCCGATGGTGAAGGTAGCAAGACTTGCAGACATCGCTGCAGCGGAGCCTCCACTCGAGCCGCCAGGGACATGATCGAGATTCCACGGATTGTGGGTGTTGAAGAAGGCGGAATTCTCACACGAAGAACCCATGCCGAACTCGTCCATGTTGGTCTTGCCGACGAGGACAGCGCCAGAGTCTGCGAGTTTGTCCGTGACGGTGGCGTTGTACTGCGGGACGTAGTTTTCGAGAATCTTCGACGAGCAGGTGGTGCGGACTCCACGTGTGGAAATGGAGTCCTTCATCGAGAAGGGGATGCCCGTCAGCGGAGTAACGTTCTCGCCTTTGGCAATGCGCTCGTCGGCTTTTTTGGCTTGTTCGAGCGCGAGGTCATCCGTGACGGTGACGTAGGATTTGACCTTCTTGTCCACATTGTGGATGCGGTCTAGCATGGCTTGCGTCAACTCGACAGAGGAAACCTGCTTGGTAACAAGTAATTGATGAGCTTCTTGAATGGTTAGCGTATGTAGTTGCATAGGTTCTCTGAGCAAACATCGATATTTGAGATTAGATATTCGAAGTTCGAATAATCGAGTATCGAATATCGTCTTTTACTCATCTCCCAACACAGTAGGAACCTTCACATATCCACGCTCGGAGTTTGGTGCGCTCTTCAAAAAATCTTCGCGGCTCATGGACGGTTTGACTTCATCTTCACGCAACACGTTTTCGGCATTGGCAATGTCCGAAGCAGGTGGGACGTTCATCGTGTCCACTTCGTTGAGCATGTTGAAGTAGTCAATGATGGAGGAGAATTGTCCGCTGAAGGTTTGGGCTTCCTCTTCGGAGATGCCGAGTCGGACAAGGAAGGCGACGTGCTTGACGGTTTTTGTATCAATGGTTTGGGTCATACATACTCCCATGTCATTGCGAGGAGCGCTCTTGTTCTTCGCGACGAAGCAATCCCTAGCTCACACGGAGATTTCGTCGGGCGGAAGAGCGTCGCCCTCGCAATGACATTAATTGAACTTAATATGCAGCTCTTTCAACTGCTTCGGTTCCACTTCCGACGGCGCATCTGCCATCACGTCGCGCCCGTTTTGATTCTTGGGGAAGGCGATCACTTCTCGGATGTTGGGTTCGTCCGCCAACAGCATCACGAGACGGTCAATGCCAGGCGCCATGCCGCCATGTGGGGGAGCGCCGTACTCGAACGCCTCCAGCATGTGACCAAACTTTGCTTTGATCTCTTCATCGCTCATGCCAAGCATCTGGAACATCTTCATCTGAATGTCACGGCGATGAATACGGATCGAACCCGAAGCGGTCTCATAACCATTGCACACCATGTCGTACGCATCCGAAAGCACCGCGCCAGGGTCGGTATCGAACTTGGGCAGGTCGTCCAGCTTCGGCATGGTGAACGGATGATGCTCCGATTCCCACGCCTGCGTCTCTTCATTGAACGCAAAGAACGGGAAGTCCACCACCCAGGCAAATGCCATCATATCTTTATCCGCCAGATCTAATTTATCGCGGAACCACAAGCGCAGTCCACCGAGAACTTTGTTGGCAACCGCGCGAGCGTCGGATGCGAAGACGATCAGATCGCCGACTCCTGCTCCCGTTTTTTCTTTCAACGCTGCGAGTTCTTCTTCCTTAAAGAACTTTGCCGCGCTTCCTTTCACGCCCTCGGCTGTTACCGCCAAATAGGGCATTCCCTTCGCCCCAAACGACTTCGCCACTTCTGTGAGCGCATCGAGTTCCTTGCGAGACATGTCCGCTGACTTTGGCGCGACGATGCATTTGATGACTCCGCCCGCATCCAACGCAGACTGGAAGACCTTGAACTCACTCTTTGCGAACACATCGCTGACGTCAACCAATTCCATGCCGAAACGCAAGTCGGGCTTGTCGGTGCCGAAGCGTTCCAACACTTCACGGTAGGAAAATTTGGGCCACGGTGAAGAATACAGTTTCTTGTGCGGCGCAACTTCAGGAATCATCTTGGTAAATAAGCCTTCGACGAGATCCAATACATCGTCACGATGAACATAGGACATTTCCAAGTCAAGTTGCGTAAACTCCGGCTGACGGTCACCGCGCAGGTCTTCGTCGCGGAAACAGCGCGCGATCTGGAAGTACTTGTCCATACCCGCCACCATCAGCAATTGCTTCAACTGCTGAGGCGACTGGGGCAATGCGTAGAACTGCCCCGGGTAAATGCGGGAAGGCACGAGGTAGTCACGCGCGCCTTCCGGCGTCGCTTTGAACATGATCGGCGTTTCGATTTCAATGAAGCCCTGTTCGTCGAGATAATCCCGCATGAACTTGATGACCTTGTGACGCAGCACCATGTTCTTCGTCAGGCGCTCACGGCGCAGGTCGAGGTAGCGGTATTTGAGGCGCATGTTTTCATCGGGCAGGTCGTTGTCCGTGTTGATCATGAAGGGCGGCGTTTTGGATGGGTTGAGGACTTTCACATCCTTTGCGATGATCTCGATCTCGCCCGTAATCATTTTGGGATTTTCCATTCCCACCGGGCGTTTTTGCACGACGCCTTCGATTTGCAAAACCCACTCGAAGCGGACATCCGCCACAAGGTCGAGAGTTTCCTTGGAAAGATCGGGGTTGATGGTGACCTGGACAATGCCCGCGCGGTCACGCAGGTCAAAGAATGCCACCCCGCCGTGGTCGCGGCGGCGATGAACCCAGCCCGCGAGGGTGACCGTCTGCCCCGCATGACTGGCGCGTAATTCTCCACATAGATGAGTTCTGTACATGTTGCGCCTCCGAAAGTTTTACCCTAGCCTGACAGGTTTTCAGAAACCTGTCAGGTCTCATTAGTATAGATAAAATAAATCGCCCTTCGCATCAGCGTTGGGCGATTGGTTTGACTCGGTTATCCGTCAACTAGCAAGGCTTCGCCCAACGATACGGGAGATCGTCATTATCGTTATTATTGTTATTGGCGAAGCAGGCTTGGTTGAGCATCGTGGCGCGGATTATAGCACAGACTCGGCAGGTTTGGCGGGTGGCGAATTGCATCACGGAAAATGTTACCGAGGGGAGTATCGTTGCATCAGGAAAAATGTTACTTTCCGATAGGCAAATAAGCCTGTCGGGGGAGCCACATGATGAGCCTGAAAAGCAAGCGCGAATTACTCGAAGTTCTACGACCACGGTACCTCAAAGCCAATAAAGTTGAAAAGCAAAAAATGCTGG